>NZ_JBEYXD010000015.1:104378-171704 GCF_040644975.1 Streptomyces sp. NPDC046900 | reverse complement strand
CATGGCACCGACCGCGCCGGACAGTGCCGCGGCCACGTCCGCGCCTGTCGACGCGATGACCCGCGCCGTGAACGTGGACGCAGCCGACGGCACCGCCCGAGGCACCCCTACGCTTCGCGCGCCCCCGCGTACATCTCGTCGATCAGGTGCTTGTACTCCCGCTCCACGACCGGCCGCTTCAGCTTCAGGCTCGGCGTGATCTCCCCGTGCTCGACGTCGAGGTCCCGCGGCAGCAGCCGGAACTTCTTGACGGTCTGCCAGCGCTGGAGGCCCTCGTTGAGCTGCTTCACATAGCCGTCGACCATCTCGACCGTGGCGGGCGCGGCGACGACATCGGCGTACGACCTGCCACCCAGGCCGTTCTCCTTCGCCCACTCCATGAGGGCCACCTCGTCCAGGGCGATCAGCGCGGTGCAGAAGTTCCGGTCGGCGCCGTGCACCAGGATGTTGGAGACGTACGGGCACACCGCCTTGAACTGGCCCTCGACCTCGGCCGGCGCGATGTACTTGCCGCCGGACGTCTTGATGAGGTCCTTCTTGCGGTCCGTGATGCGCAGGTAGCCGTCGGGGGAGAGTTCACCGATGTCGCCGGTGTGGAACCAGCCGTCCGCCTCGAGGACCTCGTCGGTCTTCTCGGGCAGCCCGTGGTAGCCCTCCATGATGCCCGGGCCGCGCAGCAGGATCTCGCCGTCGTCCGCGATGCGCACCTCGGTGCCGGGCAGCGGCTTGCCGACCGTGCCCGTGCGGTACGCCTCGCCCGGGTTCACGAAGGAGGCCGCGGAGGACTCGGTGAGGCCGTAGCCCTCAAGGATGTGGATGCCGGCGCCGGCGAAGAAGTACCCGATCTCGGGCGCGAGGGCCGCGGAACCGGAGACGCAGGCGCGCAGCCGGCCACCGAAGGCCTCGCGGATCTTGGCGAAGACGAGCGCGTCGGCCACCTTGTGCTTGGCGCCCAGGCTGAAGGGCACCGCGTGGGTACCGGTCCGGCGGAAGTTGTCCTGGGAGACCTTGGCGTACTCGCGTGCGACCTCGGCCGCCCACTGGAAGATCCGGTACTTGGCCGCGCCGCCGGCTCGTGCCTTGGCCGCGACCCCGTTGTAGACCTTCTCGAAGATGCGCGGCACGGCCGCCATGTACGTCGGCTGTACGACCGGCAGATTCTCGATGATCTTGTCGACCCGGCCGTCGACGGCGGTGACGTGCCCCACCTCGATCTGGCCCGACGTGAGCACCTTGCCGAAGACGTGCGCGAGCGGCAGCCACAGGTACTGCACGTCGTCGCTGCCGACCAGTCCGGTCGCCGCGATCGCCTTCGCCATGTAGGCCCAGTTGTCGTGCGGCAGGCGCACACCCTTGGGGCGGCCGGTGGTACCGGAGGTGTAGATGAGGGTGGCGAGCTGGTCCTTGGTGATCGCGCCGACCCGCTCCTTGATCAGCTCCGGGTGCTTCTCCAGATAGGCGGCGCCCCGGGTCTCCAGCTCGGCGAGGGTGAGCACCCAGTCATCGGTCTCGACGCTCTTGGGGTCGATCACCACGACATGGGTCAGCTCGGGCAGCTCGGCGCGCCTCTCCCGGGCCTTGGCCAGCTGTTCCGCGTTCTCCGCGATGAGCACCTTGCTCTCGGAGTCGGAGAGGATGAAGGCCGACTCCTCGGCGTTGGTCTGCGGGTAGACGGTCGACGTGGCCGCGCCGGCGCACAGGATGCCCAGGTCGGCGAGGATCCACTCGACCCGCGTCGAGGAGGCGAGCGCCACCCGCTGCTCCGGCTGCACACCCAGCTCGATCAGTCCGGCCGCGATGGAGTAGACCCGCTCCGCGGCCTCGGCCCAGCTCAGCGACTTCCATTCGTCCGGGCCCTCACCGGAGGCCGGGGGTACGGGGTAGCGGTAGGCCTCTGCCTCGGGCGTTGCCGCCACGCGCTCCAGAAAGAGGGCCGCCACGGACGGCGGACGGTTCTCGATCAAAGTCTGTGTGTCGCTCACGACATCCTCCGGGGCCCGCGACGGTGCGGCTGACTCAGTGCAGCTGACTCGATGACTCAATACTGATGGCTCGATGCGACTGGCTCATGGCGACCGGCGTCACTCCGGCGCACTTGTTTAACTCGCGAGTAACTACCGAGCAGAGATCAGGGTAGAGGCCGACCGGCCAGTGCGTAAGGGGCGGTGGCGTGTCACTTCCTACAGAGAGCGACCGGGTACGCGCACGGGGCCCGTCGCACTTTCGTACGACGGGCCCCTGTTCGGCCGGTTTTCCGGGTATCCCTCGGTTACTTCTTGCCCTTGGCCGACCCCGCGCTGTCATCGCTGCTCAGGACGGCGATGAAGGCCTCCTGGGGAACCTCCACGGAACCCACCATCTTCATCCGCTTCTTTCCCTCCTTCTGCTTCTCCAGCAGCTTCCGCTTACGGGAGATGTCACCGCCGTAGCACTTGGCGAGGACGTCCTTGCGGATGGCGCGGATGGTCTCGCGGGCGATCACCCGGGAGCCGACGGCGGCCTGGACCGGCACCTCGAAGTTCTGCCGCGGGATCAGCTCCTTCAGCTTGGCGACGAGCCGGACACCGTAGGCGTACGCCTGGTCCTTGTGGGTGATCGCCGAGAAGGCGTCCACCTTGTCGCCGTGCAGCAGGATGTCCACCTTGACCAGGGAGCTGTTCTGCTCGCCGGTGGGCTCGTAGTCCAGCGACGCATAACCGCGGGTCTTGGACTTCAGCTGGTCGAAGAAGTCGAAGACGATCTCCGCGAGCGGGAGCGTGTAGCGGATCTCGACTCGGTCCTCGGACAGGTAGTCCATGCCGAGCAGCGTGCCGCGGCGGGTCTGGCACAGCTCCATGATCGCGCCGATGAACTCGGTGGGCGCGAGGATCGTGGCCCGCACGACCGGCTCGTAGACCTCGTCGAGCTTGCCCTCGGGGAACTCGCTCGGATTGGTGACGATGTGCTCGGTGCCGTCCTCCATGATCACGCGGTAGACCACGTTGGGCGCGGTGGCGATCAGGTCGAGCCCGAACTCGCGCTCCAGGCGCTCGCGGACCACATCGAGGTGGAGCAGGCCGAGGAAGCCGACGCGGAAGCCGAAGCCGAGGGCGGCGGACGTCTCCGGCTCGTAGACGAGCGCGGCGTCGTTGAGCTGGAGCTTGTCGAGGGCCTCGCGCAGGTCCGGGTAGTCGGAGCCGTCGAGCGGGTACAGACCCGAGAAGACCATCGGCTTCGGGTCCTTGTAACCGCCGAGGGCCTCCTGGGCCCCCTTGGCCTGGCTGGTGATCGTGTCACCGACCTTGGACTGGCGGACGTCCTTCACACCGGTGATGAGGTAGCCCACCTCGCCGACCCCGAGCCCGTCGGCCGGGAGCATCTCGGGCGAGCTGACACCGATCTCCAGCAGCTCATGGGTCGCGTTGGTGGACATCATCTTGATGCGCTCGCGCTTGTTGAGCTGTCCGTCGACGACACGGACATAGGTGATGACGCCCCGGTAGGAGTCGTACACCGAGTCGAAGATCATCGCGCGGGCGGGCGCGTCCGCGACGCCGACCGGCGCCGGGATCTGCTCGACGGCCTTGTCCAGCAGGGCCTCGACACCGAGACCCGTCTTGGCGGAGACCCTGAGCACGTCGCCGGGCTCGCAGCCGACGAGATTCGCGAGCTCCTCGGCGAACTTCTCGGGCTGCGCGGCCGGCAGGTCGATCTTGTTGAGGACGGGGATGATCGTGAGGTCGTTCTCCATCGCCAGGTAGAGGTTGGCGAGGGTCTGGGCCTCGATGCCCTGGGCGGCGTCGACGAGGAGGATCGTCCCCTCGCACGCGGCGAGCGACCGCGAGACCTCATAGGTGAAGTCGACATGCCCAGGGGTGTCGATCATGTTCAGGATGTGCGTGTTGCCCGGATCGTGGGTCGGGGCCCACGGCAGACGCACCGCCTGGGACTTGATCGTGATGCCGCGCTCGCGCTCGATGTCCATGCGGTCGAGGTACTGAGCGCGCATCTGCCGCTGCTCGACGACACCGGTCAGCTGGAGCATCCGGTCGGCGAGCGTGGACTTGCCGTGGTCGATGTGCGCGATGATGCAGAAGTTGCGGATCAGTGCCGGGTCGGTACGGCTCGGCTCGGGCACATGGCTAGGAGTGGCGGGCACGCAGGGTCCTGATTCTTGAGGCGTCCGCAGTGTCTGCGGTCTCGGGTCGGATCGATACGTAGCCTCCATCGTCCCACGCGCGGGAGGCTGCGACCGTTTTGGGCCATGTCGTGACGGGCCTGACAGCCGGATCGGGCGACGCCCGGGGGCCTCTGCGGCTGGTTTGGGCCGCCCGAAGGCGGCTGGTAGCCTGGGTGGCTGTGCCTCATGCCCTCTCAGCGCGAGGCACGACTTCAAGAAATCATCGGTGCGTGAGGCTTCCGGTCCCGCGTGCCTGAACCTGAAAAGGCTCATTCGTGGCGAACATCAAGTCCCAGATCAAGCGGAACAAGACGAACGAGAAGGCGCGCCTTCGCAACAAGGCCGTCAAGTCCTCGCTCAAGACCGCGATCCGCAAGGCTCGCGAGGCCGCTGCCGCGGGTGACGCCGGGAAGGCCACCGAGCTCCAGCGCGCTGCCGCGCGTCAGCTCGACAAGGCTGTCTCGAAGGGCGTCATCCACAAGAACCAGGCCGCCAACAAGAAGTCGGCGCTGGCCAGCAAGGTCGCGTCCCTCAAGGGCTGACACTTGATTTGACGCCGGAAGGAATCGAGCGGGCCCTCTCTCATCCGCTCCCGTCCGGCACCCCGGGTTCGTACGCGGCCTGCGTTCGCCACGCGGGTACGAGCCCACGAGCTTGAACCGAAGGCCCCGCCACCGCCCTTCCCCAGGGTGAGCGGTCGGGGCCTTCGGTGTGCCCGCACGATGCCGCCCCGGGCGGAAGCCCGCGACTAGCCCCGGCCTCTGGAGCGCGCCGCCCGCGCGATCGTGACGACCGCCTTCTCCAGGGCGTACTCCGGATCGTCCCCGCCGCCCTTCACGCCCGCGTCGGCCTCCGCGACCGCCCGCAGGGCGACCGCCACCCCCTCCGGTGTCCAGCCCCGCATCTGCTGGCGGACCCGGTCGATCTTCCAGGGCGGCATGCCCAGCTCCCGGGCGAGGTCCGCGGGACGCCCGCCGCGCGCCGACGACAGCTTGCCGATGGCCCGCACGCCCTGCGCGAGCGCACTCGTGATCAGCACCGGCGCCACCCCCGTGGCCAGCGACCATCTGAGCGCCTCCAGCGCCTCCGCGGCCCGGCCCTCGACCGCCCGGTCCGCCACGGTGAAGCTCGACGCCTCGGCCCGCCCGGTGTAATAGCGGCCGACCACCGCCTCGTCGATCGTGCCCTCGACGTCCGCCACCAGCTGGGACACCGCCGACGCCAGCTCCCGCAGGTCGCTCCCGATCGCGTCCACCAGCGCCTGGCACGCCTCCGGCGTCGCCGAACGCCCCTGCGCCCGGAACTCCCCACGCACGAACGCCAGCCGGTCGGCCGGCTTGGTCATCTTGGGGCAGGCGACCTCGCGTGCCCCGGCCTTGCGCGCGGCGTCGAGCAGTCCCTTGCCCTTCGCGCCGCCCGCGTGCAGCAGTACAAGGGTGATCTCCTCCGCGGGCGCGGCGAAGTACCCCTTCAGCTCCTTGATCGTGTCGGCCGACAGATCCTGCGCGTTGCGGACGACCACGACCTTGCGCTCGGCGAACAGCGAAGGACTCGTCAGCTCGGCGAGCGTGCCCGGCTGCAACTGGTCCGAGGTCAGATCCCGTACGTCCGTGTCGGCGTCGGAGGCCCGGGCGGCGGCCACCACCTCCTGCACGGCGCGGTCGAGCAGGAGGTCCTCCTGGCCCACGGCAAGGGTCACGGGGGCGAGGAGGTCATCGGTCGCGGTCTTCTTGGCCATCACGGAAAGCATCCCACGGGCCACTGACAACCCGGCCCGGCCGCCCTCCGGCCGCGGCCGGCCCCCGGGTCACAGTCCCGCGGTGCTACGGCTCCTCCCGCCAGCCGTCCCACTCCCCCACGAACTCGTCCAGCTGCCCGGCATCGAGGACCTCGGCCTCGTCCCGCAGCACCACCAGCCACTGCGCGTCCTCGGCGTCGTCCTCGCCGGCCAGCGCGTCCCGGACGATCCGCGGTTCCTCGTCCAGCCCGAACCGCGCCCCGAGCGCCTCCGCCACCTCTTCCGCGGCATCGCGGTCGGGCAGCACCAGCACATGTCTCACATCGCTCACCACGTCATTTTCCGCTACGGCCGCTCCGCCCGACGACAGGGCCGCCGTCGAAGACGCAGGTCACCGCCCGTCGTCCGAGGCCGTTCGGACCGTGGGCACCCGGTCCAGCTCGATCCCGAACCGCTCCCGGTACGTCTCCAGCACCTCCTCGTCTCCCGCCAGTTCCGCCACCTCCTTCTTCCCGTCGGGGGCCGTCGTCGTCAGACGGCTGCCGCTGAGCGTGATCCTCCCGCCGTCCTCTGTGACCCGCGAGCACACCAGCGACCGCACGAAGTGCGACGCGGGGGAGGTGGTGTTCCACCAGGCTCCGCCGGTGAAGTCCTCAAGCACCCGCGGCCGCAACTCCAGCCGGTACTGGAGCTTGCCGTCCCGCAGCACGTCGAGGTCCCCGCACTCCGCGGCATCGCCGCCCCCGCGAACCCCTGCCGCATCCGCCCCGGCCTCGATCACCCGGAACGCACCGCCCGCATCCCGCTGCTCACCCCGCTCCCCGAACGCCAGCGGCCAGTGGCTGTTCGCCCCGAAACCGACGTCCGCGAGCCAGTCGCCCCCGTCCACCGTCCGCACCCGCAACGCCAGATGGTCGTACGGCATGCCCAGCCGCTCCTCCTCCCCGTACACCCGCGCGGCGAGCAGCGTGACATCGAAGCCGAGGGCCGCCAGCAACGCCCCGAACGCCCCGTTGAGCTCGTAGCAGAAACCTCCCCTGTGCCCTCCGACGATCTTGTCCAGCAGCCGGCCCTCCTCGAGCACGATCTCCTCGCCGAGGTGGATCGACAGGTTCTCGAACGGCACGGTCTGCAGATGCCGAAGATGCAGCTCGCGCAGCACGTCGACGGTGGGCCAAGCGGGATGCTCCACCCCGATCCGGCGGAGATAGGCGTCAGCCTGTGCGGAATTCATGTGCTCAGTCTCTCGCCACTCTCAGACCGGCGCCCCCACCTACGACGGCAATCGCCCCGTCCTCGTCGGTGCGCAGCACCATCGCACCCTCCGCCCGCAGCGCCGCGACCGTACCAGGAGCTGGGTGACCGTAGGGATTGCCCCTCCCGCACGAGATCAACGCTAGCCGCGGCGCCACTTTCCGTATGAGCTCTTGATCCTGGTACGCCGACCCGTGGTGCCACAAGTTCTGAAAAGCTCATCAACTCCCCTACTCTGCATGGCATGAAGACCACCGCCAGGGACCGCGTCCGTCGCGTCGGCATCTACGTCCGTATCTCCGACGACCGCGAGGGCGGCGGCCTCGGCGTGAAGCGCCAGGAGGACGACTGCCGTCTCCTGGCCGCCCCCTTCGGCTGGAAGGTCGTGGAGGTGTACGTCGACAACGACGTGACGGCCGCTGACCGCCGGAAGAAGCGCAAGGACTACCTGCGGATGCTGGCCGACATCGAGTCGGGCCACATCGACGCGGTGGTGTCCTGGCACCCGGACCGCCTGTACCGCCAGCCCGCAGAGCTGGAAGACCTGATCATCATCGTGGAGGAGCACAAGACCGAGATCGCGACCGTCAAGGCGGGCGACCTCGATCTGAGCACCCCCACCGGTCGGCTCGTGGCCCGGATGCTCGGAGCCATCGCCAAATACGAGGTCGAGCACAAGCAGGAGCGCATCCTCCGCAAGGTCCAGGAACTGGTGGCCGCCGGGAAGATTCACAACTCTGGCCACCGGCCCTTCGGTTACACACGGCTGTTCGACGGTGAGGGCCCGCGCCGGAAGATCCTCGCCGAGGTCCTGAACGAGGACGAGGCCAAGTGGGTGGAGCGCTGGGCGGATCGGGCCCTGGAGGGCGAGAAGCTGTACAGCCTGGTCCTGGACGCCCACGAGAACGGGGTGAAGACCACCACCGGCGGGGAGTTCACGTACCAGGCGATGCGGGCCCTGCTCATGTCCGCCCGGATCTCGGGCCGCAAGGAGCACAAGGGTCTGATCAAGGGGCCCGCCGTCTGGCCCGCGATCATCTCGCCGGAGAAGAGCGATGCGCTCAGGGCCCTACTCGCCACGCGCTCCGAGGAGTTCAAGGCGGAGTTCGGTGAGCGCGACGGCACTGCCCTGAAGTACCCGATCTCCGGCCTGGTCCACTGCACCTGCAAGATTCCGCACGTCGTCGGTGAGCCCTGCTCATGCAAAGAAGAGGGGCGAAAGCACCACAAGATGAGCACGGCCCAGCGCGGGGACAAGGACATGCCCATCTATACGTGCAAGAAGGAGGGCGGCGGCTGCGGCGGCCGGACGATCCAGATCCCCGACCTGGAGTCACTGGTGGAGAAGCTCCTCTTCAAGAAGCTGGAGGAGGTCGAGGTGTCCGCTGTGGAGGACCCCGACGACCCGCGGCCGGCTCTGGAGGCCAAGCTTGGCCGCTGGGAGGCGCGGAAGGCGGAGCTGGAGAACGAGCTGCTGGACGGCGACCGTCCCGCCCGGGAGATCCAGGACGCAATCGACAAGTTCAACGTGCGAATGGCCGACGCCCGCAGGGAGATCGCCCAGTACAGCGTCAAGACCAGCCTCACCGAGATCAGCGCCGTCGAGCTGCGGAAGGAGTGGGAGGACTACTCGATCCCTCGGAAGCAGTCGGTGTACCGAGGCCTGATCCGGGAGATCCTGATCCACCCCGCGACCCGGCCCTTCAACGTCTGGAACCCGGATCGGGTCGAGGTGTTCTGGCGTTAGGCGGACTCCGTGAGTCCGTCGGGCCGCACGAAGTTCTCGGCAGTCTGACTGAACTCGGCTTCGTGCGACCTGACCGGAGGCAGCTCGATCCCGACCAGCGGGTTGTCGTCCGGATGGTGGAACAGCTCGATGCGCGAGTTCCAGGCAAAGCGGTGATTCATCTCCCGGGCCACCTTGGCCGAGGCCGGGAGCTCGTGGTCCGGGACTCCGGGCGGCTCCATGATGATCGCCGCTCGCCTGTCGATGGGGACGAGGATGGCTGCGGCATTCGCCAGTCCCACGCCCCGCCACTCCGGCTGGTGCTCATCTCGCATCAAGGTCACGGGGTGGTCGGACAGGAGCAGCGTCTTGCGCTGGAACCGGCACAGTCCCCACGAACGGTTCATCATCGCGTCGTATGCGGTCTCCATCGACCGGCCCATCATCAGCATGTGGTCGTTGGCGGACAGCTCGGCGTCGTAGCTGGTGAAGTCCGTCATCTCTGCCCACATCGCGTCGACTTCCTCGTCCGTGACGGGCTCGCCAGCCTCCTCCTCAAGGAGCCGCCGCATCTCTGGCTTGCCACCAGCGGCAATTACGATTTTGGTGAGCTGGTCGAAGATCTCGTTGTTCGCCTGCCGGACCGCCGGTATGCGCACATGCTGCGCGGCGATCCACTGCCCCAGGATCGCCCTGTCGCCGACCGGCAGCGGCCACAGCTGGTCCTCGATGATCTTCCGAATCACCTGGGCTGCCTGGCTCTCCAGGTTCGAGAGCAGATCCTCCACCGTGTCGTCGAGCTGTCCGTCCTCGGTGCGCATGGAGTAGAAGTCGCGTCGCACCGTGACGTCGCCGACTCCGACGACGGTGGGCTCTCCGCCGTTCAGGGGCACGCGCACGAGCCGCTCACCGTCGGCGAATCGCCGGAGGAGCAGGCGGGGGACGGTGTGGTGGCGGCGTTTGAGTTTCTGCTTGCCGGTGTTCTTGCCCATCCCATGACGATAAGAGAAGGCCCTGACACCGTCATGACCTTTTCCGGCAAAGCGCTCAGGCCGCCCTGCGGGCCGGCTCCTCCGTACGGCTCTGCGCGGCCTTCGTCAGCTCCGTCTTCACCCGCCGGAGCATCTTGGCCTGGTAGGCCGTCAGCGGGGGTGCGGTGCCCAACTGCCGCTCCACCCACGCGGCCTCCTGGCGCTCCCGCTCGGCGAAGGCCATCTGGTCCCGCACGAGGCCCTGGATGAGCTTCCGCATCGCAGGGGAGCGCAGGGGCTTCCCGTTCACCACGGGCCCGTAGGGGACCCGCCGGAAGCCCTCGGGGGCCTCCGGGTCGATGACGACGAGCTTCATCGCGCGGACTCCGGCCGACAGTGGGCCTCGTCGTGCGCGGCAATGTGTGTGACAACAGGCATGCGGAAAGGCTGTCACCCGATCGAGTGGCAGCGCAACTTCCGCTTTGACGACTCGGAATCCCTCCGGGATTTCCCGGAGAGATTAGGCGGATTGCTGAGCCTGCTCGGGCAAGTCCATCCGCAGGATCCGGTTGATGATGTCGCCTGGGTTGAAGTCCTGGTGGTTCGGATCGAACGTGACGAACGTGCAGCCGAGCTGGTCCTCGACGTAGACCCGCCGCCAGAACTCGGCCTCCCGGTCGAACCTCGGATCACTCAGCCGGTCATACTCCAGGACCACACCGAGGCCCGGGAAGAAGCCGTCCACGACGTAGTTGCCGACCCGATGCTCCTCCACGAACTCCAACGGCCTCAAGGCGGCGGAGACGATCCTCAAGACCTCCGACTCCTGGGTCGGGGCGCACACCAGATCCATGCCCAATTCCGCCGCAAGATCCCGGGCGGCAGCGCGTTTCGAGTGTGCTACCAGGTATTTCAAGCCGGTCAGGTTCACGGCCGTCGTCAAGGTGCGCGCCTGAGGTCCGGTCTCGCCGAAGAGCTCCCAGCGGACGCGCTTCTTCGCTCCCCGGGGGATCTTCCGGTGGGCCACAGCGTATGAGCTGTAGCCCAACGTCCGAACGGCATCCCACAGGGAATAGTGCAGCTCATCGTCTAGCTCTGCTGTGCGAATGCGGCTAAGATCGCCCATGGTTTCCCCAAACCTCGGGTGTTACAGCACCCGATAGATCTCTCGCCAGAGATTTAAAATCCTGAGGGCCCACCTCTCCCCAGAGGTGGGCCCTCAGTGTGCGGCCGTCATCATGTTAGCCGTTTGAAGTGACGGGGCGCGACCTCTCCACTACTTGGCGCATTCGCTCGGTGGCGGATTCCCGGAGGAGATGAATTTAAATTCCTGAGCGGTGCACCTCGGCGGCGAAAGAGTCGATCTGGATGCACCTCGCGTACTCCCACCGGAGCGGATCCTCGGGGCTCAGGGCGAGGATCCGGGTCGCCTCCGCGTCTCCCTGCTTCCGCAACTCCAGGGCCCGCTTGGAGGCCTTCTGGAAGCCGCGCATGGCCAGCTCGAAGCCGTCCTGGGTCTCCTTCAGACCGTGGCGCTCCAGGACCTCTTGACGCTCTTCTGGACGCACACTCTCTCTCCAACCTTGTCTTGGATAGAGCCACCCGAAGGACTTGGCCCCGTACCCTTCGATCGTGGATCACGCATACGCCGTTGAGAAGTTGACCAAGTTCATAGAGGGCATCGACGCCCACTTGGATGCCATCGACGACAGTGGCTCCTACAACTGGCCAGATCCCCCACGATGGCTGGAAGTGGAGGAGGTCCGCGCCCGGTTGATCGAGAACGCCTACGAACCCGGGCTGGGCGATTACGAGCAGTCGGGGAACCGCCGCGACCTGTGGGTCCAAGCGCGGTACCCGGCTATCCAGGCCTTGGGGCGAGCCCAGTCAGCCGAGGAGATGGCGGCGTTCCTGCGCCCAACGTCGCCAGCCCTGACGGCCGACACCCTCCATCCCTGGGTCTGGGAGCCAGCCGCTCCCCTATGGGCCGCTGAGGCATACCAGGACGCTGTCCTTGCCGCTGCCCGTACAGTCAACCGTCGCCTTCAGCAGAAGCTCGGCCGCCATGACGTCGGAGAAACGGATCTCTGTATGCAGACCTTCGACATGAAGGCACCCGTCGAGGGGAAGCCCCGCCTCCGCTTCGACGGGGACCGCAGCACCCCGACCTGGAGGGCTCGCCAGGACGGCGCGAAGTACACCTCCGCCGGGGCCTTCTTGGCGATCCGCAACCTCGCCGCCCACGAGGACGAGGTCAACTGGTCCCAGCAGGAGGCGCTGGAATACCTGGCGACGTTCTCGGTCATAGCGCGCTGGATCGAGGAGTGCACGGTCGAAACGGCTCCGTGAGCGCTTCGAGAATCTTGCTCCGACATCCATGTCTGCAAGGGGCCCGGGAGCCGTAGAGGGTGAAGAAGATCCTCAGCCCGGAGGCACCATGCACATCGCGCAGCACACCTGGCCCCTGTACTACCCCGGCTCCGACGAGCGCTCCGTGCTCCCCGAGCTGCTGGACGAGGTGCGGAAGGCCGAGGAGGACGGCGGTGTCGTCGCCCTCCTCCGCTGCGAGTCCTCTTGGCACATCATCCACGCGCGTCAGGCCGAGCCGATCCCGGACACCCTCCGACGCATGGCGGCCAGGGTTTCCTGCTGGTCCTGCTCGGAGAGGGCCATGAAGCGCTGGGTCCCCAAGGATTCCTGAGCCGGCCGGGCCACCGCGGCCTTCTCCACGAGGGCCTCAGGGGTGCTGGGGACCGAGCCCGCCTCCTTGGCCTGGGCCACGAGGTGCTCGTACATCTCCATCTCGTCGCCGCGCTCCACCAGCTCCCGCCAGACCTGGTCCGCGTCCCTGGGGAGGTCGTCCAGGAACGCCTGGCGCGTACGGGGGTTGGCGGCCTTCCAGGCGATGGCGCCCTCGGGAGTGCCCCGACGGGCCGCCGTGGCGCGCTCCTTGGCGTCCTTGGCCATGGCCGCGTTGAGCTTGGTCTTGTCGCCCAGGTGGCCGCAGAACATCATCCCGTCCGGGTCGAGCACCGAGTGGAACAGGAGCGTGTAGACCTTCGTCCGACCGACCTTCGCCTCGACGGCCAGGCGCATCGAGCCCTTCTTCCAGCGGTCCAAGAGGCGCCGGACCGGGCGCTCCGCCAGTCCCGTGAGGGCCATCAGGTCCGTCTGGGTCACGAAGATGTCCCGGACCCCAAAGAGGACGGCCAGACGCCACGCGTGCTTGCCCAGAGCGTCGTTCCCCTCCTCGGCCCAAACGTCGTTGGACGGGTCGAGGATCGTCATCAGGGTGTGGGACCAGGACCTCGGAGAGCCCCAGTCCGTCAGCTTCTCGAAGTCCTCATGGGCGTTGACCAGGTCGTTGACCAGCTCGTCAGCGATACCGGTCGTCTCCCGCCCATTACCCCTCTGAGGGTTCTTATCCTCCAAGATCCTTTCGGTCCAGGGCCCAGAGGGGATGTTGGTCTTAGAGAGGTACTGGGCGGCAAACGACCGGTATCCGGTGGCCCCCAGAGGAGTCCAGGACCTCCCGGCCAGAGAGTTGAACCGGAGCACCATGTCCTCGCGCTCCTCTGAGCTGATGGAGGAAGTGCCGCGCCTGGCCGTGTAGAGGAGCTGGTGCCTGGACACACCGCCCTCCTTGGCCGCCATCTCCTGGACGGTCTCCTTGTGCTGGTGGGTCCAGCGGGCGATGCCCCGAGTCCCGGACAGGAACGGGTGGACCTCCAGGGCCCAGGCGACGTGCGCCTCGTTCAGGGACTTCGGGTCGACCAGGAGACGCTGGCGGATCTCGTTGAGGTGGTGGCCGGAGACGCGCTCCGCGGACTCCTGGAGGTCGGTTCGACCGGAGACGCCACGGTCGCTAAAATGCGAGAGCACTTGGGTTGCTCCTCGTTCGGTGGTTCGGGTGGGGGCAACCGGTTCGGAGAGGTTGAGCGACCTCCCGGACCAGCCGGGAATTTAAATTCCCTGACGCAGGCCCTTCGGTTCCCGCCGGAGGGCCTCGTCGCGTCTAGGGGTCACAGGATACGCACGCGCGGGCCCCACGCGCCAACCTCCGAATTCCTCCAACAATTCCCGTAGTAACCATCTCTCCAGGAATTCTTGGAGGAATTCAGGCACCCACATGGATACGGCCAACGGTTCCTCCATACGGGTTTTGGCTGCTATTATTGAGGCATCGCCACCGAGGCGATACGACTCCGCTGGAGGACCCCTGCACGGGGATGTCCTCCGTGCGTTGAGTCGAAGGGATAGCGGATGTCCGCCATCACTGCGCGCGTCAACAATGAACTGGTCCTGACGGAATCCCGCACGATGCGGGCCCAGACCATCGAGTGCACTGACGTGCTCGACAAGGTCAAGACCCTGGTGACCCTGCCGGACTCGTTCCACGTCACGACCGAGATGGTGGCCTCGTACTACGAGGTCCCGCTCTCGACCATCGACACTCTGGTCTCCTCCAACTTCGAGGAGCTCACCGACAACGGTCGACGCGTCCTCCAGGGTCAGGAGTTGACGGCGTTTGCGACTCCGTTCGGCGGAGTCGCAAATCTGGGGCTGAGCTCCAAGGCCCGCTCCCTGGCGGTCTTCAGCCGGAAGGCCGTCCTTAACGTCGGCCAGCTCCTGACCAAGTCGGAGGTGGCCCGCCAGATCCGGACCTACCTCCTGGAGTCCGAGGGGGCCGCGTCCACTCCCCGCATCCCCGCCTCCTTCGCCGAGGCCCTGGAGCTGGCCGCCTCTCAGGCCCGAGAGCTGGAGCAGGCCAATGCGGTGGTACAGGAGCTGAAGCCCAAGGCCGCCGTGGCCGACGTGATCAGCAGTTCCCTGGGCCTCAGCCTGACCGAGTTCCACAACTGCTACTTCGTCGCCGTGAAGTACCGGGACTTCTTCGAGCACCTCTACGCGGCCGGGTACAACCGCGACGAGCGCAAGAAGCGCTGGAGCGAGAGCAAGCAGAAGCTGGTCAACGGCTTCCAGCACCTGCACCCGAAAGCGAAGGGCCGCCCCTTCCTGTACGTCACTGGCGACTTCGTCGACGACGAGGGCCGCCGCCACCAGCAGGTGCGTGTCCGGCCCGGAGAGCCGGAGCTGGACTTCGTCCGGGCCCTCGTCCGTGACGGGCTGCCGCTGAACCCCGCCAAGACCATCCCGGACCTCCCCGAGCGGAGGAAGACGCGGAAGCCCGAGGCCATCGAGGCCCCGACCGCGACCTTCCATAAATCCCTGGAGTCGGCCGAGGAAGCCCCCATCGACTTCGACAAGTTCCGGCGCCCGGTGGTCGTGGGTCTCGTCGCCCAGAAGATCCGGCGAGGTGCCTGATGACGCGCCTCAGCGCCGAGCCCGTCCCTACGGACGAGATCTACGGTGTCATGACGGACCAGGACCTCACCCACACCGCCAAGGTCGTCTGGACGTACGTCAAGGCCGTTGCCGACCCGCAGCGCATCAAGCCCATGGCCGAGGTCCTCGGGATGGCCGAGAACACCGTCTGGCGATGCCTGACCTCCCTGGAGGCCAAGGGCCTGGTCCGCCGGGTCAGCGGCGTCTGGCTGGCCGAGGAGGGCCGATGAGCATCGCCGACCCCTGGGAGCGCTACATCGTCGGCTACGACTCGCGGATGGTCCAGCAGGTCCAAGTGCGCGATCGCATTGACGGTATCGACCTCGTGGAGACCGTCACCGTCCGTCCCCTGCGGATCTACGAGAAGACCGACAGCGGGTTGGTGGAGCTGCACGGAGAGGCCGCAGACAGCGCTATGGCCGACTTCTGGGCTGCTGACGAGCAGAACAACAAGATCAACACCAACGGGGAGATCGAACTATGAGCCCGACTGTCACCTTGAACGACTTGATCCAGGTCCGCTTGGCCGAGATCGCCGAGGACGCCTGGGACCAGCACCGTGTCATGCGCCTGGGCCACGGTGACGGCCGGGTCCTGGAGATCGGATCGGCCGCCACGTGGGAGATGTGGACCTGCCACGGCCAGCACGGCAACGGCCTGTGCGGAGAGGCCCTGGTGACCTCCCGTCAGGCCAGCGTTCTCCTGGGGCTGTACAGGGACGACGAGCCGATCCCGGACCCGCAGATTGCGCCGATCGAGATCGAGCTGCTGGACGAGGGCGTGGGCGGCTTCATGTCCGACGCGCTCTTCCACTGGTCCGACGTCGTCGCCGAGTACAGGAAGGCGCAGGGCTGACGATGAACGCGAACCACATCCAACTGGCCCTCTGGGTCCTGGCCGCCGCGATCGTAATCGCCTGGATCGTCGCGTTCGTCCGCAACGAGCGGCCCCAGCCCGTCCGTACGAGGAAGGATGGCCGGTGAGCGTCTACGAGGAGCCTGCGCAGGTCCCCTGCACCGTCTGCGGCAAGGCCGCGGACCTGCCCCGCACCTGCCGCCCATGCCGCAACCGGATCAGGGGAGCGATCATGTCCCTCCCCGAGACGGTCGCCCTGTGCTGGATGGCCCGGCACCGGGTCCAGCGGGGCGGGGAGAGCGAGAGGGTCGCCACGTCCAAGACGGCCCCGCTTCCGCTGCGGATGGACGTGCTGAACCTCCTGGGCCCGAGCGCTGACGCGGTCCTGTCGGGTGAGGACCAGATCGGTGAGGTGCCCGTCGTGGGCGTCCTGAGCGCCTGGGTGGACTTGGTGGCCGAGCAGACCCGTCAGAGGCCCTCCAGCCGCACGGTCAGCGGCCTGACGCAATTCCTGCTGGACCGCCACGAGTGGTCCTGCCGACAGGAGTGGGCCCGGGACTACGCGGACGAGCTGGAGGGGCTGCTGAGGGTCCTGCGGAAGGTGGCTGGCATCGAGCCGATCCGGATTCTGCTGCCCGTCACCTGCCCCACCTGCGACATGCGCTGCATGGTGCGGGAGGAGGGCTCCGGGTGGGCGGCGGAGTGCCGGGCGTGTCCCGCAGTCCGCCTGAGCACCAGGGAGTACAGCCAACTCGTCACCGTCCAGGCCGAGGCCGCCAAGAAGTCCCGGGAGGGCTGACGCCCCATGAGCGTCCGCAAGAACCCCGCGCCGTTGGATGACGCGGGGCCTTCCCCGTCTCTGTCCCTGACCGACCGGATCCTCCTGGGCACCGCCCTCGTCGCCGGGATTGCGGTGACGGCAGTCGGCGAATGGGAGCTGGCCCGTCAGGTCGGCATCTCCCGCGCAGTCGCACCTCTGTTGGCCGTCGTGATCGACGTCTACGTGATCGCCGCTGTACGGGCAGCCCAAGGCCGGGACGTCGCCGCTGCCCTGACGATGATGGGTGGCGCCCAGGTGGCCACCCATCTGCTGACCACCCACCACATCAGCGCCTCGGTGCCCCTGGTGGCCGCCGTCAGCCTGGTGACGCCCGTCGTCATCTGGAGGGTCCACGCCCTCGCCGGGGCCGGAAGGGTCCCGAAGGTCCCGAAGCCCGTGGTGGATCTCTCCCGGGTCGGCACTCCCCCGTGGAAGCCGTCCATCGTCAAGGCCGTCAGCCCCGCTCTGACGCCCCGTCCAGAGGTGGTGACGGCCCGCGTCGACCCGAAAGACGAGAAGGCCTCCGAGAGTCCGCCGAAGCCCTCGGCGGACGAGGTCGTGAGGAGCTTGTACGACGCTCTCGGCAGTAGGCGTCCGAGCACCCGGCACATCGCCGAGGCCCTGAGGCGGAACGGGCTCGCCTGCTCTGACGGGACCTGCCGATCGGTCCGGCAGCGGGTGGAGAAAGACGAGCCGGAGTTGAAGGCGCTGCCGTCCGCCTGACGGCCGTCACGTAACGACGACTGCCGGAAGGCACCGTGGCGCGGTGCCGCCTGAGGTCCTACAGTCCCGGAGGAGCTGTCGCAAAGGGGGGCGCATGGCGCAAAGGAAGTACGACAACGCCACACTCGCCGGGCTGATGACCCTGTGCAGGGGCTACTGCTATTGGCCGGGATGTACGAGCCGCGTCATCACGATGGTCAACGGTGTGCCCAAGGTGAACGCCGAGATCGCCCACATCCGGGCAATCAACGCTGGCGGCAAACGCTTCGACGCCAAGTGGTCCGTGCCGGAGCGCAACAGCTTCAAGAACCTGCTGTTGCTCTGTGTCCCCCACCACACCACGATCGACGGCGCCAGTAGCGCCGACTACCCGGTGGAGGTCCTCGAAGGATGGAAGGCCAGCCGCGAAGGCGAAAGCATGGAGGCGCTGGAGGGCCTGACCGGGCTCACCGAAGCCCGTCTGGGCGAGATGCTCGCCGAGGCCCAGGGACAGTTCCTGGACCAGGTGCGTCCTGCGCTGGCCGAGTTCTCCAAGAGCGCCCCCGAACTGGCCGGCCTCCTCAACACCCTGCTGGATGAGCTGGCAGACCCCCGCATCCACGGCTTCGGCATCAGCCCGGATGCCATCGAGCTGTTCAGTGACGCCGCACGGTCATTGGGCAGCTTCGAGGACAACGTCGGCATCTTCGCGTCGGCCGCTGACAGGCTCGGAGACCTGGAGACCAAAGTCGTAGGGCTGATGAAGGCCGCGCAGAGGATGGAGAACGCCGCCACGTCGATACGCAGTGCCATAGACGAGATGCCACGAGGTCGCTGGTAAGACGCCGTTCAGCCGAGGGCTGGCTGTGGTGCCCTGCCATGACGGCCTTCGTGCTTCCTCCCGAACACCGGTAACCGAGAGACTGACCACCATGCAGGCAGAGACGTTGGCGGGGCTGATGGGTCTCGCGGGTGCTGTGGTGGGTGCCGGAGGCGCACTGCTGGGCGGGTGGCTCCAGCAACAGCACCAGGCCAAGACCGCGAAGGAACAACGTCGGGACGAACGCAGGTATACAGCCGGCCAGGCGGCGCTGGAGATGCTCATACGCTTCCGCCACGCCAGCATGAGGCGGACCGAGGATGCCGACAGCGCCCTCGCGTTCAGCGAGGCGCTTGTCGAGTTCGTTACGACCTTTGATGCCGCCCTCTATGTGGTGTCCCACGGCGACGAAATGCGTAGGCGGGTCTTGGGCATCATCGGTCTCGCCGCGGCCTACATGGAGCCCAGCCGCCCGAACAGTGAGGACAAGGGCTGGGTCGACACCTGTTGCAAGGAGGCCGTCGGCGTTCTCTCCGCGTTCCTGCGGGAGGAGCCGCTCCCGGAGCCCTCGCAATACTTCCTGGAGCAACGCGAGATCGCACGGGCTCGTGACAGAGCCCGCAGTGAGCCGTCATGAACCAAGTTGCACGCAGGCCCCTGGCGAGGTGATCACGTGCAGGCAGAGACGTTAGCGGGACTGATGGGTCTCGCGGGTGCCGTGGTGGGTGCGGCGGTCTCCACGGGGGCCGTGATCTGGCAGCAGCGGAAGACCGCCCACGAGGCCGAGCGGATACACCTGCTGGGTCTCGCTGAGGCGGCTGCCAACGAGGTCATCCGACTGACCTATGCGATAGAAGACCACTTTGAGCAAGGAGTGCCGACAACGAACTTTTCCGAGACTCGTCGGCACTGGTTCGAGACTCTCCAAATGATCCTGCGAGAGCTGGAGTCACAGGCTCTGAGGTTCCCCGACCCGAAGGTTCAGCGGGCCGTGCGGTGGGGTCACGCCGAAATCCTCCGGGACCCCGAGGGCGTGGCCCAGGAGGAATCACCCTGGCCGACGGCTCGGTACAGGGACATCTGCATCAACTTCCGGACCGTCATGGGAACGGTGATCCGTAGGGAGCCCTTCCCGGATGGCATGTGGACCCAGTTCCCTGGCGCCTGGCCCCCGTCATGACGCCCTTGGCGCTCCGACCTGACCGAGCCGGCTGAAAGGGAGACAGTGCAGACGGAGACGTTGGTGGGGCTGATCAGTGGTCTGGGCGGTGCCGTCATCGGTGCCGGGGGCGCCCTGTTGGGCGCATGGCTCCAGCAGCGGCAACAGGCCAAGCACGCCCGCCAGGAGCGCCACGAGACCATGGCTCGTCAGGCCGTGGATCAGCTCGTAACGGAACTCAACAAGCTGCGCCGACTGGTGCAGGAGAACCCCAGCAGGGCACATAGGGTCGAATTGCACGAGCCAGACGCGTGGACGCAGAGCCTGATCGAGTGCCGCGATCACATCTCCATGGCCGTCTTGCGTCTGCCTGACGCGGAGCTTCGTGACCGCATCAACGATGCGACCTACGTCCTGGATGCCGGTGAAGAGACGTACGAGTCCTTGAACTTTCGACGCCCCGCTCTCGGCTTTGAGGTCGACCTCCTGTGCCGTGAGGCGATGGCAGCGCTTGGTTCGTACCTCCGCGAGGAGACCCTCCCTGGGCTGAGCCGGGCGGCGCAGCGGGCCCGCAAGGTCCGCGTCACGGAACAGGCCAACCGAGCCCGGTACGGCCTGACGTAGCCCCCGTCATGACGCCCGTCAGCAGACTGCTTGCAATTTGAATCAACCTGACCGCATAATCAAGATCAGCAGGACACGTACGTCCTCGTGCAGGCCCCGACGCCACTGGCGGAACGGGGCCTTTCGCATGTTCGGGAGGGCTTCAGTGGAGGACGAACTCTGGCTGACGGTCCGAGAGGCCGCTGATCACTGTGGCGTCAGCCCGGTGACGGTCTACTCGTGGATCCGCCGAGGCCACTTGAAAGTCGAAGGCCTCGATCCCCGAGGCCAGAAGCTCTTCCGGCATCTGTCCGTCGCCCAGGCCGAGAAGGCCACGAGGGCGAAGGCGAAGCGCGTGCTGGTTCCTGCCGCCTGACGTCAGGACTGGGCGTTCTCGATCCCCACATGAATCTCCCCCGGCCCGTACACCCGTACTTCGGTGTCGCCGTCGAAGAGGACCTCGAACCACCAGATCGGCTTCCCCCGGTCTCGGCCCCAGCTCCGGTCCTTGATCACTCCGTCCCGGATCGCCCGGGCCGAGTCCTGGTTGTCGAACATCCTGACTCGCATGCCTGGGCGCCACTCGTCGCCCCATCTCTTCTCCATGGCGCGAGGAGATCACGCGCTCAGCGCGGTTGGGAAGTCGAGTGAGTCGCGCTGACGGCCGTCGAGCATCACCACACACCCACGGAGACCCGCATGGCGACGGTGGACAACATCAACCTCTTCGCCCTGTACGCGGAGATGGGGACGATGACGGACCCCCGCGAGAGCGAGCCCTCCGAGTCCCTGATGAGGATCACGGCCGGGGAGCTCGTGGACTTCGCTGACGCCGTCAGGGCCTACGAGCGCTGCCTCACCGAGGGCGGCGACTACGAGGAGGCCCGGGAGACCGCCCAGGCCCACTACAACGACACCCGGCTCTGAGCCCCTGACGGACGTCAAGCCTTCATGACGCCGAGGTCTCCGACTGCTGTTGCGGGACCGATCCGTTGACGTGTGACTGCGGCAGGAGATCGGCCGACTTCAGGACGCCGTCCAGTTCGGGCAGCTCGGCAGCGGAGAACTTCAGGATCAGCGCGGCCTGGAGATGGGCCTTGAGGGCGGTGTCCTCAACATCTTCCAGCAGCCGGACCGCCTGACCAGCGTCTCGTTCGGCCTTCATGTCCAACCGGAGCCCCTTGCTCTGATCCTGCATGTGCCGCAGGGAGAGGTCTGCTCTCCGGTGGAACAAGGCACCGATGATGGACACCACGACCCCTGCACTGCTGGTAACTGCGGCGATGTACAGGTCTCCGTTTGTCTCGGCCTTGTAGATGCCGATGCCGACACCGCAGATGAGCACCAAGCCGCCGATGACGGAGCACACGAGACTGACCGAGAAGCTCCGTTTCGCCAGGACAAGACCGAAGACGTAGTACTCAATCAGGACGTTACTGAAGCGCTCCTCCTGGGCCTCCCGTCGCTCCGAGACCGGGATTCCGTTCGCGGGCAGGCCCGCCAACAGCCTCTCCCGCTCCTTGTCAACGTCCGCTTGGATGCGCTTGTTGACGATCGGCTGGACCGCTCTTACCAGCAAAACCAGGCTCATGACGACCACGAGGAAGGTGGTCGCCGCCCATTGGGAATCCATGGACACATCCTGGCACTGCTTCTGATCGCACACCTGATGCTCACGGAACCTGACCGGTCACCCGTCACTACACGCGCGTGAGGGGGTGGGCCGGCCGTGGCACGGACCTTCTCCGCCGAGGACGAAGAGACCCTGCGTCAGCTCCACGCTGACGGCGTCAGCAGGAACGAGATCGCCCGTCAGATGGGATGGGCCGTCGGCACCGTCACCAACCACGCCAGGCGCCTCGGGCTCAACTTCGACCGGGAGGCCGTCAGGGCCGCCACTGACGCCCGTCAGATCGATCTTCGGGCCATGCGTCAGCGCGAGATCGAAGGAGCCCTGGAGTTGGCCCAGGAGGCCAGGGAGCGGGCCCTAAGCCAGTACGAGCTGACGGGGTTCGATCACCTTGGCACTCCCGTCTCCCGGATCCTCCGGCGTCCGCCTGCCCGGGAGTTCAAGGACTTCACGACGGCGCACTCCAGCGCGATGACGACGGTGACGAAGCTGGAGGCGGTCGACAAGGAGTCCGGAGTCGACACCGCCAAGGGTGCGCTCGGCTCTCTGGGTGCCGTCCTGACGGCTCTGTACGGCCAGCCGGAGGTCTCCGATGACCCCGGCAACGCTTGAGGCCCTCGGACGGCTCCTGAGTCCGAAGCAGGGCCGCTCGATCGTGGAGTCCCAGGCCCGGGTGAACATCTGGGAAGGCGCGATCCGTTCGGGCAAGACCGTCGCCTCGCTGATCCGCTGGTTGATGTTCATCGCCACGGCGCCCGCGAGCGGTGAGCTCGTGATGATCGGCAAGACGTCCGGCACCCTCGCCCGCAACATCTTCTCGGTGCTCCAGAAC
The DNA here is from genome assembly GCF_040644975.1 of Streptomyces sp. NPDC046900. NCBI lineage: Bacteria > Bacillati > Actinomycetota > Actinomycetes > Kitasatosporales > Streptomycetaceae > Streptomyces > Streptomyces sp. NPDC046900. The sequence goes on along the minus strand of NZ_JBEYXD010000015.1, from coordinate 149,089 downwards.
CCGGACATCTTCGGGATCCACGCCCGGTACGTCAGCTACACCCAGGGCGCACCCACCGCGACCATCCTCGGCCGCAGGGTCCACGTCATCGGCGCGAACGACGCCCGCTCCGAGGCCAAGATCCGAGGCATGACGGTCGTCGGCGCCTATGTCGACGAGCTGACGCTCCTGCCGAACAAAGAGTTCTTCGACCAGCTCCTGGCCCGCATGAGCGTGGAGGGCGCACAGCTCTTCGCGTCCACGAACCCGGACTCCCCCGGCCACTGGGCTCTGCGGGACGTCATCCGCTCCGGCAACCCGGACGTCCGCTCCTGGCACTTCACGCTGGACGACAACCCGTTCCTGCCGAAGGCCACGGTCGAGGCGTACAAGCGCATGTACGTCGGGCTCTTCTACCGGCGGTTCATCCTGGGCGACTGGGTGGCCGGTGAAGGCGCGATCTTCGAGATGTTCGACCACGACCGCCACGTGGTGGACATCGTCCCGTCGATCGAGCGCTGGATAGGCGTCGGCATCGACTTCGGCGTCCAGAACCCGTTCGCGGCCCTGATGGGCGGTGTGGGGACGGACGGCCGGCTCTACATCACGGCAGAGTGGCGGTACGACGGACGCAAGTCCCGGCACCAGCTCACGACGGTCGAGTACGTCGAGCGGCTTCAGGCCTGGTGGGAAGACCTCGTCATCCCAACCACGAAGCTCAGGGGCATCCAGCCCCCGATGGTGATCGTCGACCCGAGCGCCTCGCCGTTCAAGGTCCAGCTCTATCGAGCCGGGATCCGCCCGGAGGACGCCAACAACGAGGTCCTGCCGGGCATCCAGACCGTCTCGGCCCTGATGGCCAAGGACAAACTCCGCGTCCACCGCTCGTGCGAAGGGCTCCTTCAAGAGCTACCCGGCTACTCGTGGGACGAGAACGCCGCGAAGCTCGGCCAGGACAAGCCCGTCAAGATCGACGACCACAGCGTTGACGCGCTCCGCTACCTCGTTCACAGCAGTCAGCACCGCTGGCAACCCCTCGTGCGATTGGAGGCGGCTGCGTAGTGGCGTCTCAGGACAACCAGACGGCATGGCCCCCGCTGAACCTGGCCCCGATCATCGACCGGATGGCGCTGTGGAGCGCCTGGTACTCCGGCTCCGATGACGAGCTGGCATACGCGTACGGCGGCCAGATCGGGTCCAAGCCGATCAGCCAGACGTTCTTCTCCACCCCGGGCTGGACGGGTGGGGTCAACGCCAAGACCTTCTGGGGCGAGCCGATCCCGGCAGGCGAGCGCCGATCCAAGCTGCACGTCCCCCTCGCTGGGGACATCGCTGCCACGAGCGCGAACCTGCTCTTCGCCGAACCGCCCCGCTTCCTCGTCACCGACACGGCGACCCAGGACGTCCTGGACGAGCTGGTGGACGAGGGAGTCCACGCGACCCTGCGGGAGGCCGCCGAGATCTGCTCGGCCATGGGCGGGGTGTATCTGCACGTGTGCTGGAACCAGGCCCTGAACCCGGACCGGGCCTGGATCTCCATCGCCCACCCGGACTGTGCGGTCCCGGAGTGGCAGTCGGGCTACCTGACGGCCTGCACCTTCTGGAAGGTCATCGGCACCGACGGGGACACTGTGGTGCGTCACCTGGAGCGGCACGAGCCGGGCCGGATCATCCACACCGTCCACGTCGGCAGCAACAACGACCTGGGCGACAAGGCGGACCTGACCGACTTCGAGGCAACCGCGGGCTACGCGGATCTGTGCGACGAGGCCGGGGGCATCGACACCGGCGTCCAGGCCATGACGGCCGTGTACATCCCGAACCAGAAGCCCAACCGGCTCTGGCGGCACATCCCCGGCAGCGCCAACCTCGGCCGGTCGGACTATGCGGGTTCCGAGCCGCTGATGGACAAGCTCGACGAGGCATGGTCCTCATGGATGCGGGACCTGGAGATCGCCAAGGGCCGCCTGTTCATCGACCAGATGCTCTTGGAGTCCAAGGGCAAGGGCCAGGGCGCGACGTTCAGCCTGGACCGTGAGCTCTTCGTGCCGATGGATATCCCCGGCGCGGGCAACGGAGCCGATCCGATCCGAGCGATCCAGCTCGCCCTGCGGGTCCAGGAGCACGCGGATACCTGCAAGAGCCTCACCGAGCAGATCATCCGGGGCGCGGGCTACTCGCTCCAGACGTTCGGCATGGCGGTGAGCGACGGCACTTCGAAGCCGACGGCCACCGAGATCAACGCCCGCGAGCGCCAGACCATCACGACTCGCAACAACAAGATCGTGTACTGGAAACAGGGGCTCGCCGCTTTGGTGGAGGCGCTGCTCCAGGTCCAACAGACCATCTTCGGCGTGCGGGTGACGCCGCAGAAGCCGACCATCGAGTTCCCCGACATGGTCTCCCAGGACCAGCAGGCAATCGCCAACAGCATCCAGATGCTGAGGGCCGCTGGAGCCCTCTCCGTCCGCGAGGCCGTGAAGATGGCGCACTCCGACTGGCTGGACGACCAGATCGACGAAGAGGTCCAGCGGATCGAGGACGAGAAGCCCTCTCCGCCACCCACCGCCCCGGCTACAGCACCTGGGCCGGCTGTGCCCGGACAGGCCCCGGCGGATCCCCAGAACGCCCCTGTGCCCGGCCAGGAGCCGGTTCCGCAGGGCCAGTAACACCCACCCCAAGCCGGTCTTGCCCTGGTGGCGGATCGGCTCTCAGCCGTGCCCTGGAGGCCAACGGTGACCACTCCGATCAACCCCGCCCCGAACGGCCCGCAGGAGCCCGCTGGAACATCTTCGGACGCCACCGGCGCCGCGGACACCGGGACGGACACCACAGGCGCCCAGAGCGCCACCCAGGACCCGTCTCCGCAGGGCGTCGATGCTCTGCCGGACTGGGCCCAGAAGGAGATCAAGACCGCTCGGGAGTACGCGGCCCGGCAGCGTCGCGAGGCCAAGGCGGCCAAGGACGCGACCGCGCAGCAGTCCGAGACGGTCAACAAGCTCATGGCGGCCCTGAAGGCTGCTGGGCTGCCCGTGGGCGACGACGAGCCGGACCCGGCCCAGGTGGCCGACCAGCTCACGCGAGCCCAGGCGGACGCCAAGGCCAAGGCCGTGGAGCTGGCCGTGTACCGCGCTGCGGCGAAGGCCGGAGTCGACGGTGACGCCCTGCTCGACAGCCGCTCCTTCCTGGACTCCGTGTCCTCGCTGGACCTGACGGCCAACACCTTCGCCCAGGCGGTGGAGGACGCGGTCAAGGGCTCCGGCGACCGCTTCAAGACCAACCCCCAGCCGCAGAAGACGGCACCCACCAAGAGCGGCGGCGACTTCAACGGCGCCCCGAACGGCAAGCGCCAGCTCACCGAGGCCGACGTGGCCCGGATGTCCGCCGACGAGATCGACAGGGCGCTGGCCGACGGCCAGTTGAGCGCGCTTCTCGGCACCACCTGATCGAGCTGACCGCTCCCGAGTTCCGGAAGGAACAACATGTCCATCAACAACTTCAAGCGCGAGGTCTGGAGCGCGGTGCTCCTCGTGGCCCTGCGCAAGACGCTCGTGTACGCGGGCCCGGGAGTGGTCAACCGCGACTACGAGGGCGAGATCAAGCAGGCCGGTGACACGGTCCACATCTCGTCCATCGGTGACGTCACGGTCTTCGACTACAACCAGGGCGACACCCTCAACTACGAGGATGTCTCGGACGCCGGTCTGACCCTGACGGTCGACCAGAAGAAGGCGTTCGCCAAGAAGATCGACGACATCGACAAGGCCCAGTCCGTCAACGGCGGCGCGGTCATGCAGCAGACGATGCAGCAGGCGGCCTACCGGCTCGCCGACCGGGCCGACCAGTACGTGGCCGGGATGTACACCGCCGTCCAGGCGGCCAACAACCTGGGCACCGTCTCGGTCACCACCGGCGACCTGGCGTACAACTCCCTGGTTGACCTCAAGGTCAAGCTGGGTGAGGCGAACGTGCCGACTCAGGGCCGGTACGTGATCGTGCCCGAGTGGTACCACGGCCTCCTGCTGAAGAACCCGAACTTCATCAACGCGGAGAAGGCGGCCGACAACGGCGCCACTCTTCGCAACGGCATGGTCGGCCGTGCTGCGGGCTTCGACATCCTCGTCAGCAACAACTGCCCGAACCCGACTGGCGACGACTTCGTGGTCCAGGCGGGCATCCCCGGCGCCATCTCGTACGCCGAGCAGATCGTCGAGACCGAGGCCCTGCGGCTCCAGACCACCTTCGCGGACGCGGTGCGTGGCCTGCACGTCTACGGCGCTCGCCTCATCCGTCCCGACGGCATTGCCGTCCTGACCGCCTCGCGCACCTGATCGGAGGCCTGACGATGGCACGCACTGCTGTCTCGTACACCAAGCTGGTGACCAACACCGGCGTCGCCGATGTCACCGGCACCACCGCCGACGCGACCAACGGCCACACCGTGGCCAAGGCGCTCCCGGAGCAGACCCTCATCCGGGTCAAGAACACCGACACCAACCCGCACAACGTGACCGTGAAGGCCGGTGTCGGGCTGACCCCCGCCTGGTACTCCGGCGCGGGCGACCTGGTGGTCTCCGTGGCCGCGTCCAGCACCCAGTGGATCGGCCCCTTCGAGTCGGCCCGCTTCATCCAGCCGGACGGCTCCCTGGCCATCGACCTGGCCACCGGCCTGGCGGGCACCGTCACCGCCTTCCTGGTGCCGAGGCACTGATGGCGAGCGGCCACTTCCGAGGGGAGGGCGGAGCGGTCTTCGAGATCGCCCTCCCGCTCTCCCCTGCGTATGAGCACAAGGTGGCCAAGGGCTGGCTCATCCAGGTGAACCCCGACGGGTCGCCCTTCGAGGAGCCCGCGGATTCCGCGCTCCAGGAATCCCGGGAGCCGGCGGCCACCCAGGAGCCTCCGAAGAAGCCGAACAAGGCGTCCTCGAAGGCCGACTGGGTGGCCTGGGCCGTCCACCAGGGAGCGGACCAGGAAGAGGCCGAGAGCCTGACCCTGGCCGCTCTGATCGAGCGCTTCCACAGCGCCGAGTAGTCCAGGAGGACCACCATGGCGCGCACTGCGCTCACGCCCCAGCGCTTCACCACGCTGGGCCTCGCACCGAACTACGTCACGCCGGATGCATCGGGCGTCTCCTTCCCGTCCAACGGCAAGCAGATGCTCCACGTCAAGAACGCCTCGGGCGCCTCGGTCACGGTCACGCTGAAGATCGGCAAGACCGTCGAGGGCCAGGCCGTCACCGCTCCCACCGCCACGGTGGCCGCCGGTGCGGACAAGTTCTTCGGCCCGTTCAGCGACAACTACGACCAGGCAGACGGCACGACCGTCCAGGTCGACCTCAGCGCCGTCACGAGCGTCACGGTCGCCTGCCTGTCGCTCTGACCCGGAGGAGGCGTCCATGGCGTACGCCACTGTCGAAGAGCTCACCGAGTTCCTCGCCCCGGACCCTGTCCCGGCCAACGCCGCCCGTCTCCTGGACCGGGCTTCCACGAAGCTCGACCAGCTCCTGATAGGGGCTGTGTACGACACCGACGCTGACGGCCTCCCTCTGGACCCCGCGCTTGCGGCGGTCTTCCGGGAGGCCGTCTGCATCCAGGCCCAGTACATCGCCGACCTCGGGGACGAGACGGGGGCCAACGCCAACGTCTCCCAGATGTCCCTGGGCAACCAGACCATCACCCGGTTCTTCGGGAGGCCGGGCTCATCGTCGGCGGGCAAGAACTCCCGCGTCGCCCCCGACCTGCTCGAACTGCTTCAGGTCAAGGGCCTGTGGCCGGTGAACCCGTACGTGTGGGGGTGAGCCATGCTGCTCCTCCCCACGCACACGGTCACGATCCTGACGCGGCCCGCTCCCACGAGGGACCGCCAGAACAACCGGGTCGTCGAATGGTCGACGGCCACCAGGACCTCGTACCAGGGCCGTACGGAGCCCCTGAGCTCCACGGAGACGGTCCAGCAGGGCGACCAGGTCATCACGTTCCTGGACTGCTTCCTGCCCCCGTCTGCGGCCGTCACGGAGTACGACCGGGCCGAGGTCGACGGCGTCACGTACGAGGTCGACGGCAAGCCCGACGTCTACACCGGCCACGGGCCCCTGAAGGCGCTCTCGTACCAGCGGCTGACCCTCAAGCAGGTCACCGGCTGATGGGCGCCTTCAAGCCCGACGAAGCCGCCATCGCATCCCTGGTCCACGAGGACTTCGTCCAGGCCGACCTGCACGAGTGGGCCGACCGGGTGGTGGCCGTCGCTCAAGCCAACGCGCCTGTGGAGACGGGTCGGTACCGCGACTCCATCCACTCCGAGGACGAGCCGGACGGCTCGGTCCTCGTCGTCTCGGACGTCGAGTACGCGATCTACATCGAGTACGGGACCCGGGAACGCGACCACCCCGCCCACCACACCATCGGCAACGCTCTCGATGCCGCAAGGGACTGATCCCATGCAGAAGTTCGTGCTCGCCTTCGCCTATCAGGGCCATCAGCCCGGTGACGTCGTGGACGTGCCGGACCAGGCCGTCAAGGACCTCGTGAGGGCCGGGATCGGCCACCTGGAGGGCGCTGAGCCGGTTCTCCGGTTCGGTCGGCTCCCGGAGGTCGCCCAGCCCGTCCAGAGCGTTCCTGAGCCCGCCAAGCGCCCGCGCCAGGCCAAGTCTCAGGACACGCCGCCTACCGAGTAGGAGGCCGCGGTGACCCCTCCCCTGACCGCTCTGGTCTTCCCGGACGTCGAGGCGATGGTCGTCAACGAGATCCTGGACGTCCTCGCCTACGAGGCTTCCACGGTGAGACCCGAGGGCGACGCCTTCATGGAGGCGCTGCCGTTCGTCTGGGTCAACCGCATCGGCGGCGTGCGCGTCGCCGGGACCTTCGGGGGACTGCGCCTCTTCGACGAGGCCCGCATCTCCCTGGACGTCTACGCCGCCTCCCGTGTGGAGGCCACAGACGCCATGGCCCGCGTCAGGGCCGCCATGGAGCAGATGCAGGGCACCTCCCGGAACGGCGGCGCCGTGCTGCGCACCTGGGAGGAGACCGGGCCGGCTGTCCGACCCGAGGAGCCCAACTCGAACGTCACGCGCATCGGCTACATCGCCGGATTCCGCGTTCAACCTGTCTGACCCGCGACTCGCCTGGGCCTCTCCAGGCTCCACTTCCAGCCCGAGCGGAGGGGCACATCCATGGCCATCTTCGTCCAGGCGACATCACCTTCAGGAGAACAAATGGCTGACAGCAACGAGGTGAGGGTCGGCACCAAGGGCGCGTTCGTCGTTGCCCCCGTCGGCACCACCGCCCCGACCGACCCGTACTCCCCCTGGGGCACCGGATGGACGGACCTGGGCTATGGCACCGAGGACGGTCTGACCGAGTCGCCCAACGAGAACCACCAGACCTTCGGGGCGTGGGGCGAGACTTCCCCGGTCTTGGACATCATCACGGGCCGCCAGTCCCAGTTCAAGATCAACTTCGAGCAGACCAACGCCTGGACCCTGGCCCTCTGGCACGGCATCGACATCGCGGACATGACGTCCTCGGGCACCGGCGCGACCCAGTTCCTGGCGTTCAACGAGCCGCACACCCCCGAGACGCAGTTCTACGCGATCGGGATGGACGTCATCGACCAGGCGGAGCGGCCGACGCGCATCATCGTCGCCCGCGCCCAGGTCTCCGCGAAGGGTGACCGGTCCTACAAGGCCGACACGATCGCGGGCTTCGATCTGACCTTCACGTCGATGGCCGCCCCGGGCGGCGGATCCCCAATCACCCGCATGTTCGGATCGGTCGCCCTCCCGGCCTGATCCACCTGATCACTGGCCGGGGAGTCCTTCGCGGGTCTGCTCCCTGGCCAGTACCCCCTTGACCCGCGAAGACCCGCGAGATTCTGGAGAAAGTCCCATGTCCAAGCCGAACCGCAAGCGCCTGAAGATGGAAGTCGTCTACGCACAGGCGATGGAAGCCACCGGCGACAAGTACGTCGAGGTCGAGTTCCTGGACGCCGACAGCGAAGAGTGCGTTGTCCGCTTCTTGCGTCAGTCGTGGTGGCCTCTGGCCCTGGTGAAGCAGCTCACCGGCGAAGCCAAGATGACCGGAGACGACGGCGAGACGGTGGACATGTCCAGCCTGGACCGGTCTCTTGTCGTACTGCGCAAGGTCTCCCACGACAAGGACCTCTTTGACAAGCTGGCCGATCAGTTCACCGTCGTCGGTTTCAACGCCGTCATGGAGCTGATCACCGGCGAAGACGCGAACGGCGTGTCCTTGGGGGAATCCTCCAGCTCCTCGGAGTAATCGAGGAGCACCCGTCCGAGCTGAGAGCGGACATCGCCCGGTACTTCCCCGGGCGATCCCTCAACGAGTTCCACCGTCTGAACGAAGACGGAACCGAAGGCTCCATGTCGTGGCTGGAGCTGTGGGAGTTCGTCCTCGCCCTCCCGTACGACTCCATGACGAAGTCCGCGTTGTCGGGAGACCACGGCCGTCGGCGGTGGACCGAAGCGGACTACATGCTCGCCCGCAGCCTGAGCATCCAGCACGCGATGGTGCGGACACTGCTCGCGGTCAACGGCGTGAAGCCGCACGACCTGCCGAAGCTCGTCGAATGGCCAGAGCCCGACCTCCGGGCCCTGGAGCAGATCGAGGCCGACGAGGCGCTCCGGCAGAGGCAACAGCGCCACCTCGAAAGGACCCGGCCCGAGCCGCCGGACCCCGAGGTCATGCGCAAGCTCCACGAGGCGATCGAGCGCCGTCAGCAGGGCGCGAGCAACCCACAGGCTCCCCAGCCGGCCCAGCCGGACGAGGGCGCCGGATAACGGAATCGGAGGGGCGATGGCGACCAACGCAGGCCGTGTCCAGGTAAGCATCGTCCCCGACACCTCGGGCTTCGCCGCTCAGGCGGACGCTGAACTGACGCCGATCGTGAACCGGATGGGCCGGGATCTGGGGCAGAGCCTCACCCGGTCCATCAACTCGGCTCTCGACTTCTCCGGCCTCAACCGCAGGCTCCAGGAGTCCTTGGATCAGGCGGAGCTCCAGGCCACACGCGCTGGGCGCAACGCGGGCCGGAAGTTCGCCGACGCGTTCCGGGACGAGATAGAGCCCCGGCTCCGCCGCATGATGGACACCCTCCCTGCGGCCCGGATCCGGCTCGACCTGGACCCGGAGACGCTTGCGGCCTTCCGGGCCCGCATGGCGAACCTGACGCAGAACCAGACCGTCACGATCCACATCCGGACGGACGACCCGAACCTGCGCAACTTCCGCAACGACGTGAACGGGCTCACCCGTTCCCTCGGTGGCGGTTCCGGTGGCGCAGCGGCGGCCGGTGGCGGCATCGGCCTCATGGGGGCCCTGAAGGGCGCCGCCATCACCCTGGGTACGCTCCTGGTACCTGCCATCGGTGCGGCAGTCCCCGCGCTGCTGGGGGGTGCGGCTGCGGTGGGCACCCTGAAGATCGCCTTCAGCGGGGTCGGCAAGGCCCTTGAGGCGCAAGCGAAGGGCCAAAAGGAATACGAGAAGGCCCTCAAGAAGCTCAGCCCCGAGCAGCGCACCTTCACCCAGGCCCTGGTCGGCCTCAAGAAGGAATTTTCGCCGATCGGCAAGGAGATCCAGAAGGCCGCCCTGCCCGGTTTCACCAAGTTGGTGAAGGACGCCGCACCGGTCGTCAAGATCCTCGGCCGGAGCATGCACAACCTCGCCTCCGACTTCGGGGATCTCGCCGCGAAGGCGGGCAAGGCCATCCAGAACTCCGGCTTCCAGAAGCTCCTGGACACCAACCTGAGGCTCGGGGCCGGGTTCATCCACGGTGTGGCGTCCTCGGTGGGCGGTCTGACTCAGTCTCTGCTGGAGTTCGGCGCCAAGTCGAAGCCCACCCTGGACGGGATCCAGAACTTCCTCGGCCATCTGATGAGCCAGGGTCTACCAGGATTCTTCAAGGGCCTGGAACCCGGCATCCGGGGCGCAGCGCAGATCCTTGACGGGCTCGACTACTCCCTGAACGCGAAGATTATCCCCGCGCTCGGCCGGGGGCTCGGCGCGCTCACCGAAGCCTTCGGCCCGCTGGTTCAGCAGACCCTCAAGCTGTTCGGCGACGTGGCGGGCACCGCCCTGGACCTCCTTTCGAGCGGGATGCGCAAGGCGACGCCGTTCCTGCACGATCTTGCCGCCGGTCTGCACGGCCTGCGGATGGTCTTCGCCGACATGGCGCCGACGTTCAAGGATCTCGGTGCGACGATCATCGAGGCGTTCCTGCCGGTCGGCGGTGGCGGCAAAGGGCCTCTCGCGAGCCTGGCCGACTCCATCAACAACAACAAGATCGCGATCCAGGAGGCTGCCCGGGTCTTCGCCAATGTGGTGATCGACATGGTCCGGGTCGGCGTCAACTCGCTGCCGATCCTGGTGCATGCCTTCCACATCATGGCCTCCGGGGTCATTGCCGCGCTGGGTGCCGTGCTCACTGCCGCTGACAACGCCTGGGGATGGCTCCCGGGTATCGGCGGCAAGATCCACGCTGCGCGTGAGGCGTTCGACGGGTTCGCCGCAAACTTCAACTCGAAGCTGGGTGCGGCGGATGCTGCTGCCAGCGCCTTCGCAGCGTCGGTGGGGCCGAAGCTGGACTCGGGCCAGCTGAAGCTGAACATCACCAACTGGACGCAGCAGATCGCTACGGCCAAGCAGCAACTGGCGGACAAGAACCTGCCGCCGGAGAAGCGGGTTCAGCTTCGGGCGATCATCGCCGACCTTGAGGCGAAGATCCACAACGCCAAGGGTCAGCTGGCGGCGATGCCGGACTCCCGGCAGTCCAAGGTCCGGGCGAACCTGTCCGACCTCCAGTCCAAGCTGAAGACGGCGGAGAACCGGCTGGATCACGTACCGGACTCCCGCAAGGCGCAGATCCGGGCGGAAATCTCCCAGCTTGAGCGGCAGATCCGGGCGGCTCGGGGCGAACTGGCCAGCCTGCACGACAAGACCGTCACGGTCACGATCAACGGCAGGGCGACCGGCATCAACCCGGCGCAGTACTACAGCCAGGGCCCGCACAAGGCGAACGGCGGTCTCATTCCGCGCTACGCCTCGGGCGGCAACATCCAGATGTTCCCCAACGGCGGCTTCATCCAGGGGCCGGGTACGGGAACGTCGGACTCGATCCTGGCGTTCATGGGCTCCGGCGCGATGGCTCACGTCTCGAACACCGAGTACGTGATCCGCGCGGCTGCTGTGAAGAAGTACGGTGTCGCGTTCTTGGACGCGGTCAACCAGGGTGTCTTCAACGCGAAGAAACTGGCCTCGGGCGGTCTCGTGCCGAAGCTCGCCACCGGCGGAACCGCGAAGAAGCCGAATCCCCTTCCGAAGAACACAGTGCTGTTCAACGGCCAGCGGGTGAACGAGTCCTCGATCATCTCCGCGATCGGCATCTCCTTCATCAACGGCCTGGAAGGCTCCGCGTCGCAGATCCAGTCGGCTACCAACCGTGTTGTTCAGGCAATCCAGAACGCCTTCCGGGGCGTGAAGAGCACGGTGGATGACCGGGTCATCAAGATGCTGGAGTCGCAGGCGAAGAAGCTGAAGGAGCTGGCGAAGGCCCGGGACGCGCTCACGGCGAAGATTGCCCAGGCACAGCAGTTCGCCACGGACACCACGTCCGGTGCGAAGTCGTTCGCTTCCCTGGCCTCCCTGCCCAACAGCGGGGCCGGATTCGGGGCGAGCGGGGTCCTCAGCAGCCTCCAGACCCGCCTGTCGCAGCTCAGAACCTTCTCCGGCAACATCTCGAAGTTGTTCAAGATGGGCCTGTCGAAGGGTTTGATCCAGCAGATCATCCAGATGGGCCCGGATCAGGGTGCGGCGTATGCGGCGGCCTTGGTGCAGGCGACTCCGAGTCAGCTGAAGTCGATCAACTCCACGCAGGCGGCGATCGACAAGACCTCCACGGCCTTCGGCCGGAACTCCGCCGATCTCATGTACGACGCGGGCCGCCAGGCGGGGAAGGGCTTCCTGACCGGGCTCAAGGCCCAGCAGAAGTCCATCGTGGATTCGATGTCCTCGCTGGCCAAGGCGATCCAGAAGGCGATCAAGCACGCTCTGGAGATCCACTCGCCGTCCCGGGTGATGCACCGTCTCGGTGAGTTCACCGGCCTCGGGTTCAAGGGCGGTCTGGATTCCACGCGCCAGGCAATCGTCTCCAGCGCCCAGCAGATGGCGGGAGCCGTCCAGCGCGGTGTGGGCATCGAGCCGGCTGTCCGCCAAGAGCGGTCCCAGCCGCATGTGACGTTCCACGCCACCACAACGGACAAGCCGACCAGGCAGACGGTCATGGACGCCTTGCGCGACTACAACGCGCTCTACGGCGCCCAGATCGCCATGTGATCAGAACCCGGAGGGGCATACATGGCCATCTTCGTACCCCCCTCCGGGTCGGTCCCGGGCGGCGGTATCAACCCGCCACCGATCGACCCGGTGGAGGTGCCCAGCCTGTCCTGGACGGACAGACAAGGGCGCACGACGCTCCTGTCCGACTCGGAGAACGGCTGGATCCTCCAACCCGGAATCCGGGGCCTGGACCTTCCCGCTTTCGCCCCCTACACCGACGAGTCCCCGCAGATCGACGGCAACGCCCTGCGGGGGCAGCGGGCTCAGGCTCGGGAGATCTTCATCCCGATCGTCATCTTCGACACCGACCGGCCCAGCTTTCTGGCCCGCAAGAGGTCGCTCATGGCGAGCCTGAACCCGTTCCTGGGCCTCGGGATGCTGGCCGTCACGGAGGCCGACGGCTCCTCGCGATCGATCGAGGCGTACTACGTCTCGGGCCTGGAGGGCGACACCGGGCAGGACGTCTCCGGCCTGCACTGGCAGGTCGTCGGCCTGACGTTCTCCTGTCCCAGTCCGTACTGGCTCGGCGATCACATCATGCGGACCTTCTCCACCGGGGCGAGCGGGAGCTTCTTTCCGGTGCAGTTCCCGGTGCAGGTCCAGAACTCCCAGGTCCTCGGCACCACAACGATCGAGAACCCCGGCGACGCCCGGAGCTTCCCGATCTGGACGATCCACGGACCCGCCACGTCGGCGGTCATGTCGAACACCACAACGGGCCTGAGCTTCTCTGTGACGGCCTCTCTCGGCTCCTCGGACGTCCTGGTCGTCGACTGCCGTGAACGCGTCCAGACGGCCGTCCTGAACGGCTCGACGAACTGGTGGCCCAACCTCTCCACCAGCTCGGATCTGTGGGCTCTGGAGCCCGGTGAGAACGCTGTCTCCCTGGCCCTGGTCGGCGCCACCAGCGCCACCGTGGTCCAGGTCGACTACCAGCCGCGCTTCCTGACCGCGTAGGGGGTGCAGATGCCCTTCCCCGACGCCGTGACCGTCCAGGTCCGGGATCAGAACCTCCGCATCCTCGGCGTGGTCGACGACTTCACCTCGCTGAGCCTGATCCCCCGCTTCAACGCGGTCGGGGCGTTCATCCTGAACATCTCGGCGGACTCCCCCAAGGCGGACCTCCTGATCCCGGGCAACGGCCTGGTGATCCAGCGGGGCTCGAAGGTGCTGATATCCGGCCCGATCCGCGAGCCCAACTGGAGCTCCGGCCAGGGGAAGGGAACGCTGACGGTCAACGGGGTCGACGACATGACCCTCCTGGCGGGGGCGACCTGTTGGCCGAACCCGACGGCCGCAGACAGTGCCCAGACGGACCCGGTGTACAAGATCTCCGGGGTCGTGGCCGAGACGGCCATGCGGACCCTGGTGAACCTGAACATCGGCCCCGGCGCCCAGGCGGCCCGGAAGATCTCGAACCTGACCCTGGCCACCGACGGCGGGTACGGGACGAGCATCACCAGGCAGGTCAACCAGTTCGACAACCTCTTGGCCGTCCTCCAGGACGTCGCCAAGACGGCCGGGCTCGGCTTCCGGATCGTGCAGGTGGGCAGCAGCCTCCAGTTCCAGGTCTACGAGCCGGCCGACCTCTCGGCCTCCGCGAAGTTCTCCTTCAAGCTCGGCAACCTCATCGACTCCGCGTACTCCGTGACGGCCCCGACCTGCACGAAGGCCGTGGTCGTGGCCGGAGGCAGCAGCAGTCCCCGCCAGGTCAAGGTCTACACCCGGGCGGACGCGGCCTTCCCCGGCCCGTGGATCGAGCAGTTCGTGGACCTGACGAGCGTCGACACCGCGTCCGTTGACCTGACGGCCCAGATGGACCAGGCGGCCGACGAGGCCCTGACCTCCGGTGCGGCCCAGGGGAACCTGACGATGACCCCGATCGACACCCCGCAGCTCCAGTTCGGCCGGGACTACACGGTGGGCGACCAGGTCTCGTGCCAGGTGAGGGACGACTTCATCTCGGACGTGGTCCGCGAGGTCAACATCACCTTCGACGCCCAGGGCGGATACGTCGCCAAGGCCGTCATCGGCTCTTCGGACTCCACGGACAACCAGGACGTCCTGGCCCGGCAGTTCGCGTACATCGCCCGCATTTTCAACCGGCTGAGGCGTCTTGAGACGCGGAAGCCTTCCTGATCTGGAGGTTTCCCGTGCAGAGCAGCTACCCGTTCGGCTCCTCGTCGATTGCCACCGAGGACCAGTGGTCCGCCATGTTCCGCATGGCTCAGGTGGACGGCGTCTTCGCCACCAGCGAGAGCGGGACGGACCTGAAGGTCACCGCCTCCAACGCCTCCACGGTGTCCGTGGCGGCCGGAGAGGCCTGGGTCCAGGGGACCTACTACAAGAACGACGCAGCCCTGAACGTGAGCGTCCCCACCAACTCCGGTGGTGGCTCGGCCCGTAAGGACCTGATCGTCCTGCGCCGGGACCCGTCGGCGGACTCCACCGTGGTCGCGTACAAGACGGGCGGCACGAGCTTCCCGTCCCTGACGCAGACCCTGAACGGCACCTGGGAGATCCCGCTCGCACAGGTCACGGTGGCCGCTGGAGCGTCTGTCGTGGCGACGTCGGGGGTCACGGACGTCCGGTGGTTCCTGGGCCGCCCTGTGGCCCTTTCGGGCGCGACGGACACGCGTCCTCCGGTGCGGGGTCAGATCAAGGTCGTCAACGGTGTGGACCTCTACATGGGCGACGGGGCCGCCTGGAACTTCGTCGGCACCGCAGAAGGCCCGGCCGCCAAGACCTACACCCCGGTCTGGAGCACCCAGGAGGGCGCCACCATCAACTGGGGTTCCGCCGCGAAGAACGTCGGCCGCTACAAGCGCCTGTCGGGGAATCTGTACTGGGTCAAGATCGAACTGATCCCGACGAACAACCCGAACGACATGAACGATTCGCCGATCGGTGTGACGCTGCCGTTCCCTGTCCAGGGGTCTACGCGTGAGCTGTTCACGGTCAACTTCAGTCAGCTCAGCACCAACGGCGGTAAGTCCTTCGTGGGTACCGCGATGGTCTTCCCCACCGAGGGCACCAACCGGATTTCCCGCATCCGTATCCCCACGTCCGACGGCACCAACTCCGGAAGCGCCGTCGTGAACAGCCGGAACATGCTCACCAACTCGCCGTTCAACGTCCAGTCCGGCGACATCCTCACTTTGACCGGCACGTACGAGATCGCCTGACCCCGACCCGCACACCCAAGGAGGGGCCATGGCCCGTCATCTCTTCGGCCTGTCCCCGGCCGACATCACCGTCTCGCAGTCGGGCACCTCGCTGGTCCTGGAGCCCGGCTCGACTGGTACCGCCTGGGACTCCCGCACCGGCGGTACCCAGCTCACCGACCTCACCGACCTGTCCGGCAACCCGATCACGACGGTCACCTCCGACACGTACTCGACGATCGGGTTCTACGGGCCGGACGGCGTGACCAACTTGTACCTGGACTTCGGCTTCGCCGGTGGTCGCACCCTGATGCAGGCCACGGACCTCGGGGCCGCGATCGAGGACCTCCAGACCAACAAGCTCGACGTCGCGGCCGACCTGAGGTCCGGCGGCACCATCACGGGCGACCTGGCGGTGTCGGGCCGGCTGTCCGCTTCCGGCTTCGCCCTGCCGCTGATCCCGCCTTTCACCCGGCGTCCGGCTTGGCGTGACGGTTCGATCGTGACCATGTTCCAGTCGGGCCACGGCTGGACGGTCGGCTCCGGTACCGGCTCGGCCTCCCACGTTGACCCGGACACCAGCGACTTCGTCAAGGGGACCCAGGCGGTCAAGGTCACCACGGCGGGCAACGCGTCCCAGAGCCAGGTCCGCAGGTCCGGCATGGCGCCGATGGACCTCACCAACAAGGCGATCCGGTTGGTGATCAAGTTCGACGCGGTCACCAATCTCGACCGGATCAACTTCTATGTGGGCACGTCCAACTTCACCAACTTCTTCCAGTGGACTCCCCACACCCACTCGACCACCACCAGCCAGAACTGGATCTCGGACGGCGAGTGGGTGACGCTGACCTTCGGCTGGCCGTCGGTTGTCTCGGCCTCCGGCTCGTACACCCTGTCGAGCACGAAGGTCCCGAGCACCACCACGGGCTTCACGGACATGCAGATCGCCGTGTACGACAACGGCACCGGCCCGGTCACGTACCACGTGCAGTCCATCGACATCATCGACGGAACCTCGGCCACCTTCCCCAGCGGCGTCTGCTCCATCACCTTCGACGACTCGTACCAGTCGGTCTTCGACTACGCCCGACCGAAGATGGACGCCCTCGGATACCGGGGCACCAACTACACGATCGTGGGCAACCTCGGCTCCCCCAGCTACCTGACGGCGACCGAGGTTCGGCAGCTCCAGGACGTGAACGGCTGGGAGATCGGTGCCCACTCGTACGACCCGGCGGTGCACACCAACCGGTACACGAGTTACACGGCGGCCGAAGTCGACATGGACCTGGCCAAGTCCCGGGCCTGGTTGGTCTCCAACGGCCTCACCGGCGACGGCGTGGCCTATCCGGGCGGCAACTTCTGGCGGACGACCGACAACGTCTCCATCGAGGGCCTCGTGGCGAAGTACTTCTCCCACGGGCGCAGCATCACCGGACAGCCCGAGAGTGCTGCCCCGCCGATGCCGTACCGCCTGCGGGCTCAGACCGGCATCAACGACGGCACCGCGCTGGGCGGCATCACGGTGTCCCAGCTCACTGTCGCGGGCGGTCCGCTCGACCAGTGCGCGAACGGGACGTGGCTGATCCTGGCGTTCCACAAGATCGTCACCACCACTCCAGCCGCCTCCACCGAGTGCTCCCAGACCGGCTTCAACACCGTCATGGACGCCATCGCGGCCCGAGGAATCAAGGTCCTGCCCGTGAGCGACGTGCTCCGGTACTACTCCTGAGGAGGACGCATGCTCCAGGACATCGACCTGAAGTACGTCAACGGCGTGCTGACCACGTCGAAGAGCATCCACACCACGGGCAGCCTGACCGTGGACGGATCGTTCACCCTGGGCGGCGCCACCAGCTCCGCCTACCCGCCCGTTCCCGTGCCTAGTGACCACGGCCTCCTCGGATGGTCGTACGACCCGTCGTTTGCCCTGAGCACGCTCACGCCGACGCTGGGCACGGTCTACTTGTCGGCGATCTACATCCGGCAGGCCGTGACCATCAGCAAGCTGTGGTTCCTGCTGGGTACGGCGGCCACCACGCCGACGGCGGGCCAGAACTGGATCGGCCTGGTCAACTCGGCCGGGACGATCATGTCGACGGCGAGCCTGGACTCCGTGGTCACGAGCGGCAACACCCCCAAGTCGGCGACGCTCAGCGCTGCTCAGTCGGTGAACCCGGGGACGTACTGGGTGGCGTTGCTCTTCAACGCGGCTGCGGCACCGGTGATCTACAAGACTGCGATGCCCTTCACGGGCTTCGGCGTGGTCAACCAGTCGGCGGCCACCCAGCGGTACGCAACGGCGGGGACGGTCCAGACGACGCTGAGCAACGTCACCATGTCCAGCAACACAGCCGGCCAGTCCATCTGGGTCGCGGCGAGCTGACACAAGCCCCCGGCCCCGGGAGTTCCTGGGTGTGGTTCGCCCCGGGGCCGGGCCTTTTTAAATTCCATCGCCCTGTACTACAGGGGCGGTTACCGTCCCTTTGTGGACATCAACAGGATCTTCGCCGATCTGTTCCCGGGTGCCAGGAAGTTCGCACACTCTGCGTTGGACGCTCTCTCGAAGGACGACGAAGAGGTCTTCCTCCTGCACGCGGGCGTCAGCATCGAGCGACTCGCCAAGGCGGTGCTGGCACAGAAGAGCCCCTTCCTCCTGCTGGAGATGAAGGGGAACGATGACGCCCTCTTCCAGATCGCCGGCTTGGAGCAGAGCAAGAAGATCCGCACCATCGGAGCGGCATCGGCCATCATCCGGCTCAAGCGTCTCGGCGTTCTCTCGCAGACCAAGGACCCCGAGCTGGACGAACTGATCGAGCTACGGAACGGCGTCGCCCACCTCACGGCTGCGCATGACGGGTCGTTCGACGCCCTGGCCAAGTTCGTGGGAACGAGCACGAAGTTGCTGGCGGCCTGGGGTGATTGCAGCGCAGAGTGCTACTGGGGGCCTCACCACAGCCTGGTGGAACTGACCTTGAGTGAGGCTGGGGAGAAGGCCGCCCGTCACTTCAGCAGGCTCATCGAGCAGGCGCGCTATCGAGTGGCACAACGCCTCAAGGACCTTCCCTCGACCGCCGTGGAGGCGCTCCTGGAGGTGCACTCGGTTCGTGAGGCCGTGACTTGGCCTGCTACTCGAACCATGTTCCTTCCGCGCAAGTGTCCCTCCTGTGACAACTTCGGAGCGCTGCTCACCGGTCCTCCGGTCCTGATCACGAAGGGGAGGCCTGGAGAGGCAGTCCCCGCGAGGTTCTCGTGCTTCATCTGCGGACTCGACCTGAGGACCCCTGAGGAGTTGGCGTCCGCTGGCATGGACGGTCGGGTGCCGCTTGTCCAGGCGAACGGAGAGAGGGTGCTCACCGAAGCCGAAGAGGCCCTTTGGCACCAGTTCCCCGAGGGTGGCGACGAGGACGTGTCCGTCCCCCGCTGATCCCACCGCAGAGCCCCGGCGCCCCGGCCGGGGCCAGGTCCATGAAACCCATCCCCCTGTACTACAGGGGCGGTTACCGTCCATCCATGGACTATTCGCTCTCGTACGGGAGCTTCTTCGACGGCGCCAAGAGGGCCACTCAGAAGGCCATGAGCGACCATGCCGATCATGACTACGACGAGTTCGCGCTCCACGCCGGAGTCGCCGTCGAACGCCTCGCGAAGGCCGCCCTGGTCAGGATGAGCCCTGCGTACCTGGTCGAGATGCGCAACAACAACACGGACATGCTGCTGCACTTCGGCGGTGCCCTGGAGCTGCCGAGCGACAAGGTCCGCACCATCGGGGCCAAGGACGCCCTGGCTCGGCTCCGAAAGTTGCAGATCCTTCCAGCCGACTCGCAACTGGACACCCTCATCGACATGAGGAACGGCGTGGCGCACGCGAGCGGTGGCGCGGGAGCGAAGTTCCTGATCGCTACGTTCGGGCGAGCCGTGGAGCAGATCCTTGAGCACCTCGATGAATCATCCGAACGTTTCTGGGGGGAATGGATTCCCGCAGTGCGCATGGGTCTGAACGAACGGGAGAGCGAGGTATCCCGTGAGGTGCACCTTCGTATCCGGCAGGCCCGGCATCGTTTCGACGAGCGGTTCGTAGGGCTGCCGGAAGGCGCCCGGGACCTGGTGGTCGGGGCGCCACAGCGCGGTCAGGGGATGCAGATTGGCCCCATGGCACTCCCGGACGGCGGGGAGATCACCATCATGGTCGCTTCGGTGAAGTGTCCCGCATGCGGTGGCCTGGGATCGGTGATGTTGAGCCCAGCGACTCAGTCCGATACCGGTGTGACCCTGGTCCCCGATGCGTACCGCTGCGACATTTGCCGCCTGGAGCTGGACAGCGCCGAGGAGATCAGAGCCTCCGGCATCGAGATCGACGGCGCGCCAGTGCCGTCCTCCGTATCGTTGAGCTACGGACGCACCCGCATGCCCGACGAGATTCCAGAGCAACGCACGGAGTGACTCGCACCAACCCGAAGGCCCCGGCTCTCCAGCCGGGGCTTTCGCATGCCCCCACAGCGCCGGATCCTCCAGCGCACACCCCGCTAGGAGGTCCCCTTGTTACTCCCTGAGCTGCTCAGGCTGGCCGCAGCCGATGACTCGGGCCCCGATGTCGGCAAGCTGATAGGCCAGTTCGCCCAGTACGGCATCGTCGGCATAGTCGTGGTCCTGCTGATCCTCGGCGTGATCGTCCCGAAGTACGTGATGACCTCGCTCACCGCCGACCGCGACAAGTGGCGCGAAGCGTTCGAGAAGGAGCGCGAGGCGCACCAGCTCACCCGCGAGCAGCTCGCCAAGGCCGAGGAGCACGGGAGCGTCGCGATCGAGCAGGGCAAGACGCTGACCCGGCTCCTCGAAGAGCTGGGACACCGGCCGGAACTTCCCAGGAGCGCCTGACCATGCGGCCCTTCACCCGACGCACCAAGGTGTCTCCCGAGGCGGAGACCGCGATGAGGGCCGCCGAGAAGTCCCTCCAGCAGGCTCAGGCCCACCGTCCCGAGGTCGAGGCCAAACTCACCGAGAGCCGCCGGGTGAAGGAGCAGATCAGAGCCCACAACCGCGCCAACTCCTACAGCGACTGGATCGAGTCGATCGTCCTGAGCCGGCTGACCGACGGCTGATGCAAGGAGGCCCGATGCTCTACACCCTCGTCTTGTACGTCCTCCTGGGCGTCGGCCTGGCCGCCTCGGCCGGGTTCCTCGCCCTTCACCGTCCCCGGCGATTCTTCCGGACGGTCGAGATCAACGCCTCCTGGTGGGTCATCATCATCGGCCTGCTGTACGCGCGCTCCCTCGTACTTCTGGGAGTCCGCGGTGGCCGCCCCGGGGCCTGGTGGGACATGGCCATCGCCATCGGCTTCCTGGCCGCGATCGACGCCCTCCTCCTGGTCCGGTTCTTCTCCTACCTCCGGTACCTCCGGGCTCACCCTGAGGACCCGCCCACGGCCTCCTGAGCCGTCCCCCAAGCCGTCCCTCCCGGTCCCATCCCCCCGCCGGGAGGGGCTCGACTTTCCTCCGCCCCTGGCCATCGCCGGGGGCTTTTTCATGCCCTCGAACACCCAAGGAGCATCCGTGTCCGATCTTTGGCTCCCCGGTGCTGAGCGCCTGGACATAGGCGACCACGCCCCGCCCGATGGCGGCCCCGCCAAGGCGATTGCCCACATCACGTGGGACCGCAACGCGTCCAAGGCCAAGCCCCAGGACCTCGTCCCGTTCGCCAACCTCCGCTCGTACTTCTCTGGCGGCGGCCGGGGGATGGCCCCGCACATCCTGTGGTCGCCGTTCACCGGCCAGTTCACTCAGTTCGTCCCGGCCAACGGCCGCTCGAAGTCCGTGGTGGACCAGCCCGGCGGAACCAGAACCAACCGAGCCGGCTCGGTGGTGATCCAGGTGGAGGCGCTCTTCTTCCCCTGGTGCCGGACCCCGGACGGCAAGGTCTACGAGTCGCTGGAGGACACCCCCTGCAAGGGCTGGGACGAGCTCCACGCCTGGGTGAAGTCCTGGGGCGTCCCTGACGTCTGGCCGATGGGCAAGCCGAACGGCTTCGTCGGTCACCGCGACGAGCACACCTGGGAGACCAAGGCCGGGTGGTACGCCCACGCGCAGGTCCCCGAGAACGACCACACCGACCCGGGCACCTGGCCCGCCTTCCCGGCGGCTCCGAAGCCCCCGGCCGCCAAGCAGTACGAGCCCTTCCCCGGGGCCGCCTGGTTCACCATGGGCCGTACGAGCCCGATCGTGGGCCGCATGCACGACCGCCTCGTGGCGGTGGGCTGCAACCGGTACCAGAGCAGCGCCAACAAGGACGTCATCGGCTCCGGCGACAAGGCCTCGTATGAGGCGTTCCAGCGCAAGCTGGGCTTCACCGGCTCGGCGGCGACCTGGCCTCCCGGCCCGACGAGTTGGAACGCCCTCAAGGTCCCGAAGGGGGCGTGACCATGTCCGCGCTGTTCGCGAAGCTCAAGGTCGAGGCGAAGGTCTGGGCGGCCACCACGGCCGCGTTCGTCGCCTCGGTGGCCGTCTCGGTCCTCAACGCCGTGCAGGACAACCACGCCCTCCTGGGCTCCCTGCCGGACCCCCTCCAGACGATCATCCTGATCGTGGCGCCGACGGCCATCACGTTCCTGGCGGGTTATGCCGCGAAGCACACGCCCCGCCCCTCCGACGGCCCGTATCCTGAGAGCTCCTCTTAGTGGTCTCCTGGCAGGGACAACGAAGCGCCCCCGATCTCCCGTGTGGAGGTCGGGGGCGCTCTTTTCGTTTACCTGATAAGAATCCCGCTGTGGATGCAGGAATTGCGGCCGTCCTCGGTGCGGCCATCGGCGGCAGTCTTACGGGGCTGACAGCCGTCGGGACGGGGCTCTTCGGGCTTCGGACGGCCCGGCTCCAGCTCAAGGCCCAAGAGTCAGAGGCCGCGCGTCAGCGCCGCTTCCAGAGCCTCCAGGAGAGGCGTGAGCCCCGCTCGCAGGCGTACGCCGAGTTCGTCGCGGCTGGCCAGGACATCGTGGACGCCCTGCATGGGGAGCGGGATAGAGATGCGTACCTGAGTCAGTACGAATCTCTTCAGCGCAATCTCCGCAAGCGCCGCGCGACAGTCGCAATCGCCGGGCCCGACGCTGTAGTGCAGGCCGCAGGTGAGTTCGCCGGTGAAGTCCTGCGCGTGAGGGTGGAGATGGCACACGCCGAACAGCGTGTCCCTGCAAGCTACAGGCGCCGGATCGAAGACCGGTTGGACATCTTCACCCAGGTTGCCCGAGCCGCCCTGGATGACGACGGCCACCCGTCCTAATCAGACCAGTGGGATGTCGAAGTCGACGATCGTCGTGTCGCCCCGGCGAACGATCGGGCAGGCGACCTCCACGACCCTGCCGCCCTGGGCGACGTGACGCCTCGTGTACCTGAGCACGGGCACGCCGGAGCCGATCTTCAGCGTCTTGGCCTCGTGGTCGGTCGGCATCCCGCAGGTGAAGGACTCCTTGATCAGGGTGACCCGGATCCCCAGGGTGGCCAACTGGGCCTGCGTCCCGCCCGGCCAGGGCTCGTGGATGGGGTCCGCCACCGGAGTCCCCTCCACGTCGCTCCAGCGCAGGTACGAGGTACTCATCTGGTGGGGCTGGTCGTTGTCGAAGAAGACGAAGTGCCGGGCCAACAGCTCCTCCCCCACCTCGCATTCGAAGAGCGCCGCCAGCTCCGGCGTGGCCTCCACCCGCTCGAACTTCTTGTCCAAGCGGTACTCGGACCAGCCGATGTTCTGGTCCCGGGTGAACGGCGTGGACGGGACGCCCGTCTTGTTCCGATACCGGTCCGTGGTCATCCGGTGGATCGGAGGCCGCTCCCGAACCCGGGTCCCTGCTCGGGCCCTTGTCTCGATCAGGCCTTCGTTGCGGAGGAGCGCAAGGGCGTTGCGGATCGTGGTCTGTGAGACGTCGTACTGATCGGCGAGCTCCGGGAGCGTCGGGATCTGATCGCCGATCCGGTACTCACCGGAGTTGATGAGGTTCCGCAGCTCAGCGGCGATGCGCAAGTACCCCGGCCGCTCCATGCCCCACCACCGTCTCGTGTGATCGCCGCTTTCTGCGCACACATATTGCCCCGTCTGGCTTGACCTGCGCCAACCCCGCCCGCCAATCTGTGCAACACATATCCTCTTTCTGATACACAGAAAGTCAGGAGAGCGGGGGACACCCATGTCTGAATCGGGACAATCGTGGCGCCGAGAGTTCAAGGCGCACCCGGCTGAAGCCCGCCAGGTCCGCGAGTGGGTCGGGATCCGCTTAGCCCACCCGGACGCTCCGCAGGTCGCCAACGAGCTGTTCGTCTCCGTGCTGGGGAGCGGGACCGAGCTGGTCGAGATGACTCTCTCCACGGCGGGCTCCCGGACCCGGGTGGTGGCAGCCGGCTCGGCAGAGCTGAGCCTCCTCCAGAGCCACGGTCCCGGCTTCAGCATCGTCAACGGCCTCTCGGTCACCTCCGGCCTGAACACGGACGGACGAGGCCTGTGGGCCCATCTCGACACAGCCCGAGAGGACGGAGCAGTGAGCGACGAGTACCTGAGGGCGTACAAGGAGTTGTACGACCACGCCTTGACGTGTCGGGACTGCCCGACGAACTGCGCCGATGGGGCCGCTCTGCGTCAGGCCGTCAGGGAGGCACGATGACGAAGTGCCCCCACGGGAACCACGACTTCCCGATCGAGGACGAGACCGGGGCCTACTGCGAGGAGCACGGCGTGACCCTGCTGTGGAACCCTCCGGACTTCGCGCAGGATGACGTCGTCAGCGCCGAGGCGGTCGGTATTGTCCGCGACGCGGCGGAGGAGGCGGACCCGCCGTAGCTTCCACCCGCACACGAGAGCCCCGGCCGTAGCGGTCGGGGCTCCTGTCCGTTCCGGGAAGATCAGTCCTCAAGCTCGTACTCGAAGTCTTCCTCCTCGATGTCCTCGATCTCGTCATCCACGAGGTCGGGGCGGCGGAACTGGACATCGTGTTCCCGAGTCCAGCGGTACGACCAGTCGATCTCGCTCGTAATCTCCTTGATGCTGTCGGGCGGCAACACCTTTCGCGCTTCCCTGATAGCCGCCTCCACAGCCGCCTCGTAGGCCGCTCTGGCACGCTGGTAGTGGACTGTCGACCCTTCCGTCTGGAGGTCGAAGTCGATGGTGATCGTCAGGTGCTTCGGCGCAGGTTCCTTGGCCACAGCTACCCCCTGGTGACGTTGTGGACAATCAGTATCGACTGGCGCCGCAGCGGACGGGGGATGCGCCAAAAACCCTCAAGTGGATACGTTTGAGTGAACCCGTGGTGGGCGACCTTGAGGACATCCACCGGCCCCAGCCCGGCACCGGCAGGCGACCTCAACAGCGCCTGCTGGGCCGGGGGTTCGAGGTCGCCGAGCAGCAACAGCGTCATCCCCGCCGACCGTACGGACAGGGCAACGCTCGCGTCGTTCGGACCGTCCGGGGAGGGGCCGGGATCGGGCGGGGGCCACAGCACCTGCCACTCGAGCGCCCCGGTACGGCGCCGCTCCCCGGCCACGGCGCGCGTCACCGGGATGTGCCGGGCGGCGGCCTGAGCGCGCACGAACGCGGCCTGTTCCGGTGGCTCTGCGAACCCGGTCGTCTCGATCGCCCCCACCGACCGCCCCCGCAGCACGCCCGGGAGCCCCACGACATGGTCCGCGTGAAAGTGGGTCAGGACGAGGAGCGGGATGCGGACGATGCCGAGAGCGGTCAGGCATCGGTCGACCAGCGCCGGATCAGGACCCGCGTCCACGACCACCGCCGCGCCGTCGCCCGCCGCGAGGACCGTCGCGTCCCCCTGCCCCACGTCGCACATGGCGAACCGCCAGCCCCGCGGCGGCCATCCGGTGAGCACCCGGGGCAGCGGTGGCGGCTGCACCACCACGAGCAGCAGCACCACTGCGCAGACGCCCGCCAGCCAGGGGTGTCTCAGCAGTCGCCGGCCGATGACCAGGACGCCCCCGGTCACGGCCGCCAGCAGAAGCGCCCCGGTCCAGTCGGCCCGCCAATCCACCCCGTTGCCCGGCAGCGACGCCCCCGTGCGCGCGATGCCGGCGATCCAGCCGGTCGGCCAACCGGCGCACCACGCCAGCCACTTGGCGACCGGCATCGCCACGGGTGCGGTGGCCAGCGCGGCGAACCCCAGTACGGTGGCCGGCGCCACGGCGAACTCCGCCAGCAGATTGCACGGGACCGCGACGAGGCTCACCCGGGCCGACAGCACTGCGACGACCGGTGCGCACAGGGCCTGCGCAGCCGCGGCGGCGGCCAGCCCCTCGGCGAGCCGGGGCGGCACGCGACGCCGTCGCAACGCCGCGCTCCAGCCCGGGGCGACGGTGAGCAGGGCACCGGTGGCCAGTACCGACAGGAGGAAGCCGTAGCTCCGCGCGAGCCAGGGGTCAAAGAGGACGAGCAGCAGAACCGCCGCGGCCAGCGCGGGGATCAGGGATCTGCGGCGCCCGGTCGCCAGAGCGAGCAGCGCGAT
Source organism: Streptomyces sp. NPDC046900 (assembly GCF_040644975.1). NCBI lineage: Bacteria > Bacillati > Actinomycetota > Actinomycetes > Kitasatosporales > Streptomycetaceae > Streptomyces > Streptomyces sp. NPDC046900. The sequence continues at coordinate 123,110 of NZ_JBEYXD010000015.1, read as the reverse complement.
CGCTCCGCAGGCCGCGGCCCGCAGCACGCTCGGATCCGGGCGGCACACGACGACGAAGCCGAGCATGAGCGCACCGCCGAGCAGCGCCGTGCCCCGCAAGGGGATGCCCAGCCGGGCTGCCACTCCTCGCCGCTCGGCGCGCTGCGCCAGACCGGGCGGGCCGAGGAACAACGCCAGCAGGAGCGTGAAGTTGCCTCCGCTGACGGCCAGCAGATGCGCGAGGTCCGTCTCCTTGAATGCGTCGTCCAGCTCAGCCGTGACCCGCGAGGTGTCGCCGACGACCAGCCCCGGCAGCAGCGCCCTCGCGTCCGGGGCCAGCCGGTCGGTGGCGTCCCGCAGCCCGGCCCGTAACCTGCCCGCCCACCGCTGCGCCCGGGACGGCCCGCCCACCACATCGGGCGGCGCCCCGCTGCGCACACGCAGTACCGCGGCGACCCGATCGCCCCCGGTCAGCGGGGGCGCCAGCCGCGCGGTCACCCGGACCCGGGCGGAGGGCAGCAGGGCCAGCCAGGGCGACCGCGTGGCCCGCCGCTCCGCACCACTGCGAGCACCGGTCGCCGCCGCGTGGGCGCTCCCGTCGACGACCACCAGCACCGGCACCCGCATCGCCGCCACGGTCCCGTCCGGCTTGGTCAGGCGCCGGACCTCCCCGTCCAGCAGCACGGCGGTGGGCGTCGCGTGATCGCCCCTGACCCTCGGCCGGGCGAGCCGTGGATCGGATACGACCTCGATCTCCGCCGTCACCTCGGCGTACTGACGCGCCAGGGCCGGAACGGGCCCTCGTCGCAGATCCGCACCACTGAGCCCGGCCGACACCGCGGCCGCCGCGACGCAGAGCAACACGGCGGCGACGGACACCCGCGACCACGCGCGCCACAGCCGACGCCGGTCCCTGGTTCGCTCAGACACCCTCCGCGCCGCCCACAACCCGGCCGCCGCAGTCAGGCAGCCCGCCACAAGAACGCTGAGCGGACCGGAAGGGGCGTCCAGTGCCCAGGCGGCCGTGGCCCAGGCCGCCAGCGCGGGCACCACCAGCCGCAGATCCACCGGCCCCTCCTGCCGGGGATGCGGGTCTCCCAGCCGGCTCCGGGGGACGCCGTCCGCGGGGCGCCGGCCGTGGTCGGAAGGGGCCACCGCTCCGCCGTCCGGCGCTACACGCACGATCGAGCGACCAGGGCCGCGAGGCGCTCCGGCCGAATCTCCCGCCGCGGCGGGCACGGCGGGACGACCCGAGCCCCGAGGCGCGGCCACCGAACCGCTCGTCGTGCGGCCCACCATCGAGCGCCCGGAGCCGCGAGGTACTCCGGTCGAACCTCCCGCCGCGGCGGGCACGGCGGGACGACCCGAGCCCCGAGGCGCGGCCACCGAACCGCTACCGCTCGTCGTGCGGCCCACCACCGAACGACCCGGACCACGAGAAACCCGCAGCGACCCACTCACCCTGGCGCCCGCCACCGAACGCCCGAAGCCCCGAGGCGCGGTCACCGAACCGCTCGGCGTGGCGCGGACCGAACCGGCGGGGATCCGACTGTCGTCATGCGGCCGGTTCATGGTCGTACGAGATTCCGTAGGTCGGCGAAGCGGCGTTCGCCGATGCCGTTGACCTGGCGGAGTTCGTCGACCGAGCGGAAACCGCCGTGCTGCGAGCGGTAGTCCACGATGTGCTGGGCCAGGACGGGGCCGACTCCGGGCAGCGCATCGAGCTGGTCCACGGTCGCCGTGCTGAGGGAGACCGGAGTGGCGGGGGCCGCACCGGCTGCGGATCCACCGGTGGCAGGGCCCGCCGCAAGGGGGCCCTGCGCGGGTGCGGGGCCGCCGACCACGATCTGCTCGCCGTCCACCAGGAGCCGGGCACGGTTGAGGCCGTCGGTGTTCGTGCCGGGACGCACTCCGCCCGCCGCCCGCAGGGCGTCCACCACCCGGGACCCGGCCGGGAGCCTCTGCAGCCCGGGCCTGTGCACCTTGCCGCCGACGTCCACGACGACTTCCGCGGCCTGCCCGGGCCCCGCCCCGCCCGTCGGCGGTGGCCCGGCCGAAATGCCCTGGCCGGAGGCGCGGTTGGGGCGCTCCGTATCCGGCGCGCCGTAGGACGCGGCAGCCCGCACCACCTCGGGGGCCCGGACCTCTTGTGTCCGGCCCGTCCAGAAGTGCTGCGCGGCGAAGGCCACCGCGGCGACGAGCAGCACGCTCAGCGCGGCCACGCTCCTGCCTTCCAGCCCGCACCTCGACTGCAGCCACAGCGGCATCCGCTCGCGCACGGCCAGGCCGACCCGGTCCCGCCACCTGCCGGCCGTCGGCTCGTACGCGGGGGCGTCGGCGTCCCCGGCCGTGTGGGAGGGGGCGGCGACATGGGACCGGTGCACCGGTAGCGGATCCACGAGGGCCGTCCGCGGCCGGCCCGTCCCGCTGCCCGACGTCGTGCTCGTCCGTGGCGCCACCGGGTCCCGGTCCGGGCCCGGCGGGCCGCTTCCCGACTCCCGCCCCTCCGTCGTCCCTTCGGCGAAGAGCGCTTGCGCTCGCAGGCGCAGGGCGTCGGCGTCCGGGGTGTGGTGGTGCCCTCGGCTGCGCCCGTGTGAGTGCCGCAGGCGGTGGTGTGTGCGGCCGTCGGAGCGCGGGCCGCGGCCGGGACCGCTGGTGGGAGTCGCTGTGCGTGTGCGTGATCGAAGTGCCATGCGCCGAGGATCGGGCAAGCCATCCGACTCGCGGTGATCTTGGTCAAATTCCGGGGATTACCGCCTGGTTGTGGACAACTCCGTCACCCGCAAGCGGTCACCGGGGCGACACCACGACCCCCAGCAGCCCCGGTCCCGTGTGCGCCCCGATCACGGCGCCGATCTCGCTCACATGCAGTTCGGCCAGGCCCGGCACTCGCGCGCGCAGACGGTCCGCGAGCGCCGAAGCCCTCTCGGGTGCGGCGAGATGGTGGACCGCGATGTCGACCTTCGCGTCGCCGGAGCGTTCGGCCACGATCTCCTCGAGACGGGCGATGGCCTTGGACGCGGTCCGCACCTTCTCCAGCAACTCGATACGCCCGTCAGCCAGCTGGAGCAGCGGCTTCACCGCGAGCGCCGAGCCCAGCAGTGCCTGGGCGGCCCCGATCCGGCCGCCCCGCCGCAGATAGTCGAGGGTGTCGACGTAGAAGTACGCGGAGGTGCTCGCGGCCCGCTTCTGCGCCGCCGTGACCGCTTCGTCGACCGAGCCACCTGCTTCCGCGGCCTCCGCGGCGGCCAAAGCGCAGAAGCCGAGGGCCATCGCGACCATCCCGGTGTCGACCACACGCACCGGTACGGGAGCCTCTCGCCCGGCGAGCACGGCGGCGTCGTAGGTGCCCGAGAACTCGGAGGACAGGTGCAACGAGACGATGTCGGTGGCTCCGGTCTCGGCGACCTTGTGATAGGTCTCTGCGAAGAGTTCGGGGCTGGGCCGGGATGTGGTGACGGGCCGTCGCTTCTGCAGTGCCTGGGCCAGGGAGCGGGCCGAGATCTCGGTGCCCTCCTCGAGCGCCTGGTCGCCCAGGACCACGGTCAGCGGCACCGCGATGATGCCGTGGCGCTCCATCGTCCGCGGCGGCAGGTAGGCCGTTGAATCGGTGACGATCGCGACATGGCGGGACATGAGCTGGAGGTTACCTGCCGGACCGCACGGGCGGCAGTCCGGCCCCTCCGACCTTCGCTCCCCCTGACCGGATCACCGGGTGCTCTCGGGGCGGGGCTTCTTCTGCCAGGGGTATGCCGCACGCTGTCCGGACGACCCGACGGCGGGCCGGGCCTGCCCTCGCACCGCACGGGACTCGGGTGTCTCCGGCCAGGTCTGGCCGCCGTCGGCCGCGACCCCGGGGGCCGGTGCCTCGGGCCAGGTCACGGCGGCGGCGGGCGGCGTCGGCTGCTCCTTGGTCCAGTGCCGCAGGGCGCCGGCCTCCACGTCGATCTGCGCGCTCAGCGCGTCGAGGTCGTCGTCCGCGAACCGGCGTGCCCGGTCGTGTGCCGCCCACCGCAGCGAGTCCGCGGAGTGTGTGATCCGCTCGGTGCGCTCGCGCAGTCCGGGCAGCCGGGAGGCCAGCGCCCGCCGGTCCGGATCGGTCTCCAGGCGCTTGAGCTCGGCGTCCAGTTCCTGCCCGTACATGCTGAGGCGGTGGAAGAGGTGCAGCGACTCCTTCAGCGACGCGTCGTCGACGGCGCCCGCCTGCAGCGCGTCCTGTGTGGCACGCATCGAGGTGCGCAGTGTCAGCCTGAGCCCGGCGACCTCGCCCGCCGGTCCGATCTGCGCAAGTGTCCTGGCGCGCAGAGCGGTGTCCTCGACCGTGCGGCGGGCCTGCGCGATCGTACGGTCGACACCGCGTTTGGCCGCGCCGATCGCCTTCACCGTCGCGTAGACCCCGAGCACGACGCACAGCACGAACAGGAGCACGATGACGGTCAGCACGGATTCCACGTCGCTCCTCCTCAGGCCGGCGATGGCGGCTGCTGCGCCTCTTTCACGGTAAACGCAAAGGGCGGGTTCGGGGTTCCGGAAGAACCCCGAACCCGCCCGTAGGGAAGTACCCCGATATGGCGGAACCGTTCGGCGCTGTCCGCGTCCCGGCGGCCGGGACGGAGCGGAAGAGGGCCCGGACCGGGCCCTTCGGCCGACCGCGGCCGTCAGGCGGTGACGATGTTGACCAGCTTCGGCGCGCGCACGATCACCTTGCGGATCCCGGCGCCGTCCAGCGCGGCGACCACCTTCTCGTCGGCCAGCGCCACCTTCTCCAGCTCCTCCTCGGAGATCGAGGGGGGAACCTCCAGCCGCGCCTTGACCTTGCCCTTGATCTGGACGACGCAGGTCACGGTCTCGTCCACGACGTACGCCGGGTCGGCGACCGGGAAGTCCCGGTGGACGACCGAGTCGGTGTGGCCCAGCCGGCGCCACACTTCCTCGGCGATGTGCGGGGCCAGCGGCGCGATCAGCAGCACCAGGGCCTCGGCGACCGAGTGCGGCACCGCTCCCTGCGTCTTGGTCAGGTGGTTGTTCAGCTCGGTGATCTTGGCGATGGCGGTGTTGAACCGCAGACCCTCCAGGTCCTGGCGCACTCCGTCGATCGCCTTGTGCAGCGCCCGCAGGGTGTCCTCGTCGGGCTCCGCGTCGACGACGGTGACCTCACCGGACGTCTCGTCCACCACGTTGCGCCACAGCCGCTGCAGCAGCCGGAACTGACCGACCACCGCGCGCGTGTCCCACGGCCGCGACACGTCCAGCGGACCCATCGCCATCTCGTACAGGCGCAGCGTGTCGGCCCCGTACTCGGCGCAGATCTCGTCCGGAGTGACCGCGTTCTTCAGGGACTTGCCCATCTTGCCCAGCAGTCGGCTGACCTTCTCGCCCTGGTAGTAGTACGCGCCGTCGCGCTCCTCCACCTCGGCGGCCGGAACCGCGATGCCGCGGCTGTCGCGGTAGACGTAGGCCTGGATCATGCCCTGGTTGAACAGCTTGTGGAACGGCTCCGCCGAGGAGACGTACCCCAGGTCGTACAGGACCTTCGACCAGAACCGCGCGTACAGCAGGTGCAGCACCGCGTGCTCGGCGCCGCCGACGTACAGGTCGACTCCACCGTGCGGCATGCCCTCGCGGGGGCCCATCCAGTAGCGCTCGATGTCCGGGTCGACCAGCTTCTGGTCGTTGTGCGGGTCCAGGTAGCGCAGCTCGTACCAGCACGAACCGGCCCAGTTGGGCATGGTGTTGGTCTCGCGGCGGTACTTCTTCGGCCCGTCGCCCAGGTCCAGGGTGACGTCGACCCATTCCTCGTTGCGCGACAGCGGGGTCTCGGGCTGGGTGTCCGCGTCGTCCGGGTCGAAGGTGCGCGGCGAGTAGTCCTCGACCTCCGGCAGCTCCAGCGGCAGCATCGACTCGGGCAGCGCGTGGGCGACGCCGTCCTCGTCGTAGACGATCGGGAAGGGCTCGCCCCAGTAGCGCTGGCGGCTGAACAGCCAGTCACGCAGGCGGAAGTTCACGGTACCCTCGCCGATGCCCTTGCGCGCCAGCCACTCGGTGATCCGCGCCTTGGCCTCGGCGACGTTCAGACCGTCCAGCGAGACGGCCTCCGCGGAGGAGTTGACGATCTTCGCGTCGTACGAGACGAAGGCGTCCTCCCAGGTCGAGGGGTCGGTGCCGCGACCGTCGGTCGGCTCCACGACACAGCGGATCGGCAGCTCGAAGGCCCTGGCGAAGGCGAAGTCGCGGGTGTCGTGCGCGGGGACGGCCATGATCGCGCCGGTGCCGTAGCCCATCAGGACGTAGTCGGCGATGAAGACCGGGACCTTCTGGCCGTTGACGGGGTTGGTGGCGTACGCGCCCGTGAAGACGCCGGTCTTGTCCTTGGCCTCGGCCTGACGTTCGACGTCGGACTTGGAGGCGGCCTGGGCGCGATAGGAGGCGACGGCCTCGGCGGGCGTGGCGTGACCGCCGGTCCACACGTCATGGGTGCCCTCGGGCCAGGCCTCCGGGGTGAACTTGTCGACCAGCGGGTGCTCGGGCGCCAGCACCATGTAGGTGGAGCCGAACAGGGTGTCCTGGCGCGTGGTGAAGATCGTGATCGCTTCGCCGTCGATCGGGAAGTCGACACGGGCGCCCTCGGAGCGGCCGATCCAGTTGCGCTGCTGCAGCTTGATGGCCTCCGGCCAGTCCAGCTCCTCCAGGTCCTCCAGCAGCCGGTCGGCGTACGCGGTGATGCGCATGTTCCACTGGCGCAGCTTGGCCTTGAAGACGGGGAAGTTCCCGCGCTCGGAGCGGCCGTCGGCGGTGACCTCCTCGTTCGCCAGGACGGTGCCCAGGCCGGGGCACCAGTTGACGGGCGCGTCGGAGGCGTAGGCCAGGCGGAACTCGCCCAGGACGTCGGCGCGCTCGGCGACGCTCAGCTCGTTCCACGCGCGCGTGGTGCCCGGGACGCCGCGCTCACCGGACTCGAACTGGGCGATCAGCTCGGCGATCGGACGGGCCTTGCGCGCCTCGTCGTCGTACCAGGAGTTGAAGATCTGCAGGAAGATCCACTGCGTCCACTTGTAGTAGTCCGGGTCGATCGTGGCGAACGACCGGCGCTTGTCGTGGCCCAGGCCCAGCCGGCGCAGCTGGATCTTCATGTTCTCCATGTTGGCCTCGGTGGACACGCGCGGGTGCGTGCCGGTCTGCACGGCGTACTGCTCGGCGGGCAGGCCGAAGGCGTCGAAGCCCAGGGTGTGCAGGACGTTGTGGCCGGTCATGCGCTGGAACCGGGCGAACACATCGGTGGCGATGTAGCCCAGGGGGTGACCGACGTGCAGACCCGCACCGGAGGGGTACGGGAACATGTCCATGATGAACTTCTTGGGCCTGGCGGCCAGCTCCGGGTCGCCGGCCAGGTCGCCCTTCGGGTTCGGCGCCTCGTAGGTGCCGTCGGCGTCCCAGAAGTCCTGCCAGCGTGCCTCGATCTCGGCCGCCATGGCGGCCGTGTAGCGGTGCGGCGCGGTCTCCGCCGATACGGCAGCGGCGACAGCGGGGTTCGTCTCGCTCATGATCCTCAAAGCTCCATCGATCGTCTCTGCCGGCGGAAATGAAAAAGCCCCTCGCACAGGAGGGGACGCCGCGCCGATTCCGACCATCCGTTACGTCCGGCGGTCGGGACTGATCAGCGCGGCCCGCTAAGCAGAAGGCGTACGGCACGCATGGCGCCAGGGTACCCCAGCGTCCGAGCGCACCGCGACGGGCTTCCCGGCGGCACGCCCGGTAGCGGACCGCAGTGAACCCAACACGGGACCCAGCCGTACTCAGTCACCGACGGTCGAGTTGTGAAGGCCACGAAAGGCTGAACAAGGTTCAAATGTTACTTCGCGTAATGACAGCTAATCGGACATCGCTACCACCCCGTTGCCCTTTGATAACAACGCAATAACTCAAACCACGTACTGCCCGGTTTGGAGCCCCTTAGAGTGCGGCAGCGGGACCGCCTTCCCGAAACTGTTCGGAGTTGCCCCCATGAACCCTCCTCGTAGTAACAGCTCGCTCCCCAAGCCGGGCCGCTCGGCCTACGGCATGGCGACGGCTGTCGTACTGCTGCTGATACCAGTGATCGTGCTCGCCGGCGGAAACGCAGTCCGTGACTTCCTCAACTTCGGAGCGGGCGTCCTCTCGCTCGTATCGCTCAGCTGCTCGGTGATCTGGGGGCTCGTCGCCCAGGACCGGATCTTCCTCAACATCCGTCAGCGGCTCGTCGCCCAGGCCGTGCACCGGACGACCGCAGTCGCCTCGATCGCGTTCCTCCTGGTGCACATCACCGTCAAACTGGCACTCGACCACACCGTGCTGATCGCCGCACTGATCCCCTTCAGCCTCGGCGTCAGCGGCTCCGCCGGACTCATCGGCCTCGGCTCCCTGGCCGGCCTGCTCATGATCTTCGTGGGGGTGACCGGCGCGTTGCGCGGCGCCTTCGCGTCCCCGGCCCCCGTCGCGGCCCGCTGGCGGGCGATGCACATGCTGGCCTACCCGTCCTGGTGCGCCGCGCTGATCCACGGCCTGTACGCGGGACGCGCGGCGAAGCCTTTCTTCACGGTGTCGTACGAGCTCTGCCTGCTCGGCGTCATGGCGGCACTGGCCCTGCGCGCGGCGCCTCGCCCGGTCAAGCGGAAGGTGGCCGACCGGATCTTCGCGATCGTCGGAACCGACGACAGGCCCGGACGCGACGGACTGGACGCCAGCCGCGCCCGCAACGCGGAGGCGGCCGCCGCCCTGGCGGGCTTCGGAGCGCGCTCAGCGGGCCGCGCCGGCGCCGACAGCGGACTGATCCCCCAGCAGCCCTCCTCGCCCCTCTACAACGCCCCTCCGGCCCGCACCATGACCCCCGAGCCCGGAAACGGCTTCGCGGCCGCCTACCGCGCCATGTCGGCCACCCCGCGCGCCCAGGGCCCGGTCACGCCCGACCCGACGCAGCGCATGAACCCGCAGATGGACATGCAGCCCACGCAGGCGATGCCGCGGATGGACGGCACCGGCAGCACCTCGGGCAGCTGGCCGGTCCCCTCTCCGCCGCCCGTCGGCGAGGCGCCCCCCTCCGCGTACGACCCGCTTCAGGACACCGGATACAACATCCCGGCCTATGGCAATTCCGGCTACAACGGGTACGGCGGGGGTGAGATGTACGACACGAGTGAGACGAACATCCCCTACGGCACGTACAACACGAACAACACGTACAACAGCGGTCCCGCCACTGAGACGTTGCCCGGCGCCTACGACACGCCGAGTACCGGCGAACCCTGGAACGCGCCTTCCGGAGGCTTTTAGTGAACGAGGCCCTGCCCGACGTCCCAGAAGTCCGCGTGGTCGGACTTCCGCAGCTCACGTCGGGCTTCGACCTTGTCGAGCGACTCGACCTGCCCATGCACCTCAAGGTGCACGGCCCGCTCGAGCCGATGGGCGGCGAACAGCTCGCACAGCTGGCCGAGCAGATCTCCTTGAAGGGGCGCGGCGGCGCCGGCTTCCCCTTCCACAAGAAACTGCGGTCGGTCGCCGAGTCGGCGATCCGCCGCGGGATCCGGCCGGTGGTCGTCGTCAACGGCAGCGAGGACGAGCCGGCCTGCCGCAAGGACACGGTGCTGATCAACCGTGCCCCGCACCTGATCCTGGACGGTGCCCTGCTGGTCGCCGAGGCCCTCGGCGCGCGGACGCTCGTGGTCGGGGTGACGCGGGCCTCCACCGAGCGCTCGATGGAGCAGGCGCTGGCCGAGCGCGGGCTGAGTGACCGGCGCGGCGCGCCCATACGCGCGCGCGTGCAGCGCAATCCGGTGCGGATGGTCACCGGCGCCGCCGCGTCGCTGATCCGCTCCATCGACGGCGGTCCGGCCATCCCGCCGGGCCGCAAGACCAGCGCCTCGCAGAGCGGCGTCGGCGGCGCGCCCACGCTGCTGTCGAACGCCGAGACGTTCGCCCAGCTGGCCATCGCCGCGCGCATCGGCGCCGAGCGCTACTGCAACACCGGTCTGTACGACGAGCCGGGCACCGTCATGCTCACCGTCTCGGGCGCGGTCAACCGCCCCATGGTGATCGAGGTGCCGACGGGTGTGCCGCTGCGGTACGTGCTCCAGCTTGCCGGTGCCCCGCCGGCCCCGCAGGGCGTCCTGACCGGCGGCTACCACGGCAAGTGGATCGACGCCGCGACGGTCAACGAGGCGATCGTCTCGCGCAACTCCCTCGACGCGGTCGGCGGCTCGCTCGGCGCCGGCGCGATCCTGCCCATCAGCCAGGAGACCTGCCCGCTGGGTGAGTCCCTGCAGGTGGCCAAGTGGCTGGCCGAGGAGAGCGCGGGCCAGTGCGGGCCCTGCTACCTCGGTCTGCCCGCCGCGGCCCGCGGCATGGAGGACATCCTGAACGGCGGCGGTCCGGCCGCCCTGGAAGCCCTGAAGCAGGTCGCCAAGGCCGTGAAGAGGCGCGGTGCGTGCTCGCACCCGGACGGCTCGGCGATGTTCCTGGAATCGACCATCAAGGCCTTCACCGACGACCTGGCCGCCCATGTCCTCGGCAACGGCTGCGGCAGGCCCGTGGAGGGCGTGCTGCCGCTCTTCGAGGGCGGCAGGGCACCCACGGGCATCGCGGGCGGTGGCCAGGCCGAGCCCGAGGCGGGTGCCAGCCGGCAGAAGATCTTCGTCGACTGGACGCTGTGCCGCGGCCACGGCCTGTGCGCGGACATCCTCCCGGAGGTCTTCGAACTGGGCGCCGACGGCTTCCCCACGGTCGCCCAGGCGCCCGTGCCCCGGTACGCGGAGGCGAAGGCGCTGAGGGCCGTGCGCCGCTGCCCGGCGCTCGCGCTGCGGATCGAGGAGGACACTCGCTCCGGCGCGCCCGCGCGCAACAACCTGCCGGTGCTGTCGCAGGGCCGCGGACGCCGCGCCCTCGGCCGCTGAACCACGGACCACGGGCCACCCCGCGCGGGGTGGCCCACGGCATGCTCGACGCCCGGAACGGGCCCCGCACACGCCGAAGGCGGTCCATCCGATCGGATGGACCGCCTTCAAGTCTTGTGGAGCTAAGGAGAATTGAACTCCTGACCTCCTGCATGCCATGCAGGCGCTCTACCAACTGAGCTATAGCCCCTCGCGGCCACGCGGCGAAGCCGCATCTTGACCATGTCGCCCGGTTTCCCCGGCGGCGACGCCAACATTACACGGTCCACCGGGTGGAACACCAAATCGTTTCCGTCCGTGCGGTTACGGGCCCACCCGCACGGATACACGGGCTGACGCCACGCCCGGACGGCCGACGTCACCGCGGTCCGGGCCCGCGTCCACCCGTCAGGCCGTGGCGAACGAATAGAAGCGTTTGAGCGTGCAGTGCTCATCCAGGAGGCGGCCGTAGATCGGCTCCCCCTCCAGTTCCCGATAGGTCTCGATCGGGTCGCCTTTTATGATCAGCGCCCGCGCGCATTCCTCGCACCAGTACTGGTAGTCCGGATTGACCGGTTCCATGTCGCGGACGATCGGCGTGCCACTGCCGCACCAGTCGCACTTCCGCCTGTGTGCACCCATCAATCAGCTCCAGCTGTGGCCGCAGGCCGTGCACACGTAGGAGATGCCGCCGTTGTCGCCGAGGACCTGTGCGACGTGGGACGAGCCGCAGGAAGGGCAGTCGAGGAGGGTGGCTGTCCGACGTGTCACCGCAACTGCGAGGAGATCGTGGACCTCCCCGCGGATGCTCGCAGGCATCGCTACTCCCTCCCGTCGGGCCGCGCCCCCTTCCGGCCGTTTGATTCTGCCACGGCCGGGCCAATACGGTCAGCGACGCATTCGTACCAGTCCGGACACGGCGCCCAGCGTGGCCGTCGCGGCCAGCGCGTCCATGCACACGAGGGGCGCATCCGAAGAGGTATACGCCCCGGGGGCCCCAAGTGACTCAAGCCCATTCGAGAAGAATCGGCCTGAGGACCGCGAGCCCCGGCCAGGCGGGCCGAGGCGGGTGACGCGACTCCCGTGGGGCAGCGCCGGAGCCACAGCGGGCAGTCCTCCCCGGGCCGCGCACGAGCGCCCGGTGGGCAGCGGGACGGCAGCTCCGGGGCGGGCAGATCGCGACCGGGCGCCCCGTTGCAGCGACCGGCGCCAAGCACCCTCGCTCGCGCCCCATCGTGAAGTGACGCTACATCAGGACGAGCGCATGCGAGGGCATCGCGGCCGAACCAGCCGCCGGCACGAGGCCGAAGGCGAGCAACTCCCCCGCGTTCCCGGCCAGTCCGCAGCGGGCGGAGCGGCCGCGCGCACCCCGTCCCGACGACGCCGGGGTACCGGATCATGGTGTGAGGTGAAACACGGGGCATGAAAAAATCCCGCCCACTGGACGGGATTCTCTATCGATCTTCGATGACTCGAAGTGTCGATCCGTGGAGCTAAGGAGAATTGAACTCCTGACCTCCTGCATGCCATGCAGGCGCTCTACCAACTGAGCTATAGCCCCTTGCGTTCTTCCCGCCCGGCGGGGCGAACAAGAAGAACTTTAGCCTGTGAGCTGCCGGAAAGTGAAATCCGGGCCCCGGTGGCGGTGAGGAGGCGTCAGTCGTCGTCGCCGAGGACCGGCTCCGGCAGCGTGCCAGCGTTGTGCTCCAGAAGGCGCCAGCCGCGTACGCCTTCGCCGAGCACGGACCAGCAGCAGTTGGAGAGACCGCCGAGGCTCTCCCAGTGGCGGGCTTCGAGGCCCAGCAGCCGGCCGATGGTGGTGCGGATCGTGCCGCCGTGGCTGACCACCACGAGAGTGCCGTCCTCGGGGAGCTTCTCGGCGTGCCGCAGGACGACCGGGGCGGCGCGGTCGGCCACCTCGGTCTCCAGTTCGCCACCACCGCGGCGGACGGGCTCACCGCGCTTCCAGGCGGCGTACTCCTCGCCGTACCGGACGATGATCTCCTCGTGGGTCAGCCCCTGCCAGACGCCCGCGTAGGTCTCGCGCAGAGCCTCGTCCAGGGTGACCTCGAGGCCGGTGAGCGCGGCCAGCTCGGCGGCCGTGTGGGCGGCGCGCTTGAGGTCGGAGGCGACGATGGCCTGCGGCTTGAGGGACGCCAGCAGACGGGCGGAGCGGCGGGCCTGGCCGATGCCGGTCTCGGTCAGCTCGACGTCCGTGGAGCCCTGGAAGCGGCGCTCCACGTTCCACGGCGTCTGGCCGTGCCGCCACAGAATGACCCGGCGGCCCCGGCCCTTCTCGCCGGTGCCGGCGCCCCGGGCCGTCACCGCAGCTCCCCGCCCAGATCGGCGTTGAGCTCGGCGGCGTCCTCGGCGGCCTGCAGCCGGGCGTGCTCGGCGGCCTTGCCCCGGGTGGCCTTGGCGTCCGGGGGCAGCTCGAGCTCGGGGCAGTCCTTCCACAGCCGCTCCAGGGCGTAGAAGACGCGCTCCTCGCTGTGCTGGACGTGCACCACGATGTCGACGTAGTCCAGCAGCACCCAGCGGGCCTCGCGGTCGCCCTCCCGGCGCACCGGTTTGGCGCCGAGCTCCTTGTTCAGCCGCTCCTCGATCTCGTCGACGATCGACTTGACCTGGCGGTCGTTGGGCGCGGACGCGAGCAGGAACGCGTCCGTGATCGACAGCACGTCGCTGACGTCGTAGGCGATGATGTCGTGCGCGAGCTTGTCGGCGGCCGCCTGGGCGGCGGCGGTGATGAGCTCGAGAGAACGGTCCGTTGCGGTCACTACGAGGCTTTCCTTCGGCGGTCAGTGATACCTCAAGGGTCTCACGGACCGCTGACGACACCCCACGTGATTAACGGAGCACACCCCCGGCCCTCCAGGGGTGTGGCCCGCGTCACGAGGACGGCTTGTAGTCCTGGCCGAGGACGACCGAGACGTCGGCGCTGCCGGCGATCTTGCCCTTCTTGACGGAGCTGGTCGGCAGACCCAGCGTCTTGGCGACCTCGATCGCGTTCGCCTTGTCGCCGTCGTCGGCGTAGATGACCTGGGAGGCGACCTGGGCCGTGCCGGTGCCGGCGTCGAGGAAGGTGTAACCGCCGTTGACGAGGACGACCCGCGCCCGCTCGGCCGTCGACTTGGAACCGGTGGCGTTCTTGATGCCGACCCGGACGGCGTCCCCGGCCTGGGGGCTCTTCACGGTGCCGCCGAGCAGGGTCTTCACCACCGTGTCGGTGGCCTTCTCACCGATCGAGCCGTCGGACTGGACCGGGAGCAGTTCGGTCTTGTAGTCGCCGTCCTTGGCGTGCTCGGCGAGTTTGGCGAGGAAGGTCCCGAGGTCCTTGTCGTTCAGGGACGGGTCGAGGATCTGGGCGAGCGTCTGCACGGTGATCGTCGCGGCCTGCGGGTCCGAGGACAGCTTGCGCAGCACGCCCTGCATGACCTGGCCGAACCGTGCCAGCTGGGCGTCCTGGGACTCGCCCGGACCACGGTAGGTGGCATAGGCGACGGCCATCTTGCCGCTGAGGGTCTGGTCCTCCCCCTTGTGCACGAGGGGGGCGCCGCCCTTCTTCTTGGCATCGGGGTCGGGGACGTCCGTGTCGGTGGTGACCTCGATGTTGCCGACGAGCTCGACGAGGTTGTTCAGGTACGGGGTGTCCAGGCGCCAGGTGCCCTCGATCTTGGTGCCCAGGACCGAGTCGATGGCGTCGCCGGTGCCGGAGGAGCCGTCGTCGGCGACCGACTTGGCGAGGGTGGTCGTGCTCCCGTCGTCCGAGGTCAGCGCAAGGGAGTTGGGCAGCAGGACGGTGGCGCCCTGCTTGATGGTGGTGTTGTTGACGAGCAGCGCGGTCGAGGTGCCGCCGCCCTTGGTGTTGTGCAGATGGACGACGATGACGTCCCGGTTCTGGGCGCCGGCGGCCGGCGTCGTGCTGCCGGACTTGTGGTCCGAGGAGGTACCGGGCAGCTTGCCCGCGTACCAGAGGTAGCCGACGCCGCCGACGGCCACCAGGGCGAGGACCACGACGAGGCCGACGATCCGGCTGCGCGCCCGGCGCCTGGCCTCCTCGCGGCGCTCCGTGCGGTTCTCGGTGAACTTCAGCCAGTCGATGACGTCTTCGGAGTTGCCGTCCGGCTCCTCGACGAAGGCGAACTGCTCGGTGTGGTAGTCACGGTCACCGCGCTGCTGCGTCCGAGGCGGGGTGTCCCCTCGGCCGTCCGGGCCGCCGCTGAAACCGGCGGGGCCGTCCGTGTGCCCGGATCCGCGCTCGTCCGGACCCGTCTGCTGCGGGATGTAGGCGGTCTGTTCCGTGACACGCGGCTGCTGCCCGCTCGCGGCGGTCTGCCCGTAGGGGTCGTAGCCGGGGGCGGTGTTCCCGTACGGGGCATACGGGTCGTACGAGGGGGCGGACGGCTGCCTGCCGGTTTGCTGCGGCGGCACGGGTCGCTGCCGGCCGGTTTGCTGCGGCGGCACCGGTTGCTGCCGGCCGGTTTGCTGCGGCGGCACGGGTCGCTGCCGGCCGGTTTGCTGCGGCGGCACCGGTTGCTGCCGGCCGGTTTGCTGCGGCGGCACCTGCTGCTGCGGACCGGTCCCGTACGGGTCGTAGCCGTACCCCTGGGGCTGCCGGGGCTGCTGCGTGCCGTAGGGGTCGTATCCCTGCTGGGTCCGCTGGGCAGGGACCTGCTGGTACACAGGCTGCCCGAACTCGTCGTAGCCGACGAGTTCATACTGGTCGCCGCCCGCGTACCCGTCGTATCGGTCGTTCACCGGTGCCCCTATCAGCTCACTCGCCGCGGTACAGCTGCCGCTTGTCGATGTAGCGCACCACACCGTCCGGCACCAGGTACCAGACGGGTTCGCCCTTGGCGACTCTCGCACGGCAGTCTGTGGAGGAGATGGCGAGAGCGGGAACTTCGATGAGTGACACACCGCCCGCGGGCAGGCCCGGGTCGGTCAAGGTGTGACCGGGGCGGGTGACGCCGATGAAGTGCGCCAGGGAGAACAACTCGTCCGTGTGGCGCCAGGTGAGAATCTGGCCCAACGCGTCGGCACCGGTGATGAAGAAGAGGTCGGTGTCGGGATTGAGGGCCTTCAGATCGCGCAGGGTGTCCGTGGTGTAGGTGGGACCCCCGCGGTCGATGTCGATGCGGCTGACCGAGAACTGGGGGTTCTCGGCCGTGGCGATGACCGTCATGAGATAGCGGTCCTCGGCCTCGGACACCTTGCGGTCGGTCTTCTGCCACGGCTGTCCGGTGGGTACGAACACCACCTCGTCGAGGTGGAACTGCGCGGCGACCTCACTGGCCGCGACGAGGTGCCCGTGGTGGATCGGATCGAACGTCCCGCCCATGACGCCCAGGCGGCGTTTGCCCGGGTTCGACGGCCCGCTTCCGGGTCCGAATCCCGGGCCATTCGCCGGACCGGTGGGCATGTGCTGCTCTCCCATGCGTGCAGACCCTACCGGCCCGGCCGACGGAACCCGGCCGACGGTCCCCCACGGACGGCCCTGACCAGGCGTTTTGCCGGACTCAGCGGTCGCGGTTGAAGCGAGTGGTGATCCACAGCAGCAGGAGCAGGATGACAAAGGCCCCTCCGCCCGTCATGAACGGGCTGATGCTGGCATGGCGTTCGCCCTCGCCCTCGGCGAGGGTGGCCAACTGGGCAGCGGTGCTGTGGAAGCTCATCTTCGGCAGTACCTATCCGGTGTGGGCGGGATAAAGACGTCAGTTCATCGTATGCGGGCGCCTGCGCGCCGATCACGCCGACTCCGCCATCGGGGCGGCGGGTTGCCCGGCCGGCCACGCAGCGGGCCGTGCGGCTGCAGAGCCGTCGCGTTCGTCACTGGTCCTTGCGCTTGTAGCCCCGCAGCAGGAACCACGCGGTCAGGGCCGTGCCGAAGACCATCACGATCAGCACGACGCGGAGCAGATTGCCCGGGCCCTGCCGATCGGCGGCCATCGCGGCCTCGGTGAGCCAGGCGGCGGAAATGTGCTCCATGGGATCGCTCCTAACAGTGTGCTGCCCTGCCACCGTATCTCCGCCTAGGCTGGACTCCGCTTCGGGGGCACATCGGGCGTCGCACACCGCGCAGCCATCACTCGAGCGGTGGCCCGATGATCAATCGCACAGTGGTCACCAGACACATGGGGGAACACATGTCCGACGTCGGCCATGAGCACAACGGGCACGAGCACGTGCCGAGCAGGCAGCGCAGGCGTTTCCCGGGGATCTCCTCGCGCGCGTACGAACACCCGGCGGACCGTTCGGCCCTGGTGGCCCTGCGCAGGCTCAGCGGCTTCGACACGGTCTTCAAGGCACTCAGCGGTCTGCTGCCCGAGCGCAGCCTGCGGCTGCTGTTCCTGTCCGACTCGGTGCGGGTCTCGGACGCGCAGTTCGCCCATCTCAACGACATGCTGCGGGACGCCTGTTACATCCTGGACCTGGAGAAGGTCCCGCCGATGTACGTCACCCAGGACCCACAGCCGAACGCGATGTGCATCGGCCTGGACGAGCCGATCATCGTCGTGACCACCGGGCTCGTGGAGCTGCTCGACGAGGAGGAGATGCGGGCGGTCGTCGGGCACGAGGTCGGGCACGCGCTGTCCGGACACTCGGTCTACCGGACCATCCTGCTGTTCCTCACCACCCTCGCGATCCGAGTCGCCTGGATCCCGCTGGGCAACCTCGCGATCATGGCGATCGTGACCGCGCTGCGGGAGTGGTTCCGCAAGTCGGAGCTGTCGGCCGACCGGGCCGGACTGCTGGTCGGGCAGGATCTGCAGGCCTCGATGCGGGGGCTGATGAAGATAGCGGGCGGTAACCACCTGCACGAGATGAACGTGGACGCCTTTCTCGAGCAGGCCGAGGAGTACGACGCCGGAGGCGATCTGCGCGACTCGGTGCTCAAGATCCTCAACGTGCTGCCGCGCAGCCACCCCTTCACCACGGTCCGCGCGGCCGAGCTGAAGAAGTGGGCCGCCTCCCGGGATCACCAGCGGATCATGGACGGCCACTACCAGCGACGCGACGAGGACAAGGACACGTCCGTCTCGGGCTCCTTCCGGGAGTCGGCGGCCAGCTACGCGAACGACGTGAAGGAGTCCAAGGATCCGCTGATGAAGCTGGTCAGCGACCTCGCGGGCGGCGCGGGCGACTTCGGCGGCCGGGTACGGCGCGGCTTCGCCGGCTTCACGAGCAACGCCCCCAAGGACGCCCCCAACGGGCCGCAGGACACCCACCCGGACGACGAGGCCCCCGAGGAGGGCAGCCCCGGGGAGAAGGGCGACGCCTGACCGGACGGCACCGCCGAGCCCATCCGGGCCTCGCCCGGGGGGACGGTCCTCCTGGCCCGGCCCGGGGCCAGGGGCTACGGCGCGGGCCGGAGCCGCGGCGGTCAGGAGCACCTGGTGGCGACGCCCGCGCACAGCGTTGCCGGGCCGCCTCGACCCGGCCGGCTGGTCCCCTGGCCCCGCTCTGGAACCAGCGACGGCTCGGGCCAGGAACGCCTGGCGGCGGCGCTCCGCCCGCGCACAGCCCTGCCCGGCCGCCTCGACCCCGGCAGGCTGGCTCCCTCCCCGCCCAGGGCCAGAGGCCACGCCCCACGCCGTGGGCCGGGAGCCACGGCCCGGGCCAGGAGCCCTGGCGACGACGAACGTCCACGCACAGCTATGGCCGGTTGCCTCGGCCCCAGTGGGCGGTCCCGTGGCTCCCCCAGGGCCAGGTGCTACGGCTCAGAGCAAGAACCGCCTGGCAGCGACGCTCCCGCCCGTCGACATGCCCTGCCGGGCCGCTTCGCCCCCACCCGGCTGATCCCCTGGCCTGTCCAGGGCCAGGGGCCAGGCAAGAACCGCCTGGCAGC
>NZ_JBEYXD010000015.1:0-104281 GCF_040644975.1 Streptomyces sp. NPDC046900 | reverse complement strand
TGCGACGCTCCCGCCCGTCCACATGCCCTGCCGAGCCGCTTCGCCCCACCGGGCTGATCCCCTGGCCTGTCCAGGGCCAGGGGCCAGGCAAGAACCGCCTGGCAGCGACGCTCCCGCCCGTCCACATGCCCTGCCGAGCCGCTTCGCCCCACCGGGCTGATCCCCTGGCCTGTCCAGGGCCAGGGGCCAGGCAAGAACCCCTGCCAGCGACCCTCCCGCCCACGTACAGCCCTTCCCCGCCGCCTCGACCCCGGCGGACTCACCCCGTGGCCCTGCCAGGGCAACCGCCCCGGTGGCCCCGCCCGAGGCGAGGAGCCACGGCTCAGGCCAAGAAGCCCCTGACGGCGACGCTCCCGCCCGCGCACAAGCCCTCGTGCCCGGTCCGCCTCGACCTCTTCGGGCTCGCCCCGCGGCCCCGCACGGGCACCCCCCGGCCCCGTCGGGAGCCAGGAAGCCTCGGCCCAGGGCAGGAGATCCCTGACAGCGACGCTCCGTCGCGCACAAGCCCTGTCCGGGCCGCCACGGGTCGTGCAACGGGTGCGCCGGGCCCGCCGGACTGGCATGGCTTACGGGGGGTCCCCCAGGGGCCCCTGCGGCCCCGAAGCCCAGGCCGTGCCCTCCGCTAGACCTTCGGCTGTGCGCTCGTCGCCAGGGTGCCGCACAGGGCCGTGGCGCTGCCTGTCGCGTAGGGGTTGGTGCCGGGCGGGCCGCCCCCCTTGGCCGTCTGGCCCGCGAGCAGCGGCTGGAGGTGGTCGGCGGCGTCCTGGGCGCAGGCGAGCGGACCGGCCTGGACGTAGGAGACCACCAGCACCGCCTGGTGCATACGGAGGTCGTCGCGGTCGAAGCGGAAGGTCATCTCGCGCCGCACGGTGAACAGCGAGGCCCGAGCCTTCGCGTCACCGCCGGTGGGCTTCAGCGCGTACACCAGGGTGTGGTCGGCGCTGACCTCGATCGTGTCGGAGTTGATCTCCGCTGCCTGCATGGTGCCCTGGACGCGGATGTTGCGTCCCGCCAGCTGGGCATGGGTCGGGTCGAAGCGGATCAGCCAGCCGGTGGCCGCGTGCCGCCCGTCCGTCGCCGGGTGGACGAAACTCTGGTCGAACTGGTCGAGCTGCTGGGGGTCGAGCAGGACCCGGACGGAGCGCACGGCGCCACCGGTGAGGACGGCGGGGTCGAGCGAGGACTCGACGAGGTAGTCCTTCGCGGTGGTGAGCGCGGCCACGACCTGGCTCTCGGAGAAGTGCGCGGTGCGCCGGGCGGCGGGAAGGGTGATGCCCTCGGCGCCGACGCGGAACTGGGCGGCGGGGCTGTGCGCGAAGAGCCTCTCCGCGTCGGGGGAGCCGGGGACGGCGGACTGGGGGGCGAGCGGGATGACCGTCATGTGCAGCGGCTCGGCGGCCTGCACCCTGGGGGCCGGGTAAGGGTGGCGTACACCCATGTAGACGGCGGTGCCGAAGGCGACGGCTATCAGCAGGACGAGGAGCAGCGCCTGCCGGGACAGGCCCCGGTGCAGCGCCGGGCGGCGCCGTACGGCCGGGGCGTGGTCGGCCATCCGCTCCCGCGCCGAGTACTCCTGGAGGCGGGCAGCCCGCACAAACGATTCGTCGAACACGACGGATCGGTACTCGTCCTCTCCACCACCGGGAGCGCCCTCGGGTGTCCCCTCAGGTGGGTCTCCAGGCCCGCCCATATCTTCAGAGTAGGTCTCCGGGAGCTCAGGTAAACGCCCTGGTACACGACAAGTTCTGACAGGTTCTCACCAGGTTTTCGAACGAAAGTCGAACACCGTTGTCCGGGGCGTCAGGGCGTCCGGGGAACCGCCGAGAACGCCGGGGGCGAGGGGTCCACGGAGGCCGAGGGAGCCGTGGCGGCGCTCGACTCCTGGCCCTGCTTCACACCGGTGGTGGCAGGGGGCGGGATCTGCTCCTGGCGGCCCGAGGACGCGCCCCGGTACACCGCGGTGAAGGCCAGGGCGACCATGCCTATGCCCATCACGAGGGCGAGCATCCAGGCGACCGGGCGATGCCAGCGCGCACCCTTGCCGTATCGCCTGCCGTACAGCCCCAGCGCGCCGTGGCGGCCCTCGAGGATCTCCGCGTCGTCCAGGTCGTCCAGATCCGGGCCGTGGCCGAAGCCGTCGTCGGGGCCGAAGCCGTCCTCATGGCGCTCGTCGTCGCCGCGAGCGCCGCGGGCGTGCGTCCGACGTGCCTCGGCCTCCTGGGCCTCGGCGCGGGCCTGGGCGGCGGCGAGGAGTCTCTCCACGGCCGTGAGCTCGTGGACCGCGGCCGACCGTACGAAGGCCTCGTCGAAGACCACGGAGGCGAACTCTTCGTCCATACCTCCGCGGTCGCGGTCGTCGTCGGGCTCCCGGCCGTCGTCGAACGGCGTGCCCCCCACGTCCTCCGGCACGGCTCCAGAGTAGACCTGGGGGGGCAATTTGGGCAGACGGTAAGGAAATTCATCCGCCTGCTGAGACGCGTTCACAGGTGGGTGTCAGGGAACGCCGGCCGACGCAGGACTGAGCGCCCGCTCAGCGCCGTACGTGCCCGTCGCCGGTGACGATGTACTTGGTGCTGGTCAGCTCGGGCAGGCCCATCGGTCCCCGCGCGTGCAGCTTCTGGGTGGAGATGCCGATCTCCGCGCCGAAGCCGAACTGCCCGCCGTCCGTGAAGCGCGTCGAGGCGTTCACGGCGACCGTGGTCGAATCGACCAACTGGGTGAAACGACGAGCGGCCTGCTGCGAGGTGGTCACGATCGCCTCGGTGTGGCCGGAGCTCCACAGCCGGATGTGCTGCACGGCCCGGTCCAGGGAGTCCACGACCGCGGCGGCGATGTCGTACGAGAGGTACTCGGTGTCCCAGTCCTCGGGCGTGGCCTCCACCACCGTCGCCCGGGAGTCCTTGGCGTAGGCCATCACCCGCTCGTCGGCGTGCACGGTGACCCCGGCGTCCGCGAGGGCGTCCAGGGCGCGCGGCAGGAACTGGGCCGCGATGTCCTGGTGGACGAGGAGCGTCTCGGCGGAGTTGCACACGCTCACCCGCTGGGCCTTGGAGTTGATCAGGATGTCGATCGCCATGTCGATGTCGGCCCGGGCGTCGACGTAGACATGGCAGTTGCCGGTGCCGGTCTCGATCACCGGGACCGTGGACTCCTCCACGACCGTCCGGATCAGGGACGCGCCGCCACGCGGGATGAGCACGTCGACCAGACCGCGGGCGCGCATCAGTTCGCGCACCGACTCACGGCCCTCGCCGGGGACGAGCTGGACCGCGTCGGCGGGCAGCCCGGCGCCGCCCACGGCGTCACGCAGGACCCGTACCAGGGCGGTGTTCGACTCGTACGCGGAGGAGGAGCCGCGCAGCAGGACCGCGTTCCCGGACTTCAGGCACAGCGCGGCGGCGTCCACGGTCACGTTCGGCCGGGCCTCGTAGATGATCCCCACGACGCCGAGCGGCACCCGTACCTGGCGCAGGTCGATGCCGTTGGGGAGGGTCGAGCCGCGCACGACCTCGCCGACCGGGTCGGGCAGGGCGGCCACGTCCCGGACGTCGGAGGCGATGGCCCGGATCCGCTCGGGCGTGAGTGTGAGCCGGTCGACGATCGCCTCGCTGGTGCCGGCCTCACGGGCCTTGGCGATGTCCTCGGCGTTGGCCTCGACGATCTCGCTCGTACGGACCTCCAGCGCGTCCGCGACGGCGAGCAGCGCGTCGTCCTTCTCGGCCCGCGGCAACGGCGCGAGGTCGGCGGCGGCCGCCTGGGCCCGATAGGCCGCCCGGGCGACCGGGGACATGGAGTCGTACGGCGAGAGCGTGGTCATGAAGGAAGCGTAGTGCGCCGGACGTACCGTCCACGGCTCGTCCCACACACCGAGACACCCTCAAAACGGGTGAACACCGACCGGTGTCGCCGGTGGCGGTCCGTACCCTTCGGCGACGCGCTGGTGGTAGGTCTCACGGTCGATGACCTCGAGACCGACGATCTCCCAGGGAGGCAGCCCCGCACTCTGCCGGTGCTCGCCCCACAGGCGCAGGGCGACCGCGGCGGCGTCGTGCAGGTCCCGGGCCTCCTCCCAGTACCGGATCTCCGCGTGGTCGCCCGCGTAGCGGCTGGTCAGCAGGAACGGGTGGTCGTGGGCGAGTTGCTCGAGCGCGCGCCGGACCTCCTTCAGCGGGGCCTCCTCGCCCGAGACGCTGAGGGTGACGTGCCACAGCCGGGGCAGGTCGCCCGGCTCCTCGTAGGCGTCCTGGGCCCCGACACCGACCAGGGTCCGCTCCTCCCCGGTCGCGCGGGAAGCGGCGCCGTCATGAGAGCCACCGGAGGTGCCGCGACCGCGGAACGCCGCCACCCCAGGGCGCACTCGTCTCACGACGGCCTCCTTACGCAGTACTCGTGCGGAATGTGTCCCCAAAACGCATCCCCGAGACAAAGTGGAGCAGGCCGCACGGCTCCATGGGGCGGTTTTACGGAACGTCCCCCGCCGGAAGACCCCGTCGCTCGGGCCTTTTCGGCCCGTTACGGGTGCAGGACGACCAGGTCGTCCCGGTGCACGACCTCGCGTTCGTACGCGGGTCCCAGATCGCGCGCCAGTTCCCGTGTCGAGCGGCCGATCAGCCGGGGGATCTCCCTGGCGTCGAAGTTGACGAGCCCGCGTGCCACCGCCCGCCCCTCGCTGTCGCGCAGTTCCACGGGGTCCCCCGCGACGAAGTCGCCCTCGACGGCCGCGATCCCGGCGGGCAGCAGCGACTTGCGGCGTTCGACGACCGCGCGCACGGCCCCGTCGTCGAGGGTGAGCGAGCCCTGCGGGGTGGAGGCGTGCTGAAGCCACAGCAGCCGGTCGGCGGAGCGCTTGCCGGTGGGGTGGAAGTACGTGCCGGTGTCCCGGCCCGCGAGGGCGTCGGCGGCGTGCACGGCGGAGGTGAGCACCACGGGGATGCCGGCGGCGGCCGCGATCCGGGCCGCCTCGACCTTGGTGACCATGCCGCCGGTGCCGACGCCGGCCTTGCCCGCGCTGCCGATCTCCACGTGCGCGAGGTCCTCGGGGCCGCGCACCTCCGCTATCCGCGAGGTGCCGGGTCTGCTCGGGTCCCCGTCGTAGACCCCGTCCACGTCCGACAGCAGCACCAGCAGATCGGCGTGGACCAGGTGGGCGACAAGCGCGGCGAGGCGGTCGTTGTCGCCGAAGCGGATCTCGTCCGTGGCCACCGTGTCGTTCTCGTTGACGACGGGCAGCGCGCCCATCGCCAGGAGCTTGTCGAGGGTGCGGGAGGCGTTGCGGTGGTGGACGCGGCGACTGGTGTCGTCGGAGGTGAGCAGCACCTGTCCGACCCGGATGCCGTGGCGGGCGCAGGAGGCGGTGTAGCGGGCCACCAGCAGACCCTGGCCGACGCTGGCCGCGGCCTGCTGACGGGCCAGGTCACGGGGGCGGCGGCGCAGACCGAGGGGAGCGAGACCGGCGGCGATGGCACCGGAGGAGACGAGGACGATCTCCCTCTCTCCCCCGCTGCGGTGCTTGGCGAGCACATCGATGAGGGCGTCGACGCGGTCGGCGTCGAGCCCGCCCGTCGCCGTGGTCAGCGAGGAGGAGCCCACCTTGACGACGATCCGATGGGCCTGCGCCACGGCCTGCCTTGCCCCTGCCACCCGCTGTGCTTCCCCTCACACGTTCCGGCTCCCGCCCGCAATCTACGCGAAGGGGCACGGGTGCCGCGCACCGGTCCAGCAGGCGGACCGGCCTCCCGCGACGAGTGGTTCACGCTCCAGGCGCGGCAGAAACAGGTGCATTGTTCCGGGGGCGCGCCTGCGCGGGCGTGCCCCCGGCGTACGCCCCCTCAGGCCATCCGTCGCACCTTCAGCACCCGCCGGGCCGCCTTGCGCAGCCGGCGGAAGTGGACCGCCGGCGGCACCGGCTTGAAGGCCTCGACCGTGACCGTCTCGGTGGTCGTCGGCACGAACCAGTCGTCCGGGAGCTCCGCGGCACGGTCGCGGAAGTGCGGGTAGCCGAGGTAGGCCTTGCCGGCTCGCGGGTCCATGAAGACCGTGGGCGCCTTCTTGGACTTGACGAACTCCAGTACGTCGGCCAGCAGGTCCCCGCGGCCCAGCGCCACCAGGTGGAACCGCAGCCGTTCGTTGACCTTGAGCCGCCGGGCGACGCCCTCGTGCCAGTACGCGTCCATCATCGGTGCGGCGAGCTCCAGCTTGTGGGCGCGCACCTCCTCGCTGTCCCTGAGGAAGACGGGCCCGAACTGCGGGAGGAGGGTGATCAGGAACGGGCGGACCATCAGGGTGTCCCGGCGCGGGCCCGCGGGCACCTGCTCCGAGATCAGCTTCATCAGGGCGCGGGCCGAGTCGAAGCGGAGGGTGTAGCTGCCGCTCTTGGTCACGTGCTTGCCGTCGTCCCGGCCGACCAGGTAGTAGCAGGTGTAGTCGGAGATCACGGAGACACCGTCCGCGCGGAGGTAGGCCTCCATCGTGAACAGTGCGTCCTCGCCGGTCTTCAGCGACTCGTCGAAGCTCATGCCGTGCCGCGTGAGCAGCTCACGCCGGAAGAGCTTCTGCGCGCTCAGCGTGAACTTGATGTTCGAGGAGAAGACGTCGGTCCGGGGCAGGGTCTTGCCCCACATCGACTTGGGGGCCGTGCGGTTGACGCCGACGACCTTGCCGAGCACGACGTCGGTCTTGTGTTCGTCCGCCATGGCGACCATGCGCTCCAGCGCCTCGGTGCCGAGCCGGTCGTCCGCGTCGAGGAAGAAGACGTAGCGCCCCTGGGCCTGGGCGAGGGCGACGTTGCGCGGACCGCTCGGTCCGCCCGAGTTCTCCTGGTGGATGACCTTGACGGTCATGGGTGCCCGCTTGGCGAACTCCTCCAGGTGGTCACCCGTCCCGTCCGTCGAACCGTCGTCGACGGCGACCACCTCGATACGCGACGGGTCCAGGGTCTGTGACTCGACGGACTCGAGGCAGTCGACCAGGTACGGCATCGCCTCGTACGCCCCGATGATCACAGTCACATCAGGCTGCGCAGCGGACACGCTTCCCCCCTTGTCACGGGATTTACCCGTATCTCATCAACGATTACTCATAAGAGGGCTGACGAGGTACGAGGGTTGCCTCCGCCGAGCGTATCGTGGCGCAGGTCACACGACTAACAGATAGTGAACCAGGGTAGGCGCCCCCGGTAAGAGCAAGGAAAGGGCCCGGTTCGCCGAGGATTGCTCCTCGGGCGCCCGGGCCCCTTTCGTCTGTGTCGTCTGTGCTGCGGCTCAGCCCTTGACCACGTCGTTCGTCTCGTCCGCGGGCGTGGTGCGCTGGGACGGCACCCCGCTCGCCGACCCGGCGGCCAGTGCTTGGGCCACGGACTCCTGGCCGCGGTTGCGGATCTCCGCCTTCTCCGCCAGATCGCGCACGGCGTTGTTGAACTGCTCGATCGAGGTCGGCTCGTCCGGGCCGAGCAGATAGCGCCTCAGCTCCTGGCGTTCGGCGGTCAGCGTGTCGGCCTCGGGGTCCCGGACGGCGGCCACGAGCTCGTCGAGCTCGCGCGCCGAGTTCGACAGGATCACTGCCGCGCGCACCGCCGTGTTCTGCCGCTTGAACTCCTCGGCGCCGAGCTCGGCGGAGTCGGTGACGGCGTACGGCTTGCCGCTCGCGATGAAGTCGGAGACCACGCTGGAGATGTCGGAGACCATCGCGTCGGAGACGTTGAAGCAGTCGTACAGGCGCGGCTGCGCCGCCGTGATGACGCGGTGCTCCGCGGCACCGAAGGAGCGCCAGTAGGCGTCGTTCCACTCGGCGCGCAGCCGGGCGACCTCCTCGTGCCTGGCCATGTCGACCAGACCGTCGCGGGTCGCCTCGGCCTCGTCGCTCTTGTCGCCGACGGGGCCGGCCAGCTGGGCCAGCCGCCCCTCGATCCGGACCAGCTCCTCCTTGGCCTTGCGCTGCGCTGCGGCGTCGGCCTGGAAGCGCGGGTCGGCGGCACGTTCGGCGGCGGCCTTCTCGACCAGGGCGGTGATCCGCCGGTGTGCGGCGGCCGCCTTGGCGCTGCGGGTGCCGGTGAAGGGGTGCGGCTTGTAGAGGACGCGGACGGGCCGGTCGGCGGCGATCAGCTTCTTCACGATGTTCTCGCCGGCCAGCAGGAGCGAGGTATTGCCCGGGCTGTCGTCCCAGCCCTCCCAGGTGGGCGCGTAGAGGACCGTGGGGATGCGCCCCTCGGGCACGCCCTGCCAGGACTGGATGGGCGCGAGCTGCGGGCGGCCGACCTCGACGATGTCCTCGTCGCGGACGCCGACGTCGGCGATGGCGTAGCGGTCGCGGCCCGCACGGCCTGCGGTCCACACCTCGTCGTAGACCTTGCTGAACGGGTTGACGCTGGCGAGCTTGTCGCTGTCACCGTGGCCGATGAAGACGTGCTTCATGGTCGGGACGCGCAGCATGTGGATGTTCTTGCCGACGTTCGCCGCGTACAGCGTGACCCGCACGGTGGACAGGTCCATGTTCATCAGGTGCACCCCTCCGGGCACGCAGACGACCGGGACCGTGGTGGGCGCCAGGTTCTGCATGATGACGCGCTCGCGGAGGATGATCAGCGGCCGGCTCTCCAGCTGCTCCATCGTCTCCAGCCACATGTTGACCTGGTACGCCGAGTCCTTGGAGCCCGAGAAGTACAGCACCGTCTCGGGGCGGTACTCGCGCAGCCAGCCTCTGAGGGCCTTGAGCACCGTCTCCGCGTTCGGCGGGATCCTCCGGCCGCGGACGAACGGGGCGAGCGCGACCACGTAGAGGAAGGCCGGCACCAGGGTGAGGCCGACGCCCGTGAAGCCGTAGACGGCCTTGTGGGTGGCCGCCGTGAGGAGCAGGCCGACGACCGCAGGCAGGTCGAGGTGGAGCATCTTCTCCGCGGCGCGGTCCATCAGCCGGCGCGGCGGCGCGTCGGGGATGCGGATCCGCGAGGCGAGGTCCACGTTGCGGGTGGCGACCGGCATCCTGCGTCGGTTGCGGATCAGGGTGACCAGAGCGCCGTGCGGGGCCTGGAAGGCGTAGAAGGCGAGGAAGCAGGCCACCGCCGCGTAGAAGACCGGGTCACCGGAGAGGGCGGACCGGGCCAGGAGCAGGACCAGCAGCAGCTGCCGGATCAGGAACCGGATGGAGAGACCGGCCCGCACCTTGCCGAGGCGGTTGATCAGATAGCTGCCGCGCCGGTGCAGATAGTGGTCCGCCAGGTACGTCACTGCGGCCGCGGCCGCGAAGGCACCGACGCTCGGGAGGAGCGCGGCCAGCATCAGCGCGGGGAAGCCCAGCATCATGAGGGCCGCCGCGGCCAGCTCGGTCGCACTGCCCACCCGGGCAACGCGTATAGCGGTGGAAATCACGGGAGGAACCTGCTCTTGGAGGGGAGTGCCGGTGATGGTACGGAGAAAAGTTTCGGAAATTCTTTGAAAAAGCTGTGGAAACTGGTTGGTGGGCGGGTCCGGAATTTCAAGGAGTCAGGCCCCTGCGCCCGCGCATTCGTCGCGCAATCACAGAGGCCTGAATTCCGAGGACAAGGGAAAGTCCGCTTATGCCGCGCTGTCCTCGCGGTCAAGGACACCTGCCAGGGCCGCCTCGAAACCGGACGCCCTGCCCGCGTCCGCCGTCGGGTCCTGCTGGCGCACATCGATGACGTGGCCGGTGAGTTCGGAGACGAGGACGTCGAGCGAGGTGCGCGCCACGGCCTCGGAGGACAGCAGCGTGCCGGAGGGCTCCTGGCCGAAGGCCTTGGTGCGCATCGGGGTGGCGGTGCGCTCCGGGTTGATGCAGTTGACGCGGATGCCGTCGGCGGCCCACTCGTCGGACAGGGCCTGGGTGAGGTTCACCATGGCGGCCTTGGTCGAGGAGTAGAGGCTGTACTCGGCGCGGCCGCGGGTGTAGCTGCTGGAGGTGTAGAGCAGCAGCTGACCCTTGGTCTCGGCCAGGTACTTGTACGAGGACCTGGCGATCTGCACCGGCGCCAGGTAGTTGACCTTCAGCGCTTCCTCGATGGTCGCGTTGTCGGTCTCGGCGAGCTTGCCGATGCGCAGCACACCGGCGGTGTTGACGACGTAGTCGATGCGCCCGGTCTCGGCGTACGCCTTGGACAGCGCGTCGTCGACCTCCTCCGGGTTCTCGACGTGCGTGCCGGTGGTGGAGCGGCCCAGCGCGTACACCGTGGCCCCGTAGGACTCGGCGAGCACGGCGATGTCCTGGCCGATGCCGTACGAGCCGCCGAAGACGACGACGGTCCTGCCGGCGAGGAGCTCGCGGTAGGCCTCCTCGCCGTTCTGCGCGGGCGCGGCGGTGGAGGCGAGCTGGAACAGCTTGTCGGCGATGAACACGTCGACGGGCTGCGTGACCTTCATGTTGTACTCGTCGCCCGCGACCACGTGGATCGGCACGTCGGGCAGGTACTTGAGCACGACTGAACAGTCGTCCGTGGCCTGGAAGTTGGGGTCGCTCGAGGCGATCTCGTAGGCCCGGCGGATCGTGGAGAGCTTGAAGGCCTGCGGGGTCTGACCGCGGCGCAGCCGGGAGCGGTCCGGGATCTCGGTGATGAACTCGCCGTCCTCGCCGTGCGTGCGGGTCACGATGATGGTGTCCGCGGACGGGATGGCGACGTCGACGGCCTGGTAGCGCTCCAGGGCCACGACGCAGTCGTCGATGACGCGCTGCGACAGCAGAGGGCGCACGGCGTCGTGGAACAGGACGTTGCGGTCCTCGCCCGCCGCCAGGCCCTCGCCGAGCAGGGCGATGGCGCGCTCGGTGGTCTCGTTGCGCGTGGCGCCGCCCTCGATGATGTGCGTCACCTTGGTGAAGCCCGCCTTCGCGACGATCTTCTCCACGTCCGGCACATAGCCCTGCGCCATCAGCACGATCACGTCGTCGATGGAGTCCGCGTTCTCGAAGGTGGTCAGCGTGTGCTCGATCACCGCCTTTCCGGCGATCTTCAGCAGCTGCTTCGGAATCGACAGACCCACACGCTGACCGGTGCCACCAGCCAGGATCACTGCGGTGGTACGGGGCTTGGCTATGCGCTCAGACACAGGTGACCTACCTCGGGCTTCAGGGAACCTTCGGATGGTCCCACTTTCGGTAAGCGAAGTGCAAGGTGAGCGCCGTCTGATGCATATGTAAGCGCAACCTCCTATTTACCTGACACCCTCGACGATTACCCGAGTCGTGCCCGACTTGTCCGGATTTGCCGTGAGTAACTCCACACGTTTCTCACGCGTTATCCTCCCGCTTTCCCTCGCGTTGCGTTCCGGTGATGAGGGCAGACGGCCGAGAGGCGCTCACCGACGGCGCAACGGCCTGAGCACTCGGTGACGGAGACAGGGGTGCGCACCTGATGCCCGTGGCGCCCGGCCGTACGACTGCGCGCCACGGAGAGGTGCCTCACACCCGGCGCACACCCGGCTTCCCCGCCTCGACCCGCAGCCGGGCGAAGGTGCGGGAGGCGGACCGGGGCCGCAGCACCGTCGACGGCACCCGCACCTGGGCGTCGATGCCGTCGTGGCGGATGTCGAACAGGTGGTAGCCGCGGTGGGTGTCGATCAGCTTCCAGTGGGGGTTGTCCGCCTTCCGCGGGTCCCAGTCGCGGTGGAAGGCCTTCAGGTCCGGGTCGCCACCGCTGGAGACGGAGGTGCCGACGAACTCGGCACCGACCACGGCGGAGCGCGGGTCGGCGAAGTCCCGCCTGAGGTCGCTGACCATCGTCATATGGCGGTCGCCGGAGAGCACCACCGGGTTGCGGACCGTCGCGAGCTCCTTCAGGAACGCGTTGCGTTCCGCCTGGTAGCCGTCCCAGGCGTCGTAGTACCAGAGCTTGCCGGGGCCCACCTGGAGGTCTGTCTCGGCCATCATGATCTGCGACGCGATCAGGTTCCACTGGGCCGGCGACCGGTGCAACCCGTCCAGCAGCCAGCGCTTCTGCCGGGCCCCGAGCATGGTCGCGGAGGGGTTGCGGGCCCCCTTCTGGCTGGTCGCCTGGTCCGTGCGGAACTGCCGGGTGTCCAGCACGTTGAGCCGGGCCAGGCGCCCGAACTCCAGACGCCGGTACATCTGGATGTGCGGCCCGTTGGGGACGGCGCTCGTACGGACCGGCATGTGTTCGTAGTACGCCTGGTAGGCAGCGGTCAGCCGGGCCACGAACGCCCGGTGGGACTGCTTGTCGGGGTCCTGCGGGACCTCGCCCGCGAAATCGTTGTCGACCTCGTGGTCGTCGAAGGTGACCACCCAGGGCGCGGCGGCGTGCATGGCGACCAGGAGCGGGTCGGTTCGGTACTGGGCATGGCGGTTGCGGTACTGGACAAGGGTGTACGGTTCGTCAGCGCTCTCGTGGCGGCGCACCGCGGTGCTCGAGGGCCGGCCCTCGTAGATGTAGTCCCCGACGAACAGCACGACGTCGGGTCCTGGTGGAGCATGTCGGCGTACGGCGTGAAGTAGCCGTGCTGCCAGTTCTGGCAGGAGGCCAGCGCGACACGCAGCCGCCCCCCGGATCGTTGCGGGTCGGGAGCCGTGCGGGTGCGCCCGACCGGCGAGATCTGCCCGCCGGTCCGGAACCGGTACCAGTACGCGCGGTCGGGGCGCAGCCCGCGCACATCGACGTGGACGCTGTGCGCGAGCCCCGGCACGGCCCGGGCGGTGCCGCGCCGCACGATGCCCTTGAACCGCTCGTCCTCCGCGACCTCCCACTGCACCGTCACGGCGCGGTCGGGCATACCGCCACCGCTCAGCGGCTTGGGGGCGAGCCGGGTCCACAGCACGATGCCGTCGGGCAACGGGTCGCCGGACGCCACGCCGAGGCTGAAGACGCCGTGGGGCAGCGGAGGTTCGATGGTCTGCGCGACCTGTGGCAGCCACAGCTGGGCGGCGGCGGTGGCCCCGAGCACCGCGGCACCGGTGGTGAGAAATCGGCGTCGATCGGTGGAGTTTGTTCGCTCCATCCCCGAACTCCCTTGCGTCGCGAGTCTCTTCGACCTGACGAGACTCACACGCCGTGGCGACCCCACCACTGAACGGAATGGAGCACGAGCATGACAAACGCATGACCAGAAGCGGGGGGACCGGGGCCGGTGGGTAGTGATCCGCCTGGCGGCGGGGCCCGGGGCAAGGCCGGGGGCCGGGCCCGGGGTCACGGCCGGGGGCCGGGGGCCCGTTGGCAGCGATCAGCCTGCCTGCGGAGGCCGGGGCCAGGCCGGCGCCGAGGCCGGAGCCGGGGGCAGGACCGGGAACCGAGGCCGGTTGGCAGTGATCAGCCTGGCGGCGAGGGCGAGGCCGGGGGACAAACCGGGGCCGGGGACCGAGGCCGGAGCCAAGGTCGGGACCGGAGGCCGAGCCGAGGGCTGAGGCCGACGGCCCAAGGCCGGGACCGGGCCCGGGGGTGGGAGCGGAGGCCGGAGCCGGAGGGCCGAGCCGAGGGCTGAGGCCGACGGCCGGGGGACAAAACCGGGCCCGGGGCCCGGAGGCCAGGCCAGAGCCGGGAGCGGCGGCCGGCGTCGGGGGCCAAGGCCGGGTATGAGGGCCGGGGGATGAGGCTCATCGGCCGATCAGGCCCGTCCGAGGACGACGCTGTCCGGCCGATCACGAGCTGTCCGTGCAACGGGCTGTCCCTGCCGCGGGCCGTCCGTGCATGGGCCGTCCCTGCCGCGGGCCGTCCGTGCCGCGGGCCGTCCGTGCCGCGGGCCGGCTGTGCACGGGCCGGCCGTGCCAGCAGCTGTCCGTGCAATGCACCGTCCGCTGGGGGCGACCCCCCAGCGGACGTCACCCCGGCTCCGAGCCCCGGCAACCCCCGGTCGCTCAGAACGGCTCGAAGCCGTCGAATTCCTGGTCGGCCTCGTCTCGTTCGGCCTCGCGCTCCCGGCGGCGCTGGGCGGCGGGCCGGACCCCCTCCATCCGGTGGTCCTCGCCGCGCCGGCCGAGCATCTCCGCACCCGCCGTCACCGAAGGCTCCCAGTCGAAGACGACCGCGTTCTCCTCGGGCCCGATGGCCACGCCGTCACCGGCCCGGGCACCCGCCTTCATCAACTCCTTCTCGACACCGAGGCGGTTGAGCCGGTCGGCGAGATAGCCGACGGCCTCGTCGTTGGTGAAGTCGGTCTGGCGGACCCACCGCTCGGGCTTCTCGCCGCGCACACGGAACAGCCCGTCGTCCTCGCGGGTGACGGTGAAGCCGGCGTCGTCCACGGCCTTGGGCCGGATGACGATCCGCGTCGCCTCTTCCTTCGGCCTGGCGGCACGTGCCCGCGCGACGAGGTCGGCGAGCGCGTACGACAGCTCCTTGAGGCCCAGGTGGGCCACCGCGGACACCGCGAAGACGCGATAACCGCGCGCCTCCAGATCCGGCCTGACCATCTCGGCCAGGTCCTTGCCGTCCGGTACGTCGGTCTTGTTCAGGACAACAATGCGGGGGCGGTTGTCCAGGCCGCCGTACTCGCGCAGTTCGGCCTCGATGACGTCGAGGTCGGAGACGGGGTCGCGGTCGGACTCGAGGGTGGCCGTGTCCAGCACGTGCACCAGCACGCTGCACCGCTCGACGTGCCGCAGGAACTCCAGACCGAGCCCCCTGCCCTGGCTCGCGCCCGGGATCAGCCCCGGCACGTCCGCGATCGTGTAGACGGTGTCGCCCGTGGTGACCACCCCGAGGTTCGGCACAAGGGTGGTGAACGGGTAGTCGGCGATCTTCGGCTTGGCGGCGGACAGCACGGAGATCAGCGAGGACTTGCCCGCGCTCGGGTAGCCGACGAGGGCCACGTCCGCGACCGTCTTCAGTTCGAGGACGACGTCCTGCAGGTCACCCGGCTCGCCGAGCAGCGCGAAACCGGGCGCCTTGCGGCGGGCGGAGGCCAGCGCCGCGTTGCCGAGGCCGCCGCGGCCGCCCTGGGAGGCGACGTACGACGTCCCGTGCCCGACCAGGTCGGCGAGCACATTGCCCGCCTTGTCGAGCACGACCGTTCCGTCCGGCACCGGCAGGACCAGGTCCTGGCCGTCCTTGCCGGCCCGGAAGCCGCCCTCGCCGGGCTTGCCGTTGGTGGCCTTGCGGTGCGGGGAGTGGTGGTAGTCGAGAAGCGTCGTGACGGACTGGTCGACGGTGAGGATCACATCGCCGCCCCTCCCGCCGTTGCCGCCGTCCGGGCCGCCGAGCGGCTTGAACTTCTCGCGGTGCACGGAGGCGCAGCCGTGGCCTCCGTTACCCGCGGCGACGTGCAGTTCGACGCGGTCCACGAAGGTGGTCATGGTGCAGTGCCTCCAAAGACGTTACGGGTACTAACAAGGGGTCAACACGCGAAAGGCGGACCCGCCTTCCCACTCGGGAAGTGAGGTCCGCCTCGCGAAAGGTTCGAACGAAGCGCTCGGGTCAGGCGACCGGAACGACGTTCACGACCTTGCGGCCACGGTAGGTGCCGAACTCCACCGCACCGGGCTGCAGCGCGAACAGCGTGTCGTCGCCGCCACGGCCGACGCCGGCGCCCGGGTGGAAGTGGGTGCCGCGCTGGCGGACCAGGATCTCACCCGCGTTGACGACCTGACCGCCGAAGCGCTTCACGCCGAGCCGCTGGGCGTTGGAGTCGCGACCGTTCCGGGTGGACGATGCGCCCTTCTTGTGTGCCATTTCTCCTCAGTCCCTTACTTCGCAGCCGCGGGGATCTCAGTGACCTTGATCGCCGTGTACTGCTGGCGGTGGCCCTGACGACGACGGTAGCCGGTCTTGTTCTTGTAGCGCAGAATGTCGATCTTCTGGCCCTTGTGGTGGTCCACGATCTCGGCCTGGACCTTGATGCCGGCCAGCACCCACGGGTCGCTGGTCACGGTGTCGCCGTCGACAACGAGCAGGGTCGAGAGCTCGACCGTGTCGCCAACCTTGGCAGTGGAAATCTTGTCAACCTCAACGATGTCGCCGACAGCAACCTTGTGCTGGCGACCACCGCTGCGCACGATGGCGTACACGCGGATCTCACTCTCTCGCTCGGGAACGGCACCCCCGCAGTCCAGCCGCCCGGGCATGAACACGGACGGCCTCTCCCGGTCACGAAGCGTTCCCGGAAGGAAGAGGTTTACGGGGATGTGGCGGGTCAGTCGACACGCCGACGGTCAAGACTACGGGGCCCGGCGCGCAGGGGTCAAACCGGGGCAGTCGTGCGTCGAGGCACGCAGCCGGCCGGGACAAAGACCGGCGGCCCCCCGGGTCGCAGCCCTGGAGATCCGCGACCTCCCCTGCCGGCGGCCGGCCCCGCGCATCACTCGGCGGGAAGCTCCGTCAGCACGGTCGAGCCCTCGACGCCGTCCGCCGTGCGCTCCGCATAGCGGGCACCCGTCTGCGGGCACTCCCACACGCCCGGCTCGCCCTCCCGCTCGACGAGCCGCACCCCGGCCCGGCCGACCCAGCCGACACGGCGGGCGGGAACACCGGCCACCAGCGCGAAGTCCGGAACGTCCTTGGTGACGACGGCCCCCGCCGCCACCAGCGCCCAGCGGCCGATGCGGACCGGGGCGACGCAGACCGAACGGGCGCCGAGCGAGGCCCCCTCGGCCACCTTGACGCCGACGGCCTCCCAGTCGCCGCCGCGCTTGAGCTTGCCCTCGGGGTCGACGGAGCGGGGGTACTGGTCATTGGTGAGGACGACGGCGGGGCCGACGAAGACACCGTCGCCGAGCTCGGCCGGCTCGTAGACCAGGGCGTAGTTCTGCAGCTTGACGTTGTCGCCGATCCGCACGCCCGTGCCGACGTAGGCTCCGCGGCCGATGACGCAGCCCGCGCCGAGACGTGCCTTCTCGCGGATCTGCGCGAGTTCCCACACGGTGGTCCCGTCGCCCAGCTCGGCGCTCTCGTCCACCTGGGCGGTGGGCTTGATGGTGTAGCTCACTGTTGAACCTTCCTGTGGCCGCCGAGCGGCAGCCGGTCGAAAACGTCGCGGACGACGGTCCGGTCCCAGGCGGAGATGCGTTGCGGCGGCCGCCTGGCCCGCCTTCAGCCAGGTCGGCCCCCTGCGGAGGCGCCGGCACAGGGTATCCCCGGCCCCCGCACCGGACGCGTGGCCCAGTGGCGGTCGACGATCAGGGGCAGACCCAGGACGACGGGCATCCACATCAGGACTCCGAGACGGTCGGCTTCCTGCACGAGTGGATGGGCGGTGACCAGGCAGGCCCCCGTGAGCGAGGTCGCGAGGGCGAGCCAGCCGAGCCCGTCACCGTATGTGGCCAGGGCCCAGGCCGCAACGGCGGTGAGCAGGAGGAAGTAGGGCATGGAGGCCTGATCGGCGGCCCAGTCCCGCCAGAACCGCCCGGCGAGGCCGAGCAGCGCCCGCCAGGGATCGGAGACCTCCGGGCCCGCGAAGTGATGGGTGAAGGTGTCCTGCAGAGTGGTCCGCGAGGACGGCAGGCCGAGGATCCGCATCGCCACGACGACACCCCCGGCGGCCGCCGCGGACAGAGCCGCGAACGCGGCGGTGCCCCGGTGGCGCAGCCGGCCGGAGAAGCAGAGGGCGGCGAGGGTGGCGGCGGCCAGCAGCCCCGCGAGCACCAGCACCGACGAATAGCGGGTGACCGCCGCCGCCGTGTACGACAGGACCGTCAGCGCCGCCGCTGTCGGCACGGACCGGCGCCGGATCAGCAGGAGTCCGCCCCACAGCACACCGAGCGTGCAGACGGTGAACAGCCCCTCCCCCAGCGCCTGGGCGCTCCACCAGCCGAGGGGGGTGGCCAGGAACGTCACCTGGCCGGCCGCGGCGGCCCGCCGGGTGAGCCCCGCGCCACGCAGCAGACCGAACACGATCAGCGAGCCCGCCGCGGCCGTGATCAGTCCCAGCACCCGCATGCCGCCGAGTACGCCGAAGGCTCCGACGAAGGGCGCCGCGAGCAGGGGGTAGCCGGGCCGGGTGGAAAAGATGTCCTGGT
The DNA here is from genome assembly GCF_040644975.1 of Streptomyces sp. NPDC046900. Lineage (NCBI taxonomy): Bacteria > Bacillati > Actinomycetota > Actinomycetes > Kitasatosporales > Streptomycetaceae > Streptomyces > Streptomyces sp. NPDC046900. The sequence goes on along the minus strand of NZ_JBEYXD010000015.1, from coordinate 86,383 downwards.
AGCGCGGGTCATTGGTGGTGATGTCGGGCGCGTCGGCCCAGCGGTCGAGGCACGCCTTCTCCTCGGTCTCCACGATGGCGCGCTCGCTCCGCCGGACCAGTGGCTGGAGCCGCTGGTCGTGGGCCGAGCGTTCGGCACGGCTCTCGCAGTAGGCGGCGAGGGCCGTACGGTGCGCGTCCTGGCGCGAGGCGCCGAGGTACTGCTCGGCCGCCCGCGCATAGCGGTAGGAGTCGGGGAAGAGGGTCCACTGCGGCCCCGCCGCGAGCTGGAGTACGGCGTACAGGACGCAGACCAGCAGCGGCAGGGCAGCCTTGCGGCGCACTCGGGCGGTGGTCCGCGCCACGGCCGGTGCGGTGGGGGCGGTGCGGGCGAGGGGCACGTCCGGTTCCTGAGCGTGGGGCGGCCCCGGCAGGCCGGGGCCGCGACGTACGGTCGCCGCGTCAGCCGCCGATGACGACCCGTCGGACGCCCTTCCAGGCCTCCGGGTCGGTCGTGCGGCGCCCGTCGACCAGGACGGTGACGTCCGGGAGGTCGGTGGGGGTCAGCGAACGGTACTCGGTGTGGTCGGCCTGCAGGATCGCCGCGGTGACCTTCTCACCGGCGTGCGGCGCCAGACCGAGCGCGGACAGTTCCTCGGCCGTGTACATCGGGTCCGAGACGTAGGGGACGGCGCCGCGCGCCTTGAGCGCCTCCACGGTCGGGAAGACGCCCGAGAACGCGGTCTCCTTCACGCCACCGCGGTAGGCCGCGCCCAGCACGAGGACGTTCACCCCGGTCAGGTCGCCGTACGCGGCCGCCAGCAGGTCCACGGCGTACTCCGGCATCGCGGCGTTCGCCTCGCGCGCGGAGCGCACGACGGTGGCCTGCGGGTCGTTCCACAGGTACATCCGCGGGTAGATCGGGATGCAGTGGCCGCCGACCGCGATGCCCGGCTGGTGGATGTGGCTGTACGGCTGCGAGTTGCAGGCCTCGATGACCTTCTTGACGTCGATGCCGTTGCTGTCCGCGAAGCGGGCGAACTGGTTGGCCAGGCCGATGTTGACGTCGCGGTAGGTGGTCTCGGCGAGCTTGGCGAGCTCCGAGGCCTCAGCCGTGCCCAGGTCCCAGACCCCGTTGGGCCGGGGCAGGTCCTCGCGGGTGTCGAAGTCGAGGACCGACTCGTAGAACTCCACGCCCCGGCGAGTCGAGGCCTCGTCGATGCCGCCGACCAGCTTGGGGTAGCGGCGCAGGTCGGCGAAGACCCGGCCGGTGAGGACCCGCTCCGGCGAGAAGACCAGGTGGAAGTCCTTGCCCGGGGTCAGGCCCGAGCCCTCGGCGAGCATCGGCGCCCAGCGGGTGCGGGTGGTGCCGACCGGCAGCGTGGTCTCGTAGGAGACGAGGGTGCCCGGCTTGAGGCCCTTGGCGATCGCCCGGGTGGCTGCGTCCATCCAGCCGAAGTCCGGCACGCCCTCGGCGTCGACGAACAGCGGGACGACCACGACGACGGCCTCGGCCTCGGCCACCGCGGCCGCCGTGTCCGTCGTCGCGCTCAGCAGCCCGGCGCCGACCGCCTGCTTCAGCTTGACGTCCAGGTCGTGCTCACCGGGGAACGGCTCGGTGCCGGCGTTGACCAGCTCGACGACCTTCTCGTTGACGTCCGCGCCGATGACCCGGTGGCCCTTGGAGGCGAACTGCACGGCGAGCGGAAGCCCGATCTTGCCGAGCGCTACTACACAGATGTTCATGGACGGTCGCTACTTCCTTCTGGAACCGTTCGGCTTCTTGGCTTCGTTCGGCTTCGAGCCGACCGGTCCGGGCTTCAGGCGCCGGGCGAGGGTCGCCTTCATCCGGGAGACGAGTGGCTGCCTGGGCGGGAACATCTGCGCCGTGGCGATCACCACACGCCCCTTGTCGTTCACCAGAGCGGCCGCCCGGTAGGGGTCCTCATGGTCGCCCCAGCGCCGGGCCAGCGGCATGGGCCTGCCCTTGCCGCGCACGGGGATCTCGTACGTCGAGCCGGCCACGTCCAGGTAGACGCGGACGCCCAGTTTGGCGGTGCGCCGCTCCAGCGGGAGGCGGGCGTGCAGCACGGTGGCGGCGCCGTCCTGAGCGGGCTCGGCCGTGAGGTGGCCCACCGGGGCCGGAAGGCCGTGATCGGCCGGCAGTTTCCGGGCTCCGGGCTTGTCCGCCGTGGCCGGCATGGCCTTGTTCGCCAGGCGCAGGACGGCGCCGTGGACATCGCCGAGGACGGGCACCCGGACGGAGGCCGTGTAGGCGATCCGGTCCTCCTCCTGCTCCCAGGCGGAGGCGAGGAGTTCGGTGCCCTTGGCGAGGCGGCCGGGCACGGCCTCCCCGACGAGCTCGAAGCAGCGGTCGGGCAGATCCACGCGGGGGTCGCGGAAGCCCGGGTAGCGGGCGTAGGCGCGGTCGTCCTCGAGGACGAACGGAGGCGCGCCGTTCGCCTTCTCCGAGGTGATCGCCTCGCACAGCTCGTCGATCGCGCCGGCGCGGGCCAGGCAGATGCGCACCCGCCGCTTCACGTCCATGGCGTCGCGGATGGCGTCCGTGAAGTAGGTGTCGGCGAGCCGCGCGATGCCCGAGCAGATCTCGCGCTGGACGGCGCGGTCCAGGTCCGGGAAGTCGTCCTGGACGAGCTTGGCCAGTTCCCAGGTGAAGTGCCGGCGCAGGACCGCGTCGCGGCGGGGGGCCTCCTCGATGAGCCCGGCCGTGAAGTCCATGATCTCCGTCGTGCACCGCAGCCGGGCCAGGTGGTCGGCACGGTAGGTGATGTTGCTGGCGTCGCCGCGCTTGACCGCGTAGTAGCAGGTGTAGTCGGCCACCACCGAGATCTTGCGTGCGCGCACGCAGGCCTCGATGGTGAACGGCTGGTCGCTGCCCACGGGCAGGTGCTCGGGGAAGCGCAGTTTGTACTGTTCGACCAGTTCACGACGGAACAGCTTGGTGTTGGCGAGAGTGAACGGCAGGGCGGAGTCGTAGAGGCTGACGTCCGGGTCGTTCTTCTTGTAGAGCGCCTGGTGGACGTACCGGCCGTTCGTACCGACCATCTTGCCGACGACGACGTCCGAGCCGTGCTCGTCGGCGCAGGCCACCATGCGCTCCAGCGCCTCCGGGCCCAGGTAGTCGTCAGAGCCGATGAAGTACACATAGCGGCCCGTGGCGACCTCCAGCGCGCGGTTGCTGGGGGCGGCCGGGCCACCGGAGTTGGCCTGGTGGATCACCTTGACGGTGCCTGGGTACAGCTCCGCGAAGCGGTCGAGCTCCCGCCCGCTTTCGTCGGTGGAACCGTCGTCGACCGCGACGATCTCCAGCTGGTCCAGGCCGATGCTCTGCCCGATCAGGGAGTTCAGGCACTCCGTCAGATAGGGCATGGTGTTGTAGACGGCGACGACGACGCTGACAGCGGGAGTGGCTCTCATGCCCGTGCCTCCACCGGTCTGCGGTCGGCCGCCGGGCGGGACTTGGCGGTGGGGAGCAGCTCTGCGTAGACCGCGTCCAGCCGTTCGGCCTGCGCCTCCCAGGTCCACTGGTCGAGGAGCCCGGTCTCGTCGTAGACGCTCCGGTAGCGCTCGCTGTCGCCCAGCACCGACTTCACAGCACGCACGTAATCCTCCACGTCCTCGGCCCGGAACACCTCGCCCTGACCGGTCTGCTCGACCATCGCGCCCATCGTCTTCACATCGCTGACCACGAGGGGCAGCCGGGCGTGGGAGTACTCGAAGAACTTGGTGATGAGCGCGATCTCGTGGTTCGGCCAGTGGTGGATCGGGATGACCCCGAGATCCGCCGCCGACAGGAAGCGCACCACCTGGTAGTGCGGCACGTACGGCAGGATGTGCAGCCGCTCGGCGACCCCCAGCTCCTCCGCGCGCTCCCGCAGGTCCTTCATGTAGTCGGACTCGGTGTTCAGGACGACGAAGGCGGTGTGCACCTCCGGCAGCCTCGGCAGGGACTCGACCATGATGTCGAGGCCGCGCTGCGGAGCGGCGGCGCCGCTGTAGACGGTGAGCGGGACGTCGTGCCCGATGCCGCACAGCTCGCGCAGGTCCGGAACGGGCTCGGCGGCCTGCTCGGGGGAGATCTCCGCGTCCGGGGCGTTGAGTACGACGGTGGGGCGGGCCGCGAGCCCGTGCCGCTCCTGCAGCATCCCCGCGAGGGTGTCCGACACCGTGGTCACCGCGTCGGCGTGACGCGCGTACTCGCGCTCGTGCGCGCACTGGGCGATGTGCCAGCGCGGATGCGAGTTCCACGGCTTGATGCCGGGCAGGAACTCATGGGCGTCCCAGAGGAGTTTGACGTTCCGGCCCTTGGCGCGGGCCCGCAGGGTCGCCCGGGCGCCGACGCCCAGCATGCGGAAGTCGTTGGCGTGGACGATGTCGGGACCGAGTTCGTCGATGACCTTCCCGTACGCCAGCTCGAAGTCCCACAGATGCGGGTCGAGCCTGCGCCAGCCGCGGTCGCCCATGGTCCGCTGCCAGAAGGCCGTGGTGAACCTGTCCAGCGCGGAGTCCATGTCCTTGCGCCGCTTCTCCAGCGCCTTGGTCCTGCGGTGCCGCATCGTCACCCAGGAGTCCAGGAGGCGGGCGGTCAGGCGGGGCACCAGCAGCCGCAGCCGGCCGAGGGCCGACCCTTCCTGCTTGGCGAGGATCAGCCGGATGTTGAGGTCGGCACGCCGGGCCTTGACCTTCTGCCGCCGGTAAGCGGCCAGCGGACCGGGCCGGTAGGCCAGCGGGGAACGCAGTACGGCGCGCCGGTACTCGTGACGGCGGCGGAACAGCGGGCCGGGGACGGGCAGCAGCCGCACCTCGGCGTCCCCGATCCGCCAGGTCTGCTCCTTCTTGTTCTTCGACCTGCCCAGCAGGACGACGTCCCAGCCTGCCTCGGCGGCCGAGCGGGCCTCCTTCTGCACGCGTGAGTCGCCGTTGACCCCGTTGTCGACGAGCATGACGATCCGTCCGCGCGCGGTACGGTCCGCCGACCCGTGGTTCTCAGCTGCCATGGATGGCCAGGTCCTCCGAGAGAAGTGAGACGCTGCGGTTGTCCAGCGCCGACTCGAGCACCGCCGCTGCCACTTCCACCGTCCGCGTGCCCTGGCGCAGGGTGCAGATGTCGGCGGACTTGCCCAGCACGGCGTCGCGGAACAGTTCGTGCTCGACGAGGAGCGGTTCGCGCTTCGGGATGGCGTAGCGGATCATGTCCCCCTCGGCGACACCCCGGAAGGCCTGCAGGGCCTCCCACTCGGTCGCCACCGCGGAGTTGGAGTGGAACGTCAGGTCCGCGGTGAGGGTGTCGGCGATGAAGCAGCCGCGCTCGCCGGTCACGGAGGTGAAGCGCTCCTTGAGCGGACTCAGCCAGTTGACCAGGTGGTTGACCATGGTGCCGTCGTCGAGACGGCCGACCGCGGAGACCATGTCCTCGTGCTCACGGCCGCTCTTGGAGACGGTGTGCGCGGCGATGGAGACGTACTTGCGTCCCGTCACCCAGCCGGTGAGGTCGATGTCGTGGGTGGCCAGGTCCTTGACCACGCCGACGTCCGCTATGCGGTGCGGGAAGGGGCCCTGGCGGCGGGTGACGACCTGGTAGACGTCGCCGAGTTCACCGGCCTCCAGACGGGCCCGCAGCGAGCGCAGCGCGGGGTTGCACCGCTCGATGTGCCCGACGCCCGCCACCAGGCCGCGCGACTCGAAGGCCTCGACGAGCCGGTGCGCACCTTCCACGGTGGCGGCGACCGGCTTCTCGACCAGCGCGCAGACACCGGCCTCGGCGAGCCGCAGACCGACCTCCTCGTGCAGGGCGGTCGGGCAGGCCACGACGGCGTAGTCGATGCCCAGGGCGATGAGTTCGTCGACGGTGTTCAGGACGGGCGCGCCCTGGACGGCCCCGTGCTTGTCGCCCATCGGGTCGACGGCCGCGACGAAGTCGACGCCCTCCAGACCGGACAGGACACGGGCGTGATGGCGCCCCATGGAACCCAGGCCGACGAGTCCGGCCCGCAGCGTTCTGGCGGCGCTCACAGCTGCTCCCCCAGGGCGTTCACGGCGGACGCGATGCGCTCCAGGTCCCCCGCGGACAGGGCGGGGTGCACCGGCAGCGAGACGACCTCGGCGGCGGCGCGCTCGGTCTCGGGCAGGTCCCAGGTGCGACCGGCCTTCTGGTCCGGTTCCCAGTACGGCTTCAGCCGGTGGATCGGCGTGGGGTAGTACACGGCGTTGCCGATGCCGGCCTCGGCGAGGCGCGCCATGGCGGCGTCCCGGTCGCCGCGCACGCGCACGGTGTACTGGTGGTAGACGTGCCGGGCGTTCTCGGCGACCCGCGGGGTGATCACGTTCGGCGCGGTGATGTGCTCCTTCAGGTACGCGGCGTTCGCGATGCGCTGCTCGGTCCAGCCCGCGAGCTTGGCGCGCTGGACCCGGCCGATCGCGGCGGAGACGTCCGTCATGCGCACGTTGGCGCCGACGATCTCGTTGGCGTAGCGCTGCTCCATGCCCTGGTTGCGCAGCAGGCGCAAGGTGCGGGCGATGTCCGCGTCGGCGGTGGTGACCATGCCGCCTTCGAGGCTGTGCATGTTCTTGGTCGGGTAGAAGCTGAACGTTCCGGCGGTGCCGAACGCGCCGACCGGCGTTCCGTGCAGCGCGGCCGCGTGCGCCTGGCAGGCGTCCTCCACCACGGCCAGGCCGTGCCGTTCGGCGATGGCCATGATCTGGTCCATGGCGGCGGGGTGGCCGTACAGGTGGACGGGCATGATCGCCGCGGTGCGCGGCGTGATGGCGGCCTCGACGGCCGCCGGGTCCAGGCAGAAGGTGTCGGGCTCGATGTCCGCGAAGACCACGTCGGCGCCCACGAGGCGCACGGCGTTGGCGGAGGCGGCGAAGGAGAACGACGGCACGATGACCTCGTCGCCCGGCCCGAGGCCGAGGGCGAGGAGCGTCAAGTGCAGCGCCGAGGTGCCGGAGTTGACCGCGACGCAGTGCCGCATGTCCACCAGTTCGGAGAACTCCGCCTCGAAGGCCGCGACCTCGGGTCCCTGTACGACCCGGCCGCTGCGCAGCACACGCACCGCGGCCTCGATCTCGTCCTCACCGATCACGGGTCGGGCGGCGGGTATCGGCTCGTGGGTGTCGGACATCGACATCCCCCCTCCTGTTCGGCGACCTCGAGGGCGCACCACGTTGTGCATGGGTCGGGAAGGGACGACGTCGACGCGCGTGTCCGCATACCCGGAGTTCGCCGATGTCTGCGGCGGCGAACGGCTTTCGCGGAAGACCCCCTGAGGTCCCTGCGTGAAAACAGCCGTCGCGGACGACACGAGTGTGCGTGCACGTCGGCTGCGACTCGACGCGCTGTCATCAGCGCCGAGCCGCAGTCACGTTACCAGCACTGGAACAAACTTTTTCCCCTGGGTTACGGCAGAGAGACCATGGTTTGACTCACGTTCGGCCGCAGCTCGCACACAGAGTGACGAGCCGGTGCGGAAACCGATGGTGCGGCGGAGCGGCGGGGCACAGAAGAAGCGCGGGACACCGTGGTTGTCACCGGTGTCCCGCGCTTCTTCGCTCGCGGCGCCGCGAGGGTGAGGGCCTGGTCAGTCCTCCGTGGTGACCGACACCGCCGGCTGAGCCTGCTGCTCGGCCGCCGCCGTCTTGGTCGCCGCCGCCTTCTTGGCGGTGGTCTTCTTCGCCGCGGTCTTCTTGGCGGCCGCCTTCTTGGCCGTCGTCTTCTTGGTGGCGGCCTTCTTCGCCGTCGCCTTCTTGGCCGTCTTGCGCGCCGCCTTCTTGGCGGGCGCCGACTCCTCGGCCTCGGGCGCCTCGGCCGGGGTCCCGGCCTCCGGTGCCTCGGCCGCCGGGAGGACCACGACGGCCGTCTCCTCGGACGAGGTGGGCGCGGTGGCCTTGCGCACGGCACGACGGCGCGGGCGGGCCGGGGCGGCGCTCTCGGCGGGCACCTCGGCCGGCTCGGCGGCCTGCTCGGGCGCGGGCGCGGCCGGCGCCTCGGCCTCCTGGACCGTCACCACGGTCTCCGCCGGCGCACCGGCGGGCGCCGACACCTTGCGGGTCGCCCGGCGGCGCGCCCGGCCCTTGGGCGCGGCCTCCTCCTCGGCCGGCGCGGACGGCGCCTCGACGACCGGCTCCTCGGCCGCCATCGGCTCGGCTTCCGCCTCCTGACGCGACTTCGGCGCACGCTCGTCCGTACGCGACCTCGGCGCACGCTCCTCGCGCGGCGCTCCCGCGGGGGCCGACGCCCTCCGGCCGGCCCGGCGGCGCGTACGGCCCCGGGACGCGGCCGCCTCGGCCTCGGCGACGCTGCCGTACAGCTCCTCGTCCGGGGCGAACGCGGGCTCCGGCATCGCGACGGGTGCCGCGGCCTCCGCGGCCACCTCGGCCTCGGTCTCCTCGACGGCCTCCTCGGTCTCCGCGACCACGGCCTCGTGCATCTCGTGCTCGTGCTCGGCACCGCCCCGGCCGCGCTTCCTGCGCTTGCCGCCGCCGGTGGAGACGGCCGCCTGGTCCATGTGGACGATCACGCCACGGCCGTTGCAGTGGACACAGGTCTCGGAGAACGACTCCAGCAGACCCTGTCCGACGCGCTTGCGCGTCATCTGCACGAGACCGAGCGAGGTCACCTCGGCGACCTGGTGCTTCGTACGGTCCCGGCCCAGGCACTCCAGCAGGCGCCGCAGCACCAGGTCCCGGTTGGACTCCAGCACCATGTCGATGAAGTCGATGACGATGATGCCGCCGAGGTCGCGCAGCCGCAGCTGACGGACGATCTCCTCGGCCGCCTCCAGGTTGTTCCTGGTGACGGTCTCCTCGAGGTTGCCGCCCTGACCGGTGAACTTGCCGGTGTTGACGTCGACGACGACCATCGCCTCGGTCCGGTCGATCACCAGCGAACCGCCGCTGGGCAGCCACACCTTGCGGTCCAGCGCCTTGGCGAGCTGCTCGTCGATCCGGTACGTGGCGAAGACATCGACCTCGGAGGTCCACTTCTGCAGGCGCTCCGCCAGGTCGGGGGCGACATGCGAGACATAACCGTGGACGGTCTCCCACGCGTCGCCGCCGCTGACGATGACCTTGGAGAAGTCCTCGTTGAAGATGTCGCGCACGACCCGGACGGTCATGTCCGGCTCGCCGTACAGCAGCGTCGGGGCGTTGCCGTTCTTCGACTTCTTCTGGATGTCCTCCCACTGCGTCTGCAGCCGCTCGACGTCCCGGCGCAGCTCGTCCTCGCTCGCGCCCTCGGCGGCGGTGCGCACGATGACGCCAGCGTCCTCGGGAACGATCTTCTTGAGGATGGTCTTCAGCCGGGCCCGCTCGGTGTCGGGCAGCTTGCGGCTGATGCCGGTCATCGAGCCCTCGGGCACGTAGACCAGGTAGCGGCCGGGCAGGGAGACCTGGCTGGTCAGACGGGCACCCTTGTGGCCGATCGGGTCCTTGGTGACCTGGACCAGCACGGACTGCCCGGACTTGAGGGCGGACTCGATACGGCGCGGCCCGTTCGCCATGCCCAGCGCCTCGAAGTTGACCTCGCCCGCGTACAGCACGGCGTTGCGGCCCTTGCCGATGTCGATGAAGGCGGCCTCCATCGACGGCAGGACGTTCTGCACCTTGCCCAGATAGACGTTGCCGACGTACGAGGTCGCCTGCTCCTTGTTGACGTAGTGCTCGACGAGCACGCCGTCCTCCAGCACGCCGATCTGCGTGCGCTCGCCGCTCTGGCGTACGACCATCACGCGCTCGACGGCCTCGCGGCGGGCCAGGAACTCGGCCTCGGTGATGATCGGCACACGGCGGCGGCCCTGCTCGCGCCCCTCACGGCGACGCTGCTTCTTGGCCTCCAGACGGGTCGAGCCCTTGATGGACTGCACCTCGTCGGTGCCGTCACCGGCCCGCTCGTCCTTCTTGCGGGGCTCGCGCACCTTGACCACCGTGCGCTCGGGGTCGTCCGAGGACGGCTCGGCGTCGGCGGCCGTGTCACCGGCCCGGCGGCGGCGACGGCGACGGCGCCGGCTGCTGCTGGAAGACGAGGGCTCCTCGGCGTCCTCGTCCGCCTCCTCGGCGTCCTCCTCGATCTGCTCCGCGGTGTCCTCGGCGTCCTGCGCGGCCTGCTCGGAGGCGAGCTCCTCGGAGTCCTCGGACTCCCCGGCCTCACCCTCGGCGGACTCGCCACGGCGACGGCGACGACCACCACGGCGACGGCGACGGCGCGAACCGGTCTCCTCCGCCTCCTCGGTGTCGTAGCCCTCGGCCGACTCCTCCGGCTCCTCCTGCTCCTCCGGCTCCTCTGCCTCGTCCGCCTCGTCGGTGGTCTCCGGCGTCACGGCGGCGTACTCCTCGTCACCGCCCCGGCGACGGCGGCGACGGCGCTGACCCGCGAGTTCCTCCTCGCCGGCCTCCTCCTGCTGCTCCACGGCCTCGGCGGCAGCGGCAGCGGCGGCCCGCTGCGGGGTCTGGAACATCGGCTCGGTGAAGACCGGCGCCTGGAACACGGCGACCGCGGGCCGCGCGGGCCGCTTCACGGTCTCGCCCGCCTCCTCCGCGGCAGGCCGCGCGGGCTCGGAGAACCCGGTGGCGGCCTTGCGGGAGACGCGACGGCGGGAACGGCGTGATGCGCCCTCCTCGGCGACCGGCTCGGACTCCGGCGCGGCGGCGGTCGGCTCAGCCTCCGCGGGGGCGCTCACGGGCGTCTCGACGGGTTCTTCGGCGACCTCCGCCGCAGGCGCACCGGCCGGCACGGAGACTCGGCGGCCGGCCCGGCGACGGGTGCGGCGCGAGGCGGCCTCTTCTGCCTCGGCAGCGGGTTCGGCCTGCTCGCCGACCGGCGCCTCGGCGGGCACGGCGACCGGCTCGGGCTCATGGGTCTCTACGGTCTCGGCGGCCTCCGGCGACGCGGCGGGCGCCGACACACGGCGCGTGGCACGACGACGCGCACGCGGCGGAGCAGCCTCCTCGGCGGCAGCCTCCGCGGTCACCGGCGTCTCGGCGGTCTCCGCGGTCTGTGCCTCCTCAGCCTCCTCAGCCTCGCCGGAAACGGAGGGCACCACGGCCTGAAGGGTCTCGGCGGCCTCCGGCGACGCGGCGGGCGCCGACACACGGCGCGTGGCACGACGACGGGCACGGGGCGGAGCCGCCTCCTCGGCGGCAGCCTCCGCGGTCACCGGCGTCTCGGCGCTCTCCGCCTCCTCAGCCTCGCCGGAAACGGCGGGCACCACGACCTCAAGGGTCTCGGCGGCCTCCGGCGACGCGGCGGGCGCCGACACACGGCGCGTGGCACGCCGACGCGCACGCGGCGGAGCAGCCTCCTCGGCGGGGGCCTCCTCCGGCTGCGCCTCAGGGGAAACGGCGACCTCGGCCACCGCCTCCGTCTCTTCGATCTCCTCTGCCCCGGGGGCCTCCGCGACCTCCGCCGCCTCGGCGGGCGGTTCGGTCTCGGCAGCGGCCGGTATGGCCGGTCCGGTCACGGTCTCGGTCGCCGCGGCGTCGGCCGCGGTCGACGGCGGTCCCGCCGGGCGCGACGCTGCACGGCGCCGGCGGCGCGGCGGCAGCGTGTCGCTGGGGGTGGTGTTCTCGGAACCCTCGGTGGGTTCGGTCGGTTCGAGCATGCGGGCGTATCTCCCGTCAGGCTCCCGGGCGCCGCACCTGGTCCGGCATGGGTGCCGGTGACGTCCGCGGCTCGCGCGATGCGCGGTGCCGCCGTCCGCGGTGCGGGCGCCGCACGGAAGCTGTCTGTGTCCTGTCTCGCCGGTTCCGTACACCATGTCGCGTACGGCCTGGCGAAAGTCTTCTGGTCGGTGCGCTGCCCGACCCAGGTGGCTCCCGAGTACGAGGGCGGCGCTACGACGTCCGTCCCTACGCGGAACCTTCCTTACTCCGGCGTCGCCGCGGCGGCAGTCACGGCGGCCGTGTGCGGCTCGGTCGCTACTGCCTCGCGGTCGGGCGCGAGTGGGTCGGTCACCGTGCCGGTCTCTTCATCGAACAGCCCCTGCGCCAGCCTGGTCACCGCTGCGGGGACCGGCGGCGCCAGGTCGGCCACGGCGCGGAGACCGGACAGGACGTCGTCGGGTCGTACGGCAGGCGTCACGTGCCGAACAACCAGCCGCAGTATCGCACAGGGCTGGTCGGCGGGCCTATCAGCCTGCGAACTCTGCGTTGTCACACTTTCCAGGGTCGCGACCGCGGCACGGGCGTCGAAGGTACGGACGCCGTTCTTGGTCATGCGCTGGACCTCCACGGCCCCGGCCCCGTTGAAGGCCTCGACCGCGCGTCCGGCCTCCGCCGGGTCCACGCCGTCCAGCCGCAGCTCCCACACGGAAGCCGTCAGCCGGTCGGCCAGTCCCGCCGTACGGGCCTCGACCGCGTCGACGATGTCGAGCCCGGTGGGCAGCGACTCGTCGAGGAGTTCGCGCAGCTTGTCCGGGTCACGCGCCTCGGTCAGCGCGATTTCCAGGTACTCCGCCTCACTGCCCGTGCCGGTGGGTGCGGCATTGGCGTACGACACCTTCGGATGCGGCGTGAACCCCGCCGAGTACGCCATCGGTACCTCGGCACGGCGCAACGCACGCTCGAAGGCGCGCTGGAAGTCACGGTGGCTGGTGAACCGGAGGCGGCCGCGCTTGGTGTAGCGCAGTCGGATGCGCTGCACCGCGGGTGCGGGCGGCGGGCCTTCGGGCTGTCGCTTGCCCAGTGTCGTTCAGTCCTTCGTGAGAGCGGTGGTACTGCTACCTAGAGTACGTGTCTCCGCCGCCTTCGGTTCCCGCCGGGAGATCGTTCGGGGCCCGCCCGGATCCCCGATGAGCATGCGCCGCAGGTCGGCGCGGGCCTGCCGCGCGGACTCGTGTGCGAGGGCCAGTGTCCGCCGCGCCGCCCGGCCCACGGCGTGCGCGGCCGCTGCGGCCGGCCGCAGCACCGCGTCCCGCAGCGCGTGCCCGATCGGCGTCAGCACCGTCCGGTACGCCCACCGCACCGGCTCCACGAAGATCCACCGGAAGAGGGTGCCCAGGAACCGGCCCACGAGGAGCGACACATGCCCGGCGACGCGCCAGGCATGGCCGAACGCGGCGCCGATCTCGCGTCCGAGGGCCCAGAGGACGCGCCCGACCGGGGCGAGGACCCACCGGCCGACGGCGAGCGCGGGAAGCACGAGGACCACGCGCACGATCCAGTAGAGGGCGACCCCGACACCGGTGCCGATCACGCGTACGGCCCGTACGGCACCGGCCGCGACCCAGGCGATCCCGTGTCCCAGCGGCGTCAGCACGTACCGGTACAGCCACCTGGCCGGAACCACGACCAGGTACCCCACGAGCCACGCCACCGCCGCGAACGCCCCGGCGCCGAGAGCGGCGAGGACGGACCCGGCGCCCTTCAGCAGCCAGGTGACCGCACGCCCCACGGGGGCCAGTACACGCGCGTACCCCCACGCGAACCCGGAACCGATCCCGCGCAGCACCCGGCCGAGCCCGGCACCGATCCGGCGCAGCAGCCGGGCGGCAGCGCGACCGAGCGGCGTGAGCACGTGCTCGTACAGCCACGCGGCCGGGACGACGACCAGGCGGTGCCCCAGCCAGGCCGCGGCCCTACCGAGGGGAACGAGGACGTAGCGCCACAGCGTCACCCATGGCCACACGAACGCCGCCCACGCCATCCACAGCAGGGCGCGGCCCACCGGCCTCAGTACGGCGTCGCGCAGGAGCCGTCCCCCGGCGACCAGCGCGTCCCACACCATGCGCACCGGAACGACCAGCACGAGCACGACGATCCGCACAGGCAGGCGGACGGCGACGGTGAGACACCCCTCGGCAGGGGGCCGCGGGGACGGTTTCTCCAGGTCCATGCCGACATAGACGCCTCAGCGGCCCGTACGGATGCGGAGACACGAGCCGCCGCGCTCCGGGGACGCGAACCCGGTGAGCCACTCGCTTATATGACGAGACCTCAGCAGCCGCACCGCCTGTCCCCCATGATGCCGCCCGGCCCCGCAGGTGCGACTGCGGGGCCGTGGCCGCAGGGTGGTGGCGGTCGGGTCAGACGCTGGTCAGCGCGGCCCGGCCCCGTTCGGCCTTCGCCGGTCCGGCTGGGGACGGCCGCACGTCGAAGTCGAAGATGGAGGTCGGCACGTAGAGCGAGCAACAGGCATTGGGAATGTCGACGATGCCGCTGATACGTCCCTCGACGGGGGCGGCGCCGAGCAGGAGGTAGGCCTGCTCACCGGTGTAGCCGAACCTCTTGAAGTACTCGACGGCGTTCAGGCAGGCCCGTCGGTAGGCCAGCGTCGCGTCCATGTAGTAGTTGGTGTCCGTGTCGTGGTCGACGGAGATCCCGATGAAGGTGAGGAACTCCGAGTAGCGCGGCTCGACATTGCCGGGCATGAACACCGGGTTGGTGGAGATTCCGTAGGTCTCCATGCCGCCCTTGATCAGGTCCACATGGAAATCGATGAATCCGCCCATCTCGATGGCACCGCAGAAGGTGATCTCTCCATCGCCCTGGCTGAAGTGCAGGTCGCCGCCGGAGAGTTTGGCGTCCTCCACGTATACGGGGCAGTAGGCCCGCGATCCGCGCGTGAAGTTCTTGATGTCCTGGTTGCCTCCGTTCTCACGGGCCGGCACCGTGCGTGCGCCCTCCGCGGCGATGCGTGTGGCGAGGTCTCCGGTGGCCTTGCCCGCGAGCGCATGGGAGGAGTCCGGGGGCACGGCGAGGGGCGGCACCCGGTCCGGGTCCGTGTCGATCAGCGCCTTCTCGCGCGCGTTCCACCGGGCGAGCATCTCGGCGGAGGGAGCGGTTCCGAACAGTCCGGGGTGGGTGATGCCCGTGAAGCGGATCCCGGGAAGATGACGGGAGACCGCCTGCTGCCCGTGGAAGTCCCATATCGCCTTGTACGCGTCCGGGAAGTAGTCGGTCAGGAAGCCACCGCCGTTGGCCTTGGCGAAGATGCCGGTGTATCCCCAGCCCTGGCCCGCCGCGTCCCCTGCCTGCTGGGGAACGGGGCCGAGGTCGAGCAGGTCGACCACCAGCAGGTCGCCTGGTTCCGCTCCTTCCACGCCTATCGGGCCACTGAGCATGTGGGGAATGGTCAGATCGATGTCCCGCACGTCGTTGGCGGAGTCGTTGTTGCCGATCTGGCAGTCGGTCCAGTCACGGCATTCGATCCGGAACTCGGCTCCGGGCTTCACCATGGCGACGGGGGGGATATCCGGGTGCCACCTGTTGTGTCCAGGCGGGTCCTGTTCGCGCATCGACTTGGTCTGGTCCACGCTGTAAATAACTTCCGGCATGACAGCCTCACTTTTCTGATCCGGTCAGGTCGGTGTGCCCGTGTTCCCGGCTGATCCGGGAGGTGCGGCCGACGGGGTTGTCCCGGTCGGCTGCCGTGATTTCCTGGTGAGCGGCCACAGTGCCCCGAACACCAGGAGGGCGAAGGCTCCTTGGGCTATGGCGATCTCCGTCGTGTGCTTCCAGTAACCGGAGAGCAACAGCGCAGCGGGGATCACACCGGTGATCCAGCCTTCGATCGCCGTCACCCAGCCCACATAGACGGTGAGTTTCGCCATCTTGAGGCCGAGCAACAGGAAGAAAAGGAACCACAGGAACGCCCAGTACAGCCAGATCACCCCGAACGGGTAGTCCTTGAAACGGTGGAAATTGACGAACGAATACCCCAGGGCAGCAATGGCCACAAACAGGGAGTAGTAGCCGACGCCCGAGGTGTCGAGACCGGCCAGCAGGCCGATTCCCACATAGAGATAGGTGAATGCGAACAAGTAGATGCCGGAAGCCGCCAGAATCTTGTCCTGGTCGCCGCCGGCCGTGAAGATGAGGTAGGTCGGCGTCACCGTCTGCAGTACACCTACGAACAGGTTGAACACCGCTCCCGACCGGGCCTCCACCATCTCCAGCAGCAACAGGCCGTTCATGAACAGCACCGCACCGACGAAGAGCAGTCCCACGTTGCCCACGGGGATGCACCTCCAAAGGCCGCGTGGGGACGGAACACCGTCGTCACGCCGGGGAATGACGGCACAGCAGGAGCGGCGTCGGTGTTCCGGCGCCGGAACCCGCCCGGGCAACTCCGCCTGGATCATCACCTTCAGGGCCGGGGCAATTGCGAGAGCGCGGGGTGCGGGCGCGGCGGCAGCCGCTTGCGCCGTGGCACCTCGGACACAACTGCCGGAGCCTCACGGGACTTTTCCTCCCGTTCACGGAAGGAGGAGATCTCGTGCGACGTCACGGCGAAGGCAGGTGACGAAAACACACGTCTGGCCGTGCCCGCGCAAACAGGGCAGCCGTAAGCCGTGGGAGCGGTGCCGATCGCGAGCTTGACGTCGAAAGACCCGCAGCGACTGCAAAGGTATTCGTAGGTTGCCATGAAGCCGCCTCCGAAGTCGGCGCACTGTGCTGGAACCCGACGTCTGTGACGCGCTCCGAGAAACGTGCGCCACTACTACCCCATCTCAAGGAGACGTCGCGAAAACCACCCTTGTCAAGGTCGTTCCGGACCACCCCGAGGAGACCGTGCAGGGGTTCGGGAACGCGCTTGCTCGGCGCGTGATCCGGAAGAGCGGCTCTACCCGCACGCTCCTCGTGGAACGGCGACAGCGGTTGACCGGCGGGAGCAGGAACACGCTCCCGGGCGACCGCCGGACCCGTCCCGTACGGTCCCCACGACAGGAGCCGTATGCCTGCTGTGAGCAGGTTCACGGGCTTTTTTTCTGGACGGATAAGGCTGACGGCTTTTAGCGTTCAGATTCATCTCTTTCCAGAGAATGTGGGCAATGCGCCGCGCATGTCGAAGGCGACAGCATTTCCCACGAACTTCCGCGGGACAGGGTCAACGCCGGAAAGGTGGAGCAGTGAGCATGGACGCCGTGTGGGTCCGGGGCGTGAACGGCATTCAGATGCATCACGTGACCGACCTCCAGGACGCCGGCAGGTTCCTGGGCAATGCAGCCATGGCGCTGCGGGCCGCCCACGTGAGGACCGGCACCGACCGGTACGCCGGTGTCGCCGCCGAGCTCAAGGCCCTGGCGACGCGGGTTCGGGAGCTCGAGGAGGAGGCCCGCTCCACCATGCACGAGCTGCACGCGACCGATCCGGAGCGGTTCGTCCGCTGCCGGGACGGTCACGAGCCATGGCCGGGCGAGATCCCGGCGGGGTTCATCCCGCGCCACACCTGCATGGACGAGTGTCTCTACCATGATCGCGGAGTACTCGAAGCGATCATGCAGTGCACCTGCGGCGGGCCGGTCTGCCAGGCGTGCGAGATCGGCGGCAAGCCCTGAGGGCTCGCTCGACCAGGGCCCAGTCCCTGACGCGCGGCAACACGTGACCGGCGACGGTCGCGGCACCGGCCGCGCACGGACAGCCGGAGCAGATCGGTCCTACCCGGCCGCCGGCCCGCTCGAGCTCGACCGCTCGTCGTGGCGGGTGTGTACCGCGATCCGGAGCAGTTCCTCGACCGCACCGGTCAACCTGCGGTCCTTCGGCCACACCGCGCGCAGTTGCCGATGCAGATCCACCCCCGCCACCGGGACCTCCACGATGCGCCCCTCGGCCAGGTCCTCCTGGACGGTGACCGCGCTGAGCACCGCCGGACCGGCGCCTTCGGCCACGGCGCTGCGCATCGCGGCGTTGGCGTCCAGCACCATCAGGGGTCTGACCGGCTCGACGCCAGCGCCGGCGAGTACCCGCTCGAGGGTCTCACGCGTACCTGAACCGACTTCGCGGACGATCAGGCGGGTCCGGGCCAGCTCCTCCAGATCCACCGGCTCCCGCCGTCGTGCCCAGGCATGCTGCGGCGCGCACACGACGACCAGCCGGTCGCTGCCCACCTGGCGTGAACTGAGTCCGGACGGCACGGAGGGCGCCTCGATAAAACCCAGGCTGATCCGGCCACTCGCGGCGAGCGCGCCGACCTGTTCGGAATTGGTCACCTTGAGGCTGACGTAGACGTCGGGCGATCGCCGCTGCAGCGCGCCGATCCAGCGCGGTACGAAGTGTTCGGCCAGCGTCATGCTGGACGCCAGGCGCAGATCGTCGGCGCGGTCGCCGCGCAGTGCCGCGGCGCCCGCCATCAGTGAGTCCACTTCGGCCAGCACACGCCCCGACCACTGGCACACCGCCTTGCCCTCGGTGGTGAGCACGGAGCCGCGGGTGTCGCGGTTCACCAGGGTCAGCCCCAGGCGCCGCTCCATCTGGGTCAGCCGCTTGCTCGCGGCGGGCTGGCTGATCCCCATCCGCTCGGCGGCCCGGCCGAGGCTGCCGAGCTCGGCCACCAAGGTCAGCAATTGGAGGCTGCCGAGGTCGGGAGGCGACGCGCTCATAACCACAGCCTATGAGGCCATGCCCAAGTGGGCATACCGGGTCGCCGCCCGCCCGGCGAACATGGAGCTGTCCGGAAGAACCGCGAGAGCGCCCGGACCCGACGCGATGAGGACGTCGACGCGATACCGGTTCCACCACCCGGTATTCCAGACGGTGTAGGGCCCACGGATTCGCCCGCCACCTTCTCCCAATGCGAGACCGAGAAGAGTAAGGACCAACCATGTCTCACCATCTCGACACTCCGCTGGCGGCCCAGAACGGTCAGCTGTTCATCGATGACCTGTATGTCTTCCCGGGCGAGCGCAGCACGGTGTTCGTCATGGACGTCAATTCCGACATCACCGGCGTCTACGCCCAGCCGGGATTCCACCCGGAGGCACGGTACGAATTCAAAGTCCATTTCGACGGCGCCGACTTCGAGACCCTGACCTATCGTGTCTCCTTCGGCGAGCCGGACCCGGAGGACAGTCAGTCCCTGCGGCTGCATGTCCTGACCGGGGACGAGGCGCGCGAGGACTCCGCCGACGGCGACCTGGTGCTCGAGGGCCGCACCGGTGAGACAGCAGTCGCGGACGGCACCCGCCTCTGGGCCGGGCGCATCTCCGACTCGTTCTACATCGACCTGTCGCTGCTGGCCGTCGTCAACGGGGCGGTGGCGAAGGGGACCGCGGTGGACCTGTCGGACTGGCGCCCGAAGGAGGCGCAGAACAGCTTCGCGGGCACCACCGTGGAGTCGATCGTGCTCGAGGTGTCCCATGAGCACGCGCTGCTGCGCCCCGGGACCCGCACCGGCGTGTGGTGTGCGACCAAGCTGGCCACCGACGCCGGCGGATGGCGGCAGATCAACCGCGGCGGGCACCCCATGATGTGGCCGATCTTCTGGCCCGGCGACACCGACTTCTCCAACCCCGCCAACACCCGGCACCCCTCCGAGGACTTCGCCGCCGCCGGCGAGCTCATCGCCGGGCAGGTCGCGGCCGTCGTCGCGGCCACCGGGACCTGCGCCGACCCGGAGGGGTACGGCCGGACCGTGGCCCGGCAACTGTTCCCCGACGTACTGCCCTACGTCGTCGGAACCCCCGCGACGTACGGCTTCGCCACCCGCAACGGCCGCACCCTGGCCGACAACGCGCCTGAGGCGATGCTGTCCCTTGTGACGAACACGGCCGTGCCGGCCAGGCTCATGCCGTCCGTCGCGGAGCACCTGCGGACCGCCGGCTTCCCCTACGTCGTGCCGGTCTGACCGTCCCCGCCCGCGCCACCGCGGGACGAGCTCACCGGAACGGGTCGGGTCGTACGAGCCACAAGGCACCGGTGAGCGCGAAGGGCTCCCGCGAGCAATGTGCTTGCGGGAGCCCTCCGGCGTGCCGCCTGCAGGTGAAAGATGAGAAGACGATCACGAGGAGGACGTACGGGGCGACCAGGTCGTCAGGGGCGGAGGAGCAGGCTGCCGCCGCGCTCCTTCGCGGCGGCGTAGCGCCCGGCCACGTCCTGCCAGTTGACGACCTGCCACATCGCCTCGATGAAGTCCACCTTCTGGTTCTCGTACTGCAGACAGAAGGCGCGCCGTCCTTGGGCGCGACGCCGCGGCCGGTCCTACTCGGCGCGGAGTTCGGCGGGTGCGGGCTGCGCGAGGCCCGCCGTCCACTTCTCCTCGATGCGGGCGACCTTCCACACCAGCAGGGCAATGCCCCAGGTGGCGAAGAACAGACCGACGATGACGTAGCCGATGATGTTGAGGTCGAGCCCGGCGACCCGGTCCCAGAACGCGCCGTGCAGGTGAGCCTTCTCGGCTACCAGGCCGAGGAGTTCGGCGGTACCGATGATCAAGGCGACGGCGACGGACAGGCCGGTCATGGTGAGGTTGTAGTAGACCTTGCGGACCGGCTTGGAGAACGCCCAGCCGTAGGCGAAGTTCATGAACGAGCCGTCGATGGTGTCGAGCAGGGACATGCCGGCCGCGAACAGGATCGGCAGACACAGGATCGCGTACCAGGGGAGGCCGGAGGCCGCGCCCGAACCGGCGAGGACGAGCAGCGCGATCTCGGTCGCCGTGTCGAAGCCGAGGCCGAAGAGGAGGCCCAGCGGGTACATCTGATGGGGCTTGGTGATCGACTTCATCAGGCGGCCCAGGAGGCGGTTCATGAAGCCGCGGTTGTTGAGCTGCTCCTCCAGGGCGGCCTCGTCGAAGTGGCCGGTGCGCATCTGCCGGAAGACCTTCCAGATCCCGGCCATGATGAGCAGGTTGATGAACGCGATGACGTAGAGGAACGTCCCGGAGACGGTCGTACCGATCCAGCCGGTGACGTTGTGCAGCTGGGAGTTGTCGTTCTCGACGGGTCCGGCCAGCGCCTTCACTCCCAGGGAGAGGAGGAAGGCGAGGGCGAAGACGATGCTGGAGTGGCCGAGGGAGAACCAGAAGCCGACCGACAGCGGGCGCCGGCCCTCGTTCATCAGCTTCCGGGTGGTGTTGTCGATGGCGGCGATGTGGTCGGCGTCGAAGGCGTGCCGCATGCCGAGGGTGTACGCGGTGACGCCGATGCCCATGCCGAAGGTCTTGGTGCCCAGGCTGTAGTGCTCGGGAGCGACGATCGCCACCAGGGTGAACCAGCCGATGACGTGCAGCGCCAGGATGAAGGCGGCCATCCCGCCGAGACTGGCCCACTCCTTGCGGGTCATCGAGGTACGGACGCGGCGCCACGAGATGCCGCGTCCGGAAGCCGGGGCGCCCGGCCGGACGGAAGCGGAATCGGGGGTGGTCATGGGAGCGTGGGCCTTACTGCTCGGCGGGAGGCTGTTTTCAGCCGCGCCTACCAGGTTTCTGCGAATGAGTCGCAACTACAAGCTGACCGCAGTAAAGCCCGGATCAGGTTTCGGTCAATGGCCCGAAAAAAAGGCAGAGAGGGCCGCGCGTCATACGGGCGGCAGAGGCTGCTCCGTCCACACGGTCTTGCCGTCGTGGGTGTAGCGGGTGCCCCATCGCTCCGTGAGCTGCGCGACCAGGAAGAGCCCGCGTCCGCCCTCGTCCGTGCTGAGGGCCCGCCGGAGGTGAGGGGACGTGTGGCTGGTGTCGGACACCTCGCAGATCAGGCACTGCGTACGGATGAGGCGCAGGGTGATCGGGCCAGCCGCGTACCGGTAGGCGTTGGTGACCAGCTCGCTGGCCACCAGCTCGGTGGTGAAGGCCAGGTCCGTCAGTCCCCATTGGGTCAGTTGCTCCGTCGTCAGCTCCCTGGCGCAGGCAGCGGCGGTCGCCTCCAGGGGCAGCTGCCACGAGGCGACATTCTGTGGCGGCAGCACCCGGGTACGGGCGATGAGCAGCGCGATGTCGTCGCTGGGCAGGTGGTCCGTGGGCAGCAGCGCTTCGACCACGGCGTGGCAGGTACGGTCCAGAGGATCGGCGGCGACGCTGAGACATTCGTGCAGATCCGCCAGCGCGGCGTCGACGTCGCCGTCGCGCGCCTCCAGGAGGCCGTTGGTGTAGAGCGTGAGCAGACTGCCCTCGGGAAGGTCGATGTCGCACGTTTCGAACGGCAGTCCCCCGAGGCCGAGCGGCGGCCCTGCGGGCAGGTCGAGCACGGTCACCTGGCCGTCCGGGGTGGACGCCATCGGTGCCGGGTGGCCGGCGCGCGCCATCGAGCAGCGCCGGGAGACCGGGTCGTAGACCGCGTAGAGGCAGGTGGCCCCGACCACCTGCTCCACCACTGACCCCTGGCCGTCGGCGTTGGCCTCCAGTTCGGTGGCCACCAGACTGACCAGATCGTCCAGCCGGGCCACGAGCTCGTCGGGTTCCAGGTCGAGGCTGGCCAGGGTGCGCACGGCGGCCCGCAGACGGCCCATCGAGGCCGCGGCGTGGATCCCGTGGCCGACCACGTCCCCCACGACGAGAGCGACCCGGGCCCCCGACAACGGGATCACGTCGAACCAGTCACCGCCGATACCCGGCTCGCCGCTCGCCGGGAGATATCGACAGGCCACGTCGACGGCAGGGAGGTCGGAGACCGCACTCGGCAGCAGACTGCGCTGAAGTGTCAGGGCGGCGCTCTGCTGCTGGGTGAAGCGGCGCGCGTTGTCGATGCAGACGGCCGCACGCGAGGAGAACTCCTGGGCCACCGCGGCGTCGTCGTCCTCGAAAGGCTCCGAATGGCGCGCTCGCCACAGACCCACGATGCCCAGGACCAGGCCGCGCGCCACCAGGGGCACCACGATCAGCGAATGGACGCCGAGACCCATGGCGATCTCGATCCGCCGCTGGTCCATGGCTTGCCACTCGGGGCGGAGGGACAGCAGCCGTTCGAGAATCGGGCGCTGCTCGGCCAGGCACCGCACTTGCGGGGATTCCGGAAGGAGCGGGACCGCCTCGCCCTCCTGGTACGGGACCCGGCGATCCGGGGGCGAGAGGGCCACCCGGACCAGCGGGACCGCCACACCGGGGGGTGGTTCGTCGCCGAGTGTCACGGGCTTCAGAAGGTCCACCGCGCAGTAGTCGGCCAGGCCTTGGGCGGCCACCTCGGCCAGCTCACGGGCGGTCTGGGTCACATCGAGCGAGGTTCCGATCCGGGCGCTCGCCTCGTTCAGCAGAGTGAGCCTGCGTCGGGCCCGATGGCGCTCGGTCACGTCCTCGATCGTCTCGGCCACACCGAGGACCCGGCCCGTGGCGTCCTCCATCCGGAACGCCGAGACGGACACGATCCGTTCCCGGCCCGGATCCAGCCGGGTCCGTGCGGACTGCTCCGTGAAGATCAACGGCTCGCCGGTCTCCAGCACGTGCCGTACCCGCTCCTCGGCCGGACCCGCGTCCTCGTCGACGAGGAATTCGCGGGGACGGTGTCCCACCGGCGCCTCGGCGGGGACGCCGCTCGCCTTTTCGACGGCGCGGTTGACCCGGAGCACCGTCCTCTCCGGGCTGTGGATGACCAGACCGATCGGGGAACGGTGATAGAGGCCGTCCAGCAGAGCACGGTCCCGCTGCCAGGCGACGATCTCCGCCACCGGGGCACCGACCAGAAACCACTCCTGGCTGTCCCCCTCCCGGGTGATCGCACGGGCCCGGAAACCGAGCTCCACACGCCGTCCGTCACGGTGCCGGACGGGCAAAGGCCCGAACCAGCTCCCCGTGCTCATGGCGTCCGCGGCGGCGGCCCGCGCGGCAGGCAGGTCACGGGCGTCGATCAGCAGGTCCCGCCACGCCCGCCCGATCACTTCCGTGGCCTTGTAACCCAGCAGCTCCTGGGCACGTGCGCTCCAGCCGACCACGGTGCCGTGCTCGTCGAGCACGGCCGAGGCACTGTGCCCGAGGGCGAACGGATCCTCCGGACTCTCGCTGAACAGCATCGACGGCGTCCCCATAGCCACCACCTTGCCTCCGTGACTCCGATCTTCCTCCCCCCGGTCTCCGTCCGCGACTCTCCCGGTCCTTTCGGCCCAGCGGTTCGGCAGGAGTGCTCGGCGGTGCCCACACGTGCGCGCTCAGGAGGCGAGGATGCCGATGCCGTCGCCCAGCAGCTTGAGTCCGAGGACGAACAAAAGGGCGGCCATCAGGGCTGCGTTGTGCTGTGCTGCCCAGTCCCGCCAGGAGCCAAGGATTCGCTCGGCCCGCTCCCCCATGAACAGGAAGACGGCCAGCGGTGCGAGGACCCCGAGCGAGGCGATGACGACGAAGACGGCGAGTGCCCCGATCTGCGCCGGCACCGGAATTCCGGCCGAGTTGATCGAGGCGCCCGCGGCAAGGGTCAGGGGTGCGTTCTTGGCGTTGGCCGCCGACAGCAGCAGCCCCAGCCCGAAGACCTTGCGCGGGGTGAAGCGGTCGATCGCGGCCATCCACTTCGGCAGCCGGGCCTGCGCGGGGTCGGTGGGCCGTCGGCGCCACTGCCGGACGGCGAAGAGGACGAGCAGCACGCCCAGGGCGAGCTTCAGAGCGCCGACCCAGGTGGCCGGGTGCTTGTTCGTGGACGCGCCGCCCGGGCCGCCCACCGCGAGCATGATCGCGCCGAGGAGTGCCAGACCCAGGAGCCAGCCCACGGCGAACAGGGCGCCGTTGAGGCGGCCGCGCCCAGTGGCCAGGAGGAGGATGATCGCCACGATGGGGAGCGGGCTGACCGCGACACCGGCCGCCAGGCCCAGCACCTCGCCTACGGCGTGTCCCAAGGTGGGCTCCTCGCGGGTAGAAGAGGTCGGGCCGGCCGGACAGCCGGGGTCCGGCTCAGTTCTTGATTCCGCTGATGGCGATCGGCAGATGGCGCGGACCTCGCAGAACTGCGTTGCGGCGGTAGGGAGGCGGGTCCTCGACCAGGCGTGGACCGTCGAGGCGGCGGGCGAACTCGGTCAGGGCGAGCCGGGCTTCCAGCCGGGCGAGGGTTCGCCGAAGCAGTATGCGAGGAACGCGCACGGCGCGCATCCCTGACACCGGTTGAGATCGACGACAAGCCCCATGAGCGTTCAGCTCCTTCGCGAGGTGGTCACGGGCGCCGTCGTCGTTCCACGCCGGCAGGCAGCCCGGACGCGAGCTGTCCCCTGCGCCCCAGCGTGTGCGAGCCCGTCCACGGGCGCACGTCCGCCAAGCCGACAGAGTGAGCCCGGCACCGGGACAGCCCACGGGCCTCGCGTTCCCATCAGGGATTCCCGGATCGTGCGGCGGCAGGTACCTGGGCGGTGCGGGCTCAGGAGGCCACTTCGACGGCGCTGAGCAGCCGGTGCCGGTCCAGGACATGGTCGAAGCCCGGGACGATGTGGGCGCTGTCGCGGGGGTCGGCGGCGAGCGCGGCATGGACCCCCGTACGTGTCGAGCCCCTCCGCCCGATCACATCGGGGAAAGGGCTCGACCATCCGCCCAAGTGCCGTCCGGTCCCCGGCCCTGCTCAAGCGAAGTGCCGGATACGAGCGGCCGTTTCGGGCGTGTACGGCGGCCAGTCGTCCACCGATCCGGTCCTCACGAACTCGGCGACCGCGCTCGCGAAGGTGCGTCCCAGGGCGCGCTGGGCGTCTCCTGGCCTGCCCAGCATCGGACTGTCCTGGTAGGCGTCGAAGGTGTTGAAGAGGAAAGGCAGTTCGCCGCAGTGGGTGGCGCCCAGGGCGAGCTCGTCCTCGGCCGGCCGGTAGTCGAACTGGTAGACGTAGGTCGCGGTGCCGCCGGCCGCGTGGTGGTCGGCGAGCTCCAGCGCGCCGTTGCGGAACACCTCGCCGGTCTCCACCGCGGTGAAGATCTGCGCCGGCGTCGCCTGCGGAAGCCGGGCCGCCTGCCGCTGGTAGACCTCCTGGGCCTGTGCGCCGATCTGACCGGTCAGGATGTCCAGCGCACCGGTGGGGGTGAGGTTCTGGATGTCCGGGTCGAGGGCGAAGAAGGCCGTCATCTCGTCCTGCGCGGTGCCGATCAGCAGAGGCTTGCCCTCCAGTGCGCCGTCCGCGACCGCTCGCTGCCAGGCGAGGGGAGCACCGGGGCCACCGAGCACCGGACACATCGGCGGGGCGACATCGCCCGGACGCACGAGTTGTGCCGCGAGCCGGCCGTAGGCGGACAGCAGTTGCTCAACGGGCAGTGCACGCAGTGCCTTTGCGGCGTCCGCGCCGCCCGGCACACCGAGCAGCCGCAGGTACGTCTCGGCGTTCTCGGCCGCGGTCTGCGGGTCCTGCGGCCGCAGTCCGAAGGGGCTGCTTTCCAGCAGCACCCGGGTGACGAGTCCCGTTGTCCGCGGATCGAGCGCCAGCGACAGGGCCGAGTACGCCCCGGCTGACTGCCCGCCGACCGTGACGCTGTGCGGGTCGCCGCCGAACGAGGCGATGTTGTCCTGCACCCAGCGCAGCACGGCGGCCTGGTCCTGGGAGCCAAGGTTGGCGGCACCGATCTCCGGCAGATACAGATAACCCAGCGGTCCCACCCGGTAGTTCGCGGTCACCACCACGATGTCACCCAGTGCGGCCAGACGGGTCCCGTCGTACCAGTCCCATCCGCCGGAGCCGCTGGAGAAGCCGCCCCCGTGCCACCAGACCAGGACCGGGCGGGGCGCCTCGCCCTCGAACGCCCGCAGCGGACTGAAGACGTTGACAGTCAGGCAGCCGTCCTCGTTCCAGTCCGGCACGCGGCGCCCCATCACCCGCTCCAGCCGTGAGGCCGCCTGCGGTACGGCCGGCCCGGCCTGCACCGCCTCCTTCACTCCCGACCATCCCGGGTGCGGCCGCGGCGGCGCGAAACGCAGCTCACCGACCGGCGACGCGGCATAGGGGATTCCCCGGAAGGAGATCGCCTCGCCTTCCGCGACCCCCCTGACCTTGCCCCGGTCCGTGTCCACGGTCCGGCCCTCGACACCCGTCATCGTGCTCTCCTCTCTCGTCGCGGCTGCTCTGAGTCCGTTTCTATCCGGGCGAGGGAATCCGAGCCAGAAAGAACCTCCTGAGGCGCCAACAAGCGACATAGGATCTTGCTGTATGAAGAAAGTGCGCCATCAGCTGGAGGAAACAGACCGCCGGATCGCGGCCGCGCTGCTGGCTGCCCCGCGGGCCTCCTGGCGCACGGTCGGCGGCGTCCTGGGCATCTCGGAGCGCACCGTGGTGCGGCGTGCGGCGCCTCTGTTCCACGACGGAACGCTGCGTGCCACAGCCGTGCGCAACCCCGCGTGCTTCCCCGATCTGATTCCGCTCGCACTGCGCATCCGGTGCCGGCCCAACCGGATCGGCGCCGTCGCCGCCACCCTGGCCCGCCGCCCCGACACCATCTGGGTGGATGTCCTCGGCGGCGGGGACGAAATCTGCACCATCCTGTTCCTGGACGGGCCGGAGGCACGCAACACGCTGCTGCTGCGCGACCTCCCCGCCACCCCCGCGGTCCAGTCGTGGACCTCTCATGTCCTCCTGCGGGTCTTCCCGGCCGCCTTCGACTGGAGCGGCGGCCTGCTGTCGGAAGCCGAGCTGACCGGTCTGCGCCCCGGCACGCCTGCGGCGCCCACCCGCTCCGCCCTGCTGCCCGTCGACGACCAGCTGATCGCCGCGCTGATCGAGGACGGGCGGGCCTCCTACGCCGACCTCGCGCGCCGCGCCGACACCACCGCTCTCACCGCCCGCCGCCGCCTGGAGGCACTGGTGGGCGGCCAGGTCCTCAGACTCGCGACCGAAGTCGATCTGGCCCGGCTGGGCATGCGCGCCGAGGCACTCCTGTGGATCACCGCCGCACCCGGCGGCCTGGAGGAGACGGGCCGCGTGCTCAGCCGCCACCCACAGGTCCGCTTCACCTCGGCCACCACCGGTCCGGCCAATCTCCTCGTGGCCGTGGCGGCAGCCGACCTCGACGCGCTCTACCTCTTCCTGAGCGAGACCATCGGCGCCCTCAAGCACATCTCCAGCCTTGAGGTCACCCCCATCCTGACCGGGGTCAAGCGGACCGGCCTGGTCCGTCCGGGCAGCCTCTGAGCCGATCACGTCCGGCGGGGTGCATACGCAGGCAAGACGCCGCCCGTATGACGAGAACGAGCCTCCTGATCGAGTTTCCTGATCGGCAGTGGGTGAGCGAGCGCTCGCAGGAGAGCCGTACGCCCCAGGCCACGACGAGCGGTACTACGTCCACAACGACGGCCGCGCCACCAAGGGCCGGGCGGCCCGATGAGTTCCGGAGCCCGCCGGGGTCTACCTCTGTACAAGCCAAAGCTGCGAGCTCTGTGAGGGGACCATGACCACCCACGCCCTACCCCCCGTCGTCGACGCCGCAACCTGGGAGCACCGGCTCGAGGCACTGCGGGCCCGGGAGAAGGCCGCGACGCGGGAGCTCGACTCCATCGCCGCCGAGCGCCGCCGCCTGCCGATGGTCGAGATGCCCGACTACACCCTCGAAGGCGAGGACGGGCCGGTCCGGCTGGCGGACGTCTTCGAAGGCAAGAGGCAACTGATCGTCTACAACCACATGTGGTTCGCCGGCAAGGAATGGCAGTGCCCGGGCTGCACGGGGTTCACCTCGCAGTACACCCGCCTGGAGTTCCTGGACAACTACGATGCGCGATTCGTCATCGTCACCCAGGGCCCGATCAAAGAGGCACTCGCCTACAAGCAGCGGGTCGGCAACCGGATGCCGTGGTACTCGACGGCGAACAGCTCGTTCGGGGCCGACGTCGGCGCACCACCCGACGGAGGATTCGCGGTCAACGTGTTCCTGCGCGACGGCGACACCGTCTACCGCACCTGGCACACCAACGGCAGGGGTACCGAGCAGCTCAGTCACTCCTTCGCGCTGATCGATCTCCTGCCGTACGGACGGCAGGAGGAATGGCAGGACTCGCCCGAGGGCTGGCCTCAGTCGCCCACCTACAGCCGGTGGGCGACGTCGAAGGACATCGCCGCGGCCTACGGCCCGGGCGCCGACGGCAGCTGAACGGGGCGACCGTTGCCCGGCGTCGCCGACGCCGGGCAAGCGGGTGCCGCACTGGTGCGGGTCCGGGTCGGCATGCGGCAGTCCGCTCGGAACGCCGCTGTCCACCCGCCTAAAGCAACCAATGGTTGCGCATTCCCGGGAAACGCTCTACCGTGATACGCAACCAAAGGTTGCGAGAGGGGAAATCCGGTGGAGTACGGCAGCATCGAGCGGGAGATCCACATCGAAGCCACGCCCGAGGTGGTCTACGAGGTCATCAGCAGGCCCGAACACCTGCGGGAGTGGTGGCCGGACGAAGCCGAACTCGAGCCGGTGCCCGGCGCCACCGGGGTCATCACGTTCGGCGACAGGACTGCGCCGGAGGCGACGGTCGTACCACTCACGGTCCTGGAGGCCGACCCGCCCCGGCGGTTCTCCTTCCGGTGGGTGTACGACGAGGGTGAGGCCGCGACATCGGCCAACTCCCTCCTGGTGACCTTCGAGTTGGTCCCGTCCGGTGCGGGCACACTGCTGCGCTTCACCGAGACGGGGTTCCGGGAGAAGGGCTGGGAGGCGGCTGTGCTCGAAGAGGAGTACCGCCAGCACGTCACCGGCTGGGACCACTTCCTGCCCCGCCTGGTCACCTACGTCGCCCGGCTGGTGGCGGCGCGATGAGCGTCACCATCGACGACGAGCTCTGGTCGGCGGTGGGGGACCCGACCCGTCGGCGGATGCTCGACCTGTTGTTGACCGACGGCGGCGGAACGGCGACCACGCTGAGCGAGCAGCTGCCGGTCACGCGGCAGGCGGTCGCCAAACACCTCGGCGTCCTCGACCGGGTCGGACTGGTTCACGTCACGCCGTCCGGGCGCGAGCGCCGCTACGACGTGGACGAGGCCCAGCTTGCCCGCGCGGTCGCGCAGCTGTCGGCGGTCGGGGCCACCTGGGACGCCCGGCTGCAGCGCATCAAGCGGATCGCCGAGGCAATCCAGCGCACCCGGGAGAGCTGACCGCTCACGAACGAACGCCGCACGTCCGTGGCGGCGCCGGCCAACCGCGCCCGAGTGCGGGCGCCTACACGAGAAAGAGGCAGCGAGATGGTGGACATCCTGCACAGGATCGGAGTCACGTCGTCTCCCGACGACGTCTACGCGGCCTTGACCACGGTCGAGGGGCTGGCGAGCTGGTGGACCGAGGACACGGACGGCGACGGCAAGGCCGGAGGAGTCCTCCGATTTCGCTTCGTGCCGGGCGGGTTCGACATGAAGGTCCTGGAGGCTCAGCCCGCCGACCGCGTGCTCTGGGAAGTCGTCGACGGGCCCGACGAGTGGATCGGCACGCGGATCCACTTCGAGCTGAAGCAGGAGGACGGCTTCACCATCGTGTTGTTCCGGCACGAGGGCTGGAAGGAGCCGGTGGAGTTCATGTACCACTGCAGCACCAAGTGGGCGACCTTCCTGATGAGCCTCAAGAAGCTGGTCGAAACGGGCAAGGGCGAACCCGCGCCGCACGATGTCAGGATCAGCAACTGGCACTAGACCGTGCCCGTCATGTCCGGGCAAGGCTCGACAAGCAGCGCGAACACAGCAGGGCAGAGGTGCCGAGTTGGCTCCCGCAGGAGCCAGTGCCAAGATGTCGCATGTGCTTGTTTTGGACCCTACGGCAACCGTTGCCGCACGTTCCCGAGCTTGGCTGAGGGTGGAGGCATGAACGTCCAGCTGCTGGTGGTACCGGACTGCGCCAACGAAGCTGCGGCACGCGACCTGCTGACTCGGGCTCTGTCCGATCTCGGACTCGCGGACGTGAACGTCGGCACCCGTATGATCGGCAGTCCGGAACTGGCTGCCGAGTTGAGGTTCTTGGGGTCGCCGACGTTCTTGATCAACGGGTGGGATCCGTTCGGCGAGCCGGATCGGGTTCCCGGGCTGACCTGCCGGGTCTATCGCGGCCCGGACGGTGCCCTGTCCGGCCTCCCGGAGATCCGCGAGCTGCGGCAGGCACTGCGGCAGGCAGCCGCGCAGGCTGAAGATGCCCGGACGAACCCGTCCCGGCCCGCGTGACCCGGTTCGTGTTCAGGGCTGAAGACCGTCGTCGAGCATGCGGTGCCGCATCCTGCTGACGGTCACCGCCAGTCCGAACCGAGGTCGCGCAGCGGGACAAGGCCCTCGACCCCGTCCGCGACCTGGACGAAGAAGCCGAAGGGGACCACCTTGGTCACTGGCCCGCGCAGTGTCCGGCCCACCGCGACGCCGTCGGCGAACACCATGAAGGGGTCCGGCTGAGTCGCCCGGAGGGACAGCCGGGCTTCCCCCCGATCGGCTCGTCAACCGGTCCGCTCATCAGCCGCCCCGCCAGGGAGCTTGGCCGCGGGTACGTTCACCGAGGTGATCGTGGGCGGTGCGCTGAACAGCTCGGCGCCGCGGGCCTCGATCTGTTGGCGCACCTTGCCTTGGTGATGCGCTTCGCGGTCCTCTTCTGTCTCGACGGCATCGAAGCTCCGGAAGGAGCTGGGTCCGAGCCGGAAGGAGAACCAGGCCAGAGTCCCCGGCTCCGCGTCGACCAGGGCCTTGGCGACGGCTGAGCGCGGACCACTGCCGCCCCGCCGGGAGTGCCACCGGGCTCTTCCCCGCTCCCGTTCCGTACCGGAGCTTCGAGATCACCACAGATCCGGGCTGCCTGATCTTCATGTACACGAACGGCCTCACCGATGGAGACGCAGCCGAGCCGATCGGGACGCCACGAGCGGCAGGGTTCAGAGCCCGCTGATCTCGATGTATTCGAAGGTCAGCAGCCCGTTCTCCGCGTAGGGAAGCCGTCCCAACTTGTCCTGCGCGTCCTGCAGGCTCTCGGCCTCCACCAGGAGGAATGCGCCGGGCCGGTCGTGGCGGCGGAACGCCGAGAGCACAACGCCGTCCGCCTTCAGCTCCCGCAGTACCCGGGCCTCGCCCTCCGCGTGAGCGGCCAGCCCGCTCGGGTCGGTAACCGTTCCTGTCACGTGCAGATACATCGACCACCTCCTGGTTCTCGTGTTGACATGGGAGACACCCCCGGCATGACGTACCCGAGCGGTTCGAGCTCGCTCCAACAGACGTCGCCGGCACCGGGAGCAGCTCACATCCGGGTCTTCGCCTCAGCCGCACTGCGCGCCGAGATCTCCCGGAAGTCCTCAAGCGTGTGGTGCTGGATCTCGTACTCCCGCCCATGCACCCAGCGAGCGGTGAGTTCGGCCAGGCGAGTGCCGTACCGTTCGGCGGTGACCATGTCGCCGTGCGCGCCGACCACGTCCGGGCCTTCGTCCACGTTGGTCTGCCCCATCACGCCGAGCCAGGAGCCCAGACGGTTGACGTCGTAGATCGTTCCGCCGGTCCAGTTGTTGCCGGCCGAGTCGCCGACCGAGATCCACTGCATGTTCATCTGTGCGGCGAAGACGGCGAGTTGCTGCAGAGAGAACAGCTTGTCCCCGTTCTGGGACGCGGAGTGCGTGAAGCCGCCGGCCAGCTTGTCCTTCCATTCCTGTCCGAGGAACGGATAGAACGCGCCCTCCAGAAACGCCTTGAACACCGCCGACAGACTGCCCATGTAGGTCGGCGCACCGAACACGATCGTGTCGGAATCCTTCAGCAGCTCCATCGTTGCCGCGTCCGACCATCGGCCTTCCGACACTTGGTCGCCACGGATCTCGATCAGATGCACGTCGACACCCGGCACACTCTTCACGCCACGTGCGATGTGCTCGGCCAGCGCACGGGTGTGTCCGTTCGGGGAGTGGTAGACAGCAGCGACTGTGGCCATGGGGACACCTTTCTGAACTGCGGTCGATGTCCGCACGTGCGGACGGGGTGGAGCGACCGGGGGGCCATACAGGTGACACGACGGCCGGATGAGGCAGCACAGGAAGCATGTGAGTGCCAGAAGGATGCGCACCGGCGCGTTCGGCACATGCCCGGGAGAGCTGCGCAATGGTGTGGGTCGTGGCCGCATCGGTGTCACCCCATGGGGGCACCGGCTGCCGCGATCAGAGGCAATGCGGCACAACAGTCCTGCAGGCGGAGGGCGTTGCCCGGACTTCTGCCGCCGGGTGGTGACACGGGGCCTGTTCGGCCCAGTGAGGTGGAGCCGTCACCCCGCCACGCCGGCCGGCGACCCGTCCGCCGCGGCCGCGGCGCTGGATCGTTGGTGTGTCGCCGGGCGGGTACGGGCCTGCGCCGGCCGATCGGGACGGTGAACGGCTGTCAGGCGGCCTTGGCGGGCTCGACGGCGGAAAGGAACGCGTCGATGGTGGCGACCTCGTGCCCGAAGGTCGGATAGGAGATTTCCAGCGCGGCACGGTGGGCTTCCTCAGTGAACTCAGCCACGGCATCCGTGAGGAAGGTGACGTGGTAGCCCGCTTCCAGCGCGTGCCGCCCCGTGCCCTCGATGCAGGTCTGCGAGGTGAGACCGGCCAGGACCACCTTCTCGATCCCATGGTTGCGGAGCTGCTCGTGGAGGTCGGTTCCGGCGAACGAGTCGAACATGTGGTGCCGGCCGACGACGACGTCACCGTCCTGCGGCCGCAGCGGCGGGTAGAAGTCGGCGCCGTAGCTGCCTTCCCAGAAGACCTGGTTGTCCACCGCGAACTGGAATCGCGGCAGGACGTGCTTGATGTCGGTAAAGGCGTCGGCGTTCAGGCCGTGCGGCGCGTAGAAGACCGTGACGCCCGCTTCGCGCGCACCTGCGATCAGGCGGTCCAGCTGGGCACGCAGGTCCAGCTTGTCCAGCATGGGTCCTATCTGCGCGCTGAGCTTTCCGTCCTCGGCGAGGAAGTCGTTGAGGGCGTCGACCACGACCAGTGCCGTCCGCTCAGGGGGGTAGCTGCGAGTGTTCACGGGTTTCCTCTCGTTGTGCGGGCCGCGGGCGCGGGCGGCGCCGCAGAGCTGTCGGGGTAGATCCCGAGGCTTTTACATGATGATCATCATGAATAATTTAATCATGATGATCGTCATGTAAAGTGTCAAGCGACAGCCGGCCCGGTCGGAGGTAGCCATGCGTGCATCCCGTGAGCAAGTGACCGCAAACCGTGAGAGCATCATCGTCAGCGCAGGTCAGCAGTTCAGGAAGCGCGGCTTCGACGATGTGACGATCTCCGATGTGATGAAGGCCGCAGGGCTCACCCACGGGGGTTTCTACGGCTACTTCGGCTCCAAGGACGCGCTGGAGGCGGCCGTCTGCGAACGCGGAGTGGCCGACAGCGTCGCCGCCGTCGAGGCCGTGGCGGCGGACGGCACCGGAGACCAGGGAGCGGACACGGCCCCTCTGCTGCAGCGATTCGTGCGGGACTATGTCTCGGCTGAGCACAGGGACAGGCCGGAGGACGGGTGTACCGTCGGGGCCTTGGCGCGTGACGCCAGCCGCAGCCCCGTCGAGCTCCAGCACATCTTCGCTTCCGGCATCACGGGGATGGCGGAGTCACTGGCGCGCCTCAGGAAGCTGGACGCGCCGGACCAGGAGCAGAGCTCCGCGCCCGACTTCGCCACTTTGTCCACCATGATCGGCGCCCTCACACTGGCGCGGGCCGTGGCGGATGCCGATCCGGTCCTCTCCGAGAGAATCCTCGAGTCGGCGCGTACACACATCGAATCGTCTGCATCCGCCTGACGGGCACGGCGCACTCAACGCCGGGCGGCTGCCGCCGTCCACTGTCGGCGGGGTGCGCGCTCAGGTCCCGTGGATACCGGCGAACAGGGCGCTCTCTATGGCATCGCCGGTCCGTCCGGGCCTGGCCAGCATGCACTCCTCCACCTGGTCGGCGGCGTCGGCCACGCTGAACAAGGCGTGCAGGGCTGCGGCGTCACCCTGGCTTGCGTGGGCGGCCAGAGCGGCGATCTTCTGTTCCCACACCCCACTGACGTCGACGGGCTGGCCGCGAAGCGGCCCGTCATCCTGTTCGACAACGCCGGCGTGGGAGCGTCGAGTGGCCGGACACCGGAGACCGCCGAAGGTTTCGCCGAGAACGTCGCAGATTTTCTGACGGCGCTCGAGATCGGCAAGGTCGACCTGCTGGGATTCTCAGTCGGCGGGTATGTCAGCCAGGCACTGGTACTCGCCCGTCCCGACCTGGTATGCCGCCTGGTCCTCGTCGGCACGAAGCCTCGCGCCGGCGAGATGACGGGTCTCGGGGAACGGGTCCCCGAGGTTGCGTCCCACGATGTGCTGACCGAAGAAGACTATCTCTACCTGTTCTTCGGCCCGTCGTCCGCGAGCCGCGACGCCGGCCGGGAATTCTGGATGCGCCGACACGAACGCACCGTCGATGTGGACCCGGAGTCGGGCCCCGACAGTGTCCGTGCCCAGAATGCGCTCCGGGCCGACTGGAACACCGCGCGTGGAGAACGGTTCGCCGAACTCCGGCGCATCGGTCAGCCAACGCTGGTCGTCAACGGGAACAACGACATCATGGTCCCCACGATCAACTCGTGGATTCTGGCACAGCACATTCCGCAATCCCAGCTGATCATCTACCCGGATTCCGGACATGGCTCGCTGTTCCAGTACCCGGAGCTCTTCTGCGCCCACGTCGCCCGATTCCTGGACTCCGAGATCCCGTTCACCTGACCACTTCTGAGATCACTCGGCCTTCCCGCAGGTGAGACGGATAGGACCTACGAGGCTCCGACTGCAAGGCTTTGCGGCCCCGGAGACGATGTCAGGAGCAGTGCAGCAGAATCATGAAGCCGAAGTCCATGTGGAGCTGCTGGTGACAGTGGAACAGGGACAGCCCCGGCTGGTCGGCGGTGAAGTCGAAGTCGAGGCTCTGGTAGCCGCCGAGCATGACGACGTCCTTGCGCAGGCCGTGGGTGGGAGTTCCGGCGATATGGGTGACCTCGAACGTGTGGCGGTGCAGGTGGAGGGGATGGATGTCGTCGGTGGCGTTGCGGAACCGAAGCCGGTATCGCTTGCCGCGCTCGACATCCATCACCGGCTCGTTGGTGTCCATGTTGAAAGGAACGCCGTTGAGGGTCCAGATGTTGAATCCCTTGTCGGCTGCGTTCTGTTTCTCCACCAGCAGGTCGATCGCCTGATCGGGTTGCCGGGTGGTACCGCCGGGATGGGCGAAAGTGCGGTAGTCCCAGGTGAATGCGGGTGGTGCGATCCACTGCGGGGATCCACCGCGGCCGGCGTACTCCACCACCGTGCCCATGCCGGCGTTCCGGTCGTCGTCAGAGAGATCTCCCAGCACCCACACACCCGGATGGTTCATCTCCACCAGGGCCGAGACGCGTTCGGCGGTGCCGATCCACAGCACCGGCACGTCGGCCTGCCGGGGTACCGGATTGCCGTCGAGCGCGACCACTTTGAAGGTGTGGCCGGGCAGGGCAAGGCTGCGGATCTCCGTGGCACTGGCATTGAGGACGTGGAGCAGCACGCGCTGCCCGGACTTGACCTTGATCGGCTCGCCGTGGCCGAGTTTGCGGCCGTTGACACTGAAGGCCCGGTAGCCGACTTCGTAGCCGTGCGGCATCCCCCGGGCCAGTGAGTCGGCCATCGCTTTCTCGCCCTGGCTCTTCAGGTCCGGCAGGGGGGAGCCGGCCAGGAAGTTCTGGGCCATGTCTCCGCCGTGACTGAGGGAGGGCTCGAACTCCTTCAGTGTCAGGAACACTTCCTGGTCGTAGGCCCCGGGGTTGGTTTTCGGCTCGATGTACACCGGGCCTGCCTGACCGGTGTACGTGCTGCGGGTCAGGTCACCCCGGGCTGCCACATGGGTGTGGTAGAAGCGGAAACCGGCCGGTCCGGGAGTGAAGGACAGGCGCCGCATCCCGTGCGCGGGGATGAACGGGGTGCCCTCCTCGGACGCGCCGTCCACTTCGGCGGGGACGAATTGGCCGTGCCAGTGCAGCAGTTCGGGGATGCCGGTGTCGTTGTGGACGTCGACCACGACCGGGCGGCCTTCCGCGAAGCGCAGGAGTGGGCCGGGGAACTGCCCGTTGTACGTCGTGGTGGAGACGATCGTGTCCGGCGCGAGTTCGACGCGGCCTTTCGCGATCCGCACCGTGTAGTCCGCTTTCCCCGCGGGAGCGGCCGCGCCGGACAACCCCGAGGAGTCGCACGCGGTGAGTGCGGGGGCACCCGCCCCGGCCAGCAGCGACACGCCGCCCAGTTTGAGGGCATCGCGACGAGAGATCGGCACGACTCTGCTCCCTTCCCCGCTCCCTGGGGCAATGCCGGCGGACACGGGTCGGTTACACATGCGCGGAAATCCGGCTATGTGCTGCCAATTTGGTACAGCAGAGAAATCTAGCCCGGCAGCGGCCCGGATGCGCCGAGGGCGCGACGACGCCGACTGGCACACCTGCTCGCAGCGACAGGGCACCGACGCCCTGAATGCGCGTGGACCGACCGCAGCACACTCCGACGTCGCAAGCCCTCGTCGACCGTCACCAACGGGGAAAGGGGCCCGCTCGTCCATGCCTGCGGCAACCTCGTCCTCGCTCGCCCCGCCGGCGCGCAGCGGAGCGAGGCCGGCTGAGGTCACCCGACTCGGGGTTGCCACCCGCGCGGGCGCCTCGTTCAGGACAGGCCGTGGTGCGACCTTCCATGGTGAGCGGATCCGGTGCGGGTCACCAACTGCTCTTGGTCACGCCGGGGAGCTCGCCCGCGTGGGCCAGCTCGCGTACGCGGATGCGGGACAGGCCGAAGGCACGAAGGTGGCCGCGGGGGCGCCCGTCCACCGCGTCGCGGTTCCGCAGGCGGGTGGCGCTGGCGTCGCGGGGCTGCCGGCGCAGTTCCCTCTGTGCGGCGGCGCGTTCGTCGTCGGATGTCCCGGGCGACGAGATGATCGCCTTCAGTTCAGCGCGGCGCGCGGCAAAGCGGGTCACGGTCCGGCGCCGCTGATCGTTTTTCGCGATCTTGCTCTTCTTCGCCATCAGACCTTCCCTCCCCGGGCGCGGATGCGGGCCACCGCGGCCTCGATGCCGATCATGTCGACCGTCTTGATGCCCTTGGCGGAGAGGAGGCGTGGATATGAGCGAGACCGTGGGCGGCCCCAGGAAGCCACCCTTGGCCTTCGCCGTCCGCGGCTCAGGTCATACCGCCGCCACCGGGCGGGTGAGGGACAGACCGCGCCACACGAGCTTCATCCCGGTCGGGCCGATTTGTATGGCCGCAGCGGGGTGAGCCTCTGACGGTTCGCCACCCAAGCCGGGGGCCTCGTCTCACGACGCCTGGACGAGGTCGCCCGGGTTGCTCGTCGTGGCGCCCGCCGCGGCCGCGGCACGCCGGCGGGCGAGCCTGCCGGAGAACCAGTAGCCCGCGACCAACAGAGCGACGAGGACAAGAGTTTCGACCGTCCCCCAGATCCACGTGGACGCGCCGACCTCCTTGGGCGGGAGCTTGGGCAGTTCGTCCGGAAGGACCGCGGAGTGCCTGGCCACATCGGCCTGGAAGGCCTGGTTGCGCGCCGAGCCGTGCAGGAACGGCGCGACGAACAACAACACCATCCCGAGGAGTGTCTCGACCGTCACCACGACGGGGAACTCCCGGACGCGGACCGTGCGCAGCGGGCGTACGTCGCCCGCGGCACGCAGGGCGTCGATCCTCGGGTGCAGCCAGAACTGGTTGAAGGCGCCGAGGAGCAGCAGGACGCCGAAAATGAGGATCTTCACGCCGAGCACGCGCCCGTACATGGTCGTGAGCAGCTGCGAGGGACCGTCGACATGCTCCCAGTACAGGAACAGACCCGAAAGGGCGATGGCGGCGACGCAGCTCATGGCGGCGGCGGAGAAGCGGCGTATCGACGGCGACCAGAACGCTTCCCGGTCGGCGGGGCCGACCGCGCCCGGCAGGGCGAGCAACGCCAGGCCCGCCAGTCCACCCAGCCAGACCGCACCGCCGAGCAGGTGCAGCATCCACATCAGCGTCTCGAAGATGGTGCGGCCCCAGTCCTCCGGTGCCTCGCCCGGGAACTTGGTGGTCCCCAAGGCCACCGCGCCGGCGCCCAGTGCGACGGCCAGCAACCAAGTCCGGGCCGCACCTGCCGCCACCCGGCGTGCGCAGAGCGGAGCGAGCACCACGGCACCGGCGAGGACGAGGGTGACCTCCAGCCCGGACAGACGCCCGGCGTTGCTGCCGTCGTACAGCGCGCTCCACGCCGCACCGTAGTCGTAACCGCCACCGTCCTCCGACGGACCATGGGCGAGCCCGGTGAGGACGGCAGGTACGGCCAGGAGCCCGAGCACCACCGCCGCGCGCGACAGACGGGCCGTCACCGCAGCGAGCGTGTCCGGTCCGGTCCGGCGGGCGGGCGGTCCCACGGCCACGAGCGCAAGCGCCGTCAGGCCGACGAAGCCCATCAACGTCACCCAGGCCGCCCACGCGACGGCGCTGTCCTCGAACGGGCCGAGGGGAGTCGAGGGCGGCGCCACGGCGAGCGGCAAGGCAGGCGGAAACGGGCTGAGCGGGGGCATGGTCGACCGTCCTTGGGAGGGAGGAACATCCAGAGTGAAGTTAGGTCAGGCGTTCCTAAGTTGAATGACCAATGGTTGCTCTTTCAAGGATTCTTCAAATCGGCGAGTCCAGGCGGACAGGGCGGGAGAGGGGTGGGCGGTGCCGTGCGCGCCCCCGGGGTGGATGCCGTGCGCGTCCCCCGGGGTGGGTGCCGTGCGCCCTTCAACGGCCCCAGGACGGCCAGGGAGTGCGCTCGGCGGCGAACAAACCCAACCGTCCTGGTTCGAAGCATTTCGACATGTCGATAGCCTGCGTCACCATGACGCGCGCCTGGATCCTGCCGATACTGCTTGTCCTCTGCGGCTCGGTCGTTGCGACCGGGCTGATCCGCAGTGAGAACCTCGCCGCAGCCGCCGTACTCCTGCTGGTGTTCGTGCTGCTCGCAGGCGTGAACTCACCCCTGATCTTCCCGAGGTCGATCGGTGCGCTGGAGGCGCAGAGCCGCAGCGCGGTCGACGGACGGCCGGTCGTCTTCTGGCGGCCGGGCTGCACGTACTGTCTGCGGCTGCGCATCCGGTTGGGCCGTAGCGCCCGCCAGTTGCATTGGGTCGACATCTGGCGTGACCCGGCTGGAGCGGCAGCGGTGAGGGCGGTCAACGAGGGCAATGAAACCGTGCCGACTGTCATCGTGGCGGGTCAGCCGTACGTCAACCCCGATCCTTCATGGGTGCGTGAACAGCTTTCCCGCTCGGTGTGATCAGGAGCGGTGTCGCCAGGGGCCGCACTTCAGAGCGCGTGCCCACGCGCAGCAGGAGCCGGTGCCGCGTTCTTGACCGTCGGCGGCAGCGGCTACTACCCCGTCGGTCCCGTGTCCGTCCGCCGATCCCCTTCGATGGAGAGACGGCTTCTTAAGCCGCCGCTCCGGTTTGCGTGCCGCTCCGAGGGAGTCGATTCTGTTGGTGAGGCATGCCAACAGATCGTGTGGACCGAGCGCAAGGGCTGCGGGAGCTTGTGGCGACCGCGGCCTGATCAGGGAGCGGGTTCCAGATGAGGCTTGTCGTCGATCTCAACCGGTGCCAGGGATTCGCGCAGTGCGTCTTCCTCGCCCCGGACGTCTTCTCCCTGCACGGGGACGAAGCGCTGCTGTTCTCCCCTCGCTTCGACGAGGCACAGCGCGACCGGGTGGAGAAGGCGGCTGCCGCCTGCCCGGTTCAGGCCATTCTCGTCGACTACTCGGACGAGCCGACGAAGGGTGTGGAGCCCCATGTCGGCTGACACGGACGTCGAGGTCCTGCGGCGCCAGGGCCACATCGTCGTCGTCGGAGCCTCGCTGGCCGGCCTGCGCGCGGCGGAGACCTTGCGCGACCAGGGCTTCACCGGATCGCTGACCATGATCGGCGACGAGCCGTACGAACCCTACGACCGGCCGCCGCTGTCCAAGCAGGCGCTGCTCGGACGGGCACGGCCCGAGGACACCGTGCTGCCGCGGCGGCGTGACATCGACGCCGAATGGCGTCTGGGTGTCGCCGCCGAAGGCCTGGACCGGGACGCCAAGCAGGTACGCCTGGCGAACGGCGACACCGTCCCCTACGACCGCCTGCTGATCACCACCGGGACCAGAGCGCGACCCTGGATCCACCCTGAAGAGGCCACGCTGGACGGGGTGTTCGTGCTGCGTACCCGCGACGACTCCGCACGCCTGCACCGGAAGCTGACCGGGGGCGTGTCCCGGGTGCTGGTGATCGGCGCCGGATTCACGGGCTCCGAAGTCGCCTCCGTCTGCCGGGAACTGGGCCTCGAGGTCACAGTCGCCGAACGCGGTCCCGCACCGCTGGTGGGCGCACTCGGCGGAGTGGTCGGCGCGGTCGCGGACGGGCTGCAGCGCAAGCACGGCGTCGACCTCCGCTGCGGCATCAGCGTCACTGCCCTGGAGGGCGACTACGTGGGACGACTCAGGCGCGCCCATCTGTCCGACGGTTCGGCGATCGACGTGGAGGTGGCGGTCGTCTCGCTCGGTGCCATGCGGAACACCGAATGGCTCGCCGGCTCGGGTGTGGCCGCGGGTCCCCGAGGGATCGCATGCGACGCCGGATGCCGGGTGTTCGACGTCAACGGCATCGTCACCGACGACATCTACGCCGCCGGAGACGTCGCACGCAGCCCCCACCCGCTGTTCGATTACCAGTTCCTGGCGTTGGAGCACTGGGGCAACGCGGTCGAACAGGCCGAGATCGCCGCCCACAACATGATCTGTGCAGGTCCGGACCGCCGTCCTCACCTGTGGCTGCCGATGTTCTGGTCGTCCCAGTTCGGTGTCAACATCAAGTCGGTGGGTGTTCCCCCGCTGGCCGACCAGCTGATCGTCGCCCAGGGGGCGCTCGCTGAAGCGCGGTTCGTGGCGGTGTACGGGTACCGCGGCCGCGTCATCGCCGCGGCGTCCTTCGACGGAGGCAAGTGGCTGGGGTTCTACGAGCAGCAGATCGCGGCCGGAGCGCCCTTCCCGCCGGAGTACCGCTCGGTCGACCGCCGAACCGAGACGCTGCAGCCGGTCGACCCGGCCTTCCCCGACCCCCACCTGCCCACCCACGGGCCCACCGTCACGCTGACGGGTCACTCACCGAGCGAGCGGCGTGTCGAGTTCGTGCCGTCATATGCCTGATCACCGGCCCTGTGCCGCCCGGAGCCCCGAGGAGACGCCATGACGTCCGGCACCATCTCCGCGCAGATCACCGACTACGCCAATCGAGCCGATCCGTACCCGCTGTACGCGGAACTGCGCAAGACACCGGTCAGGCGCGAGGACGACGGCACCTACCTGGTCAGCACCTACTACGAAGTGCGGAGCCTGGCCAACGACCCGCGGCTGAGCAACGACACGAGGAACCGTCCATCCGGCTACGCCCGCACAGCGGAAGCGGAGGACACAGGCCTGCCGCCGAGCTTCATCTTCACCGACCCGCCGGTACACGACCGGCTGCGCGACACCATCAACCGGCCGTTCGGTCCCCCGCACAGCCCCAGGTTCCTCGACGACCTGCGCGGAGACCTGTCCAAGGTCGTCACCGAGCTGCTCGACTCCTTCGAAGGCAAGGACCAGGTCGACATCGTCGAGGACTTCGCCTACCCCCTGCCCGTCACCGCCATCTGCAAGGTCCTCGGCGTGCCGCGCGAGGACGAACCGCGCTTCCACGGCTGGGCCGATGCCCTGGCGTCGTCACTCGATCCACAAGCCGGCGAGGAAGGCCAGGCAAAGGGGCAGCAGGCGCGCCAGGACCTGGGCGCCTACCTGTCCGACCTGATCGAGGCCAAGCGCCGCCACCCCGGCCCCGGGATTCTCAGCGCGCTCGCCCCCGACATGACACCGGAAGACCTGGAGGCCACCGCGGTGCTGCTCCTGGTCGCCGGCCACGAGACCACCGTCAACGCGATCACCAATACGACCCTGACCCTGCTGCGCCACCCCGGCATCCTTGAGCGGTTCCAGAAGGAGCCGGAGCTGGCCGTCCCGCTCATCGAGGAAGTGCTGCGGTACGAGCCCCCGGTCCAGTTCGTCCCGTGGACCACCGCCCTGGCCGACATCGACGTCGCCGGCACCACGATCCCCAAGGGCTCGCCGGTCTGGCTCATGCTGGCCGCGGCCAACCGCGACCCCAAGCGTTTCAAGGACCCCGACCGGTTCGACCCCGACCGCAATGACAACGAGCACCTGGGCTTCTACACCGGCATCCACTACTGCTTCGGCGCCCCTCTCGCCCGGATAGAACTCCATCTGGCTGTGCCCGAACTGTTCCGCC
The DNA here is from genome assembly GCF_040644975.1 of Streptomyces sp. NPDC046900. Lineage (NCBI taxonomy): Bacteria > Bacillati > Actinomycetota > Actinomycetes > Kitasatosporales > Streptomycetaceae > Streptomyces > Streptomyces sp. NPDC046900. The sequence goes on along the minus strand of NZ_JBEYXD010000015.1, from coordinate 43,526 downwards.
GGGTCAAGTTCTCCCGGTTGCTCGAAGACCCGCCGCCGTACCGGGCCAACGCGGTGCTGCGCGGCCCCCGTCACCTTCCCGTGGCGATCGACGGCGTCACGGCCTGAGCGCCGCGGAATCTCTCATCCCGACCCTCGAAGATCGAGACGACCACGACCGGGGTGGGAGTCGCGCAACTCAGCCGGATCGTGAAAGAGCCGTGGCGTTGCCGGCGTTCAGCGGCTGCTGAGACCCGCAATCCCCGTCAGTGGACGGGAGAGGGACGCGATGTCATGTTCCCCTGCGTCTTCAGCCGGGCCGCCGGGCAGCGGAACGGCGCGGATGTGACCGCCCAGATCGGACACATAGGCGACGCCGGCGGCCGGGTCGACAGCCAGCCCGATCGTCTCGGCGAAGCCGCTCGCCAGGATCTGCGGGGGCTCGCCCGATGCTCCCGCTGCCGGGATCGAGGCCCTGTTGAGCGTGTTTCCGCCCGGCGGTGCGCCACGGTCGGTCCAGTAGAGCCAGTCGCCGTCGAGGTGCAGGTCGATCGGCTCGGGCAGGCCGGACCAGAGCAGTTCGATGTCCGTGCGCCGCTCCGGGCTCTCCCCCGTCGGCAGCTCCAGGCCGGCGCGGAAGATACGGCCTTTGGCGCCCTTGGCGGGGCCTTTCTGCGTCCAGTAGAGGTATCCGTGGACGGGATCCACCGCCACGCCCACGCACTCCTGGGAGATGTCGCCGGGCGGGTTGACCACCAGGTCGGTCAGGCCGCTGCCGTCTGTCCGCACCCCACCGACCCGGCGGCCCTCCCGGTCGCACCAGTACAAGAACCCGGCGCCGTCCGACGTCAGTTGCTTACCAGTGGTGATCGTGCCGGGCGGGACCACGTCCCGCCGGCCGGTACCGTCCAGGTGCATCGCGTGCAGGCCGCCGTTACGCCGGGAGAAGTCCTGCGCTGCCTCCCCGGAGCCCTTGGCGGGATCGACGGTCGGCGTGCCCATCGTCGTCCAGTAAACGGTCCCGGACTCGACCACGATCCCGTCCGGGAACGAGCCCGCATCCGCGACCAGCGTCTCCACCCGTCCGTCCGCGATGCCGACGCGCAGAATGCTCCCGGACACGGCCGCCAGCACCACCAGTTCGTCCCACACCTCGGCACCCCTCGCGTCTCTCCTCGGTGGCCTCCTTGCGCCTTCCATCGCAGTCCCATCCGCGCTGCCGCGCGACTCCCGTTGGGCCACCCGAGGAAGGGACCGGGCACAACGGAGAGGCGGAGAGCGGACCGGGCAGGCCTTCCCCGCAGGTGCTTCACGTCTGCCGCCCTCGTACGGCCCGCTCCAGTCGCTGTCCGACCAGGCCGCTGCCGAGACTGGGGTGGCCGGTGTGCGCCCTCACAGCAGCCGTCACGAAAGCAGGCATGATCATGGCCTTCGCCCTTCCCACCGACATGGAGAACCGTCCGGTCGCCGCATCGGCTCCGACCATGTGGACCTCGACGCGGCGATAGCACACGGGGTAACGGTCGCCGAAGTGACGTACTGCAACAGCATCAGCGTCGCCGAACATGTCGTCATGATGACGTTGTCCCTGGTCCGCGGGTGTGGGCGTATCGAGTGGAGGAGCCACACGGCTCGCACGGCTGGCGCCCCCACGGCGGCCCCTCCCACCGGTGGCGGGGAAGGGTCACCACCGAGTCCCGGAGCGAGGACGCCAAATTCGTCGCCGCCCTCGTCGTCACCGACCTTGTGACCGAGTGGAAGGTGAACGGCGTCAGCGAGCAGCACGTGCGCGTGATCGTGTGGGCGGGCGAAGAAGGCACCGGCCCCGAGGACGCGGTCTTCACGCTGGAGATCCAGCCCGACGTCGACGGAAAGTGACCAATCGCGGCCGGATCCGCGCACTGCCGGAATACCGGTCCGGTCGTCGAGTCGATCTCCTGGTGTCCGGCCAGTGCAGATCGACGCCCGACACCGCAGCGAGCTCAGACCCACTCCACCTCTGAGCGAATGCGCGAGCAGCCTGCCGACTCGGGCAGGGGCGTAGGGAGGCTCTGCTTCGGGACTGCCAGCCGACGTCCAGAAACGCCGACAGCAGCCAGCGCAGCCGCTACCTCCTCCTCACTCACCCCTGCCAGCGCCTCCACTACCCGATCAAGTGCCTCGCCCACCTCAGTGCGCGTGACCACTCGAAGCGGGCGCCGGACCAGCGTTCTTCACTGTGAGCGGCAGCAGCTTCTTGCCGGTTGGGCCTACTTGTACCCAAGTATCCATCTGCGGGCAGGTAGCCACCCGCATCCGCGCCACGGTGTTCAGTCAAGAACCGCGAGGTGGTCGGCGGCGCCTCCGCGCCACTCGATCATGAAAAGGGTGGCGTCGTCGCTGGTGTGCCCGCCGCGTTCCCTCTTCAGCATGTGGGAGAGCCGGCGCAGATCCGCCCGTGCCCCCTCTGACGGCTCCTTCCCCAGGCGATTGACGCAGCGGGTGAGGCGTTCCTCGCCGAACGGCTCCCCGCCAGCGACGTGCTCCTCGATGATGCCGTCGGTGTAGTACAGCACGCGGTCGCCTTGCTGGAGCGTGTGTTCTCTGATCCGGGGCACCTCACCGCCGAAGCCGACGGGCAGCGTCGTCGCGCACTCCAGTTGCCGCACCACCCGGCCGTTGCGGACCAGCAGTGGCGCGGGGTGGCCCGCGTTGACCAGCTCCATCGCACCGGTGGCGATGTTCATCTGCATCAGCTGCGCCGTGACGAAGTGGTCGGGGCCGAACTGCAGGGAGATGGCATCGTCCATGAACGCGTACTTCTCAGCCAGGCCGATGAACACACGCCGGGCATGCCGGTAGGCGCCGATGGCCACAGTCGCCATCGTGGCGGCGTCCAGACCGTGCCCCATCGCATCGATCAGGGCGACGTGCAGGATGTCGTCGTTGAGCGCGTAGTCGAAGCTGTCGCCGGCGACGCGGTAGGCGGGCTCCAGCATGCCGGCCACCTCGACCTGCGGCACGGACATCGACAGCGGCGGCAGCAGGCTCCACTGGATCTCCGCGGACACGCTCATCGGCTCCCGGCGCCGGGTCCGGAAGAACTCGTCGGTGTAGGCGTTCTTGGTGACCAGCAGGTCGGCGACCAGGCTGGCGAGCCGCCTCAGCAGGCGCCGGTCGTCTGCGCCGACGGCATTCAGGGTGAGGGCCATCACGCCCACCTGGTCGCTGCCGTCCAGCAGCGGCAGGTACATCCGGACACCATCGTGGGCCTGCGGCACCTCGACGGCCTGCCCGCGCAGAAAGGCCCGGCCGGCGGGGGAGTCAATCACCGGCTGGGGTTGGCTGACGTGAAGCTTTCTGCCCGGCAGCGGTACCAGCAGTTCCTGCGCGTAGTCCTGGAGCAGGATGGAGACATCACGGCCTCCGATCATGGCCACCTCCTCCGCGATCAGCGGGGCGATCAGCTGCGGAGGCAAATGCGGCGCTCTGTCCAGCAGCACACCGAGCAGCCGCTCGCCGAAACCCTCCGAGCGGTCCTCCGCGATCTCCTCGCCCATGGCCCCGTTCACCATCTCCTTCCTGCCCCTACCCCGGTCACCGCCTGCGCACAACGTGACCTGAGAAGCCCGCCCGAGCGGCTTATTGCTCCATGCGCGGCATGTCGGCCCAGGCCGATGCCAGGCTTCAGGCTGGGCGGAGCCATGAGCGCGGGCGCCGCCCGGCTCGGCCAGCCGAGACGGAGACAGCAACGAGCCCCCTCCCAATCTGGGAAGGGGCCCAACTGGTCGCGCACAGACTGGCGCAAGCCTGTCACGGCCTCAGACCCACTCCACTTCGGAGACGATCTGCGAAGCGCCTGCAGGGTCCGGCAGCGGCGTCTTGAGGGAAACCACCGACACCGACGAGCGAGGACGCGAAGCGCCGGCCGCAGCCAGCACAGTCGCCACCTCGTCCTCGCTCGCCCCCGCCAGCGCCTCAATCACCCGGTCGAGTGCCTCGCTCACGTCAGTGCGCGTGACCGCTCGTCGCCGGCGCCGCGTTCTTCACCGTCAGCGGCAGCAGCTTCTGTCCCGTCGGGCCGATCTGGATGTGCGTGTCCATCTGCGGACACACCCCGCAGTCGAAGCACGGCGTCCAGCGGCAGTCCTCGACCTCCGTCTCGTCGAGGGCGTCCTGCCAGTCCTCCCAGAGCCAGTCCTTGTCGAGGCCCGAGTCCAGGTGGTCCCAGGGGAGGACCTCCTCGTAGGTGCGCTCCCGGGTGGTGTACCAGTCGACGTCGACGCCGAAGTCCGCCAGCGCCTTGTCCGCGCAGCTCATCCAGCGGTCGTAGGAGAAGTGTTCGCGCCAGCCGTCGAAGCGGCCGCCGTCGTCGTAGACCGCGCGGATGACCGCGCCGATCCGGCGGTCGCCGCGGGACAGCAGGCCCTCGACGATGCCGGGCTTGCCGTCGTGGTAGCGGAAGCCGATCGAACGGCCGTACTTCTTGTCGCCGCGGATCTTGTCGCGGAGCTTCTCCAGACGGACGTCCGTCTCCTCCGCGGAGAGCTGCGGGGCCCACTGGAAGGGGGTGTGGGGCTTGGGGACGAAGCCGCCGATCGAGACCGTGCAGCGGATGTCGTTCGAGCCGGAGACCTCGCGGCCCTTCTGGATCACGTGCATGGCCATGTCGGCGATCTGGAGGACGTCGTCGTCCGTCTCGGTCGGCAGGCCGCACATGAAGTAGAGCTTCACCTGGCGCCAGCCGTTGCCGTAGGCGGTGGCGACCGTCCGGATCAGGTCGTCTTCCGAGACCATCTTGTTGATGACCTTGCGGATGCGTTCCGAGCCGCCCTCGGGGGCGAAGGTGAGGCCCGAACGCCGGCCGTTGCGGGTCAGTTCGTTCGCCAGGTCGATGTTGAAGGCGTCCACGCGGGTGGACGGGAGGGAGAGGCCGATCTTGTCTTCCTCATAGCGGTCCGCCAGACCCCTGGCGATGTCGCCGATCTCCGAGTGGTCGGCCGACGACAGCGACAGCAGGCCCACCTCCTCGAAGCCCGTCGCCTTCAGGCCCTTGTCCACCATCTCGCCGATGCCCGTGATGGAGCGCTCGCGCACCGGGCGGGTGATCATGCCCGCCTGGCAGAAGCGGCAGCCGCGGGTGCAGCCGCGGAAGATCTCGACGGACATGCGCTCGTGGACGGTCTCCGCGAGCGGGACGAGGGGCTGCTTGGGGTAGGGCCACTCGTCCAGGTCCATGACGGTGTGCTTGGACACACGCCATGGGACACCCGACTTGTTGGGGACGACGCGGGCGATACGGCCGTCGGAGAGGTACTCCACGTCGTAGAAGGCCGGGACGTAGACCCCGCCGGTCCTGGCCAGGCGGAAGAGGAGTTCCTCGCGGCCGCCGGGGCGGCCCTCCTCCTTCCAGGCGCGGATGATCTTCGTGACCTCCAGGACCGCCTGCTCACCGTCGCCGATCACGGCGCAGTCGATGAAGTCGGCGATGGGCTCGGGGTTGAAGGCCGCGTGGCCGCCCGCCATCACGATCGGGTCGTCCAGGGTGCGGTCCTTGGACTCCAGCGGGATGCCCGCGAGGTCCAGGGCCGTGAGCATGTTCGTGTAGCCGAGTTCGGTGGAGAAGGACAGGCCCAGTACGTCGAAGGCCTTCACCGGGCGGTGGCTGTCCACCGTGAACTGCGGGACGCCGTGCTCCCGCATCAGCTCCTCAAGGTCCGGCCACACGCTGTAGGTGCGCTCGGCGAGGACGCCCTCCTGCTCGTTCAGGACCTCGTAGAGGATCATGACGCCCTGGTTGGGCAGGCCGACCTCGTAGGCGTCGGGGTACATGAGGGCCCAGCGCACGTCACAGGCCTCCCACGGCTTGACCGTGGAGTTGAGCTCTCCGCCGACGTACTGGATCGGCTTCTGCACATGCGGAAGCAGGGCTTCGAGCTGCGGGAACACCGACTTGGCGGCTTCGGCAGACATCTCGCGACTTTCGTGAGCTGGACGGTACGGACAGGGGTGACCATCAAGCCTAACGCGATCGCGCCGCCTCTTCGGACGCCCGGACGGCTCAGGCGGCCGCGGGCGCTCGCCCACGAGCGCCCGGCGCGCTCGCGCACGCGCCCCCAGCGCCTCGGTCCGCTCAGAGGCGCGCGCCGTCCTCCGCCGTCCGCCAGGCCTCGGGCAGTGCCGCCTCCGCGGCCGCCGCGCGCTGCTCCTCGCGCCCGTACAGAACGCCGTAGGTGAAGGTGCTCTCCCCCGCCGCGTGCGCCAGGGCGGACAGTTCCAGCAGGGTCTCCCTGGCCATCACGCTGTCCTGGTGGTCGCCGAGCATGGTCTGCAGGGACTTCATCGACTTGACCAGGACCTCGGCGGGCTTGCCGAGCGCGGGCGCGGCGGCCTCGGCGGCGTACCGGGTGCGCTTGGCCTTCTTGCGGGCCTCGTGGATGGCCACGTCGCGGTCGGAGCCCGGCGGCAGGTCCAGGGCCTGGTCGACCAGGACGGCGACCTTGCCGAAGTCCTTGCGCACGGCTTTGGCGATCACCTTCGACGGATCCCCGGCGGCCGCTTCGAGCAGGGGCGGGTCGGCGATCAGGGCGTCCAGGGCGTTCAGCAGCCGCAGGTAGCGGTCGCCGTCCAGGACGGAGATCAGCCGCTTCCGGGAGCCGCCGCGCCGGGCCTCCGACCAGGTGCGCAGGCGGCCCTGGACCGGGCCGGAGACCAGGGAGCGGGGCAGCCCGGACAGTGCGGTCGTCAGGTGCTCGGTGAGGACTTCCCTGTCGCGGTCGATGCCCAGTTCGCCGGCCAGCCACTTCAGGTCGTCGGCGACCGGGTCGGTGATGCCGCGGTCCAGGACCTTGCCGAACGAGCGGAACGTACTGCGGAGCCGTCGGGTGGCCACGCGCATGGAGTGGACGGAGTCGAAGACGTCGCGGCGGACCGCGGGGTCCATTTCGAGGATCGCGTCGCGCTGGACGCGGACGTAGGCGAGTACGTGGTCGCCCGCGGTGGCCGGCGGCTCGGGTTCGGCGGCCGCGGCGGGTCCGGTGCCGTCCCCGGTCTCCTCCAGTGCCCTGGCCAGTTTGGAGGGGGCGGAGGAGCGGTTCACGCCTGCCTTGCGGAGCTTTTTGTCGACCTTGTCGAGGAAGGAGGGGTCACCGTCGTCCGCGAGCTCGACCTCGATCTCGGTCCATTCGGCGGTGCCCTTGTCCCCGCTGAGCCGCTCGGCGCGGACGCGGTCGAGGCTGACCTCGGCGAGCAGGGTGCCGTCGGCGTCGACCAGGTGGCGGATGTTCCGGGCGGAGCGCAGGCGGACGAGGGGGACGAGGGCGGCGTCGCGGACGCGGGAACGCACGAGGCCGGAGAGGTAGGCGGGGACGGAGTCGGAGAGCGGGGCGTGCACCTCGTCGCGGACGCCATCGGCGACCGGCAGCTTGAGGTGCCAGCCGGCGTCGCTCCCGCCCGTGCGGCGGCGCAGGGTCAGAGAGGCGCCGACCAGCCTTTCGTCGGCCGTGTCGTAGTAGGTGGCGTCGAGTTCGGCGACCCCCTTGTCGACGACGGCCGAGACACCGGCGATGCTGGTCAGATCCGGCAGTTCGTCCCCGGCCCCGACCTCGTACTTCCGCTCGATTTCCCGCTTTGTGTCCGCCATGCACTGAATCTAGTACCGACGGGGGCCGAAGGGGCAGAGCCTGCGGCCCCCGTCTCGAACCATGCCTCTCCCTCAGTGCTTCTCGGACACACGCCGCGCGTAGCGGGCCTCGGCACCCTCTCCGCGCTCTAGGCCGACAGCGGCCGCTGCACGCGGATGGACTGCAACAGGCCTACCGCTATCCAGACCGCGAACATCGACGAGCCGCCGTAGGAGACGAACGGTAGCGGCAGTCCGGCGACCGGCATGATGCCGAGGGTCATACCGATGTTCTCGAAGGACTGGAAGGCGAACCAGGCGATGATGCCGGCGGCGACGATCGTGCCGTAGAGCTCGGTCGTCTCGCGGGCGATCCGGCAGGCCCGCCACATCACGATGCCGAGCAGCACGATGATCAGTCCGGCGCCCAGGAAGCCCAACTCCTCACCCGCGACCGTGAAGACGAAGTCGGTCTGCTGTTCCGGCACGAACTGGCCCGTCGTCTGTGAGCCGTGGAAGAGGCCGGCCCCGGTGAGCCCGCCGGAGCCGATGGCGATGCGCGCCTGGTTGGTGTTGTAGCCGACGCCCGCCGGGTCCAGATCGGGGTTGGCGAAGGCGGCGAACCGGTTGATCTGGTACTCGTCCAGGATGTGCAGCTGCCATACGGCGATGGCGCCCAGGGCGCCCGCGCCGATGAGGCCGAACACCCAGCGGTTCGAGGCCCCGGAGGCGAGCAGCACGCCCAGCACGATGATCACCATGACCATGACCGAGCCCAGGTCGGGCATGAGCATGATGATCAGCATCGGCACGGCGGCCAGGCCGAGGGCCTGGGCCACCGTCCGGTGGTCCGGGTAGGGCTTGTCGCCCGCGTCGACTCTTGCGGCCAGCAGCATCGCCATGCCCAGGATGATCGTGATCTTCACGAACTCGGAGGGCTGGAGGGAGAAACCGCCGCCGAGCACGATCCAGGCGTGGGCGCCGTTGACCGTCGCGCCGAGGGGGGTGAGCACCATGAGGATCAGGAGCACCGAGATGCCGTACAGGATCGGCACGGCGGTGCGCAGGGTGCGGTGACCGAGCCACACCGTGCCGATCATCAGGACGAGCCCGATGCCGGTGTTCATCAGATGCCGGATCAGGAAGTAGTAGGGGTCGCCCTGGTTGATCTCGGTGCGGTTGCGGGTCGCCGAATAGACGAGGACCGTGCCGATCAGGGACAGCGCCATGGCCGACATCAGTATGGGCCAGTCGAGGCGGCGGGCCAGGCTGTCGCGGGCGAAGATCCGGGACCAGCCGGCCCTCTCGGGTCCGTACCGGGAGACGGAGAAGTTGTTCGCTCCGGTCACGTCAGGATCCTTCGCCTCTTCTTAGGGCGGGCCGTGCCCCTGCGGGTGGTGCGGTTGCTCGCGGTCGGTGAGGGGACGGTGGCCGACGGGGTGTCGGTGGGCGTTCCCCCCTGCTGGTCCTGTCCGCTCGCCTGGTCCGCTTTCGGGTCGTACTTCTCGATCTTCGGCGCCACGATCGACCCGTCGGGCTGGATCTTGGGCAGGTCCTTCTGCGGGGTGTACAGCAGCGCCTTCTTCTTGTCGATCGAGCCGTCCTTCTGGACGCCGTACAGGGCGTCGTAGATGTTGTGGACGGCTTCACCGGAGGCGCCGGAACCCGTACCGGCCTGAGCGATCGTCATGATGACCGCGTAGTCGCTGGAGTAGGTCGCCAGCCAGGACGTCGTCTGCTTGCCGTAGACCTCGGCGGTACCGGTCTTGGCGTGCAGCGGGATCTTGTCCTGCGGCCAGCCGCCGAACTTCCACGCGGCGGTACCACGGGTGACGACACCCGCGAGGGCCTCGTTCATGACGTCCCGTGTCTTCCCGTCGATCGGCAGCCTGCCGTGCGACTTCGGCTTGATCTCGGTCACGGTCTTGCCGTCGGGGCTGACGATCGCCTTGCCGATGGTCGGGTTCCACATCGTGCCGCCGTTGGAGATCGCCGAGTAGATGACGGCCTCCTGGACCGGGGTCAGAAGCGTGTCGCCCTGGCCGATGGAGTAGTTGATCGAGTCACCCTCGCGCATCTTGTTGCCCTCGAGGCAGTTCTCGTACGCGATCTTCTGGACGTAGTCGCCGTCCTTCTTGCCGGTCTTGCACCAGGCGTCCTTGTTGGCCTCCCAGTACTTCTGCTTCCACTGGCGGTCGGGGACGCGGCCGGAGACCTCGTTGGGCAGGTCGATGCCGGTGGGCTTACCGAGGCCGAACTGGTGGGCGGCCTTGTAGAAGTAGTCCTTGGGCTGGCCCTTCTTGGGGTTGATGCCGCCGTCCTTCTTCCACTCGTTGTCGGCGAGGCCGTAGAAGACGGTGTCGCAGGAGACCTCGAGGGCGCGGCCGAGCGAGATCGGGCCGAAGTTCTCGCCCTCGAAGTTCTTGAAGACCTGGCTACCGACCGAGTACGAGCTGGTGCACGGGTAGTTGCCGTCGAAGGGGTAGCCGGCCTCGATGGCGGCGGCCGTGGAGACCACCTTGAAGGTCGAGCCGGGCGCCGACTGCCCCTGGATGGCCCGGTTGAGCAGCGGGTAGTCGGAGTTCTTGCCGGTGAGCTGCTTGTAGTCCTTGGCGGAGATGCCGCCGACCCAGACGTTCGGGTCGTAGGTCGGGGCGGATGCCATGGCCACGATGCGGCCGGTCTTGGCCTCCATCACGACCACAGCGCCGGAGTCGGCCTTGTACTTCTCGCCGGTGACCTTGTCGAACTGGCTGCGGGCGATCTTCATCGCGTTGTCCAGCTCGTACTCGGCAACTCGCTGGACCCGGGCGTCGATGCTGGTGATGAGGTTGGAACCGGCTTCGGCGGCGTCGCTCTTGGCCTTCCCGATGACGCGGCCCAGGTTGTCCACCTCGTAGCGGGTGACGCCGGCCTTGCCGCGCAGCACCTTGTCGTACTGGCGCTCGAGACCGGAGCGGCCGACCATGTCGGAGCGCAGAAAGGGCGAGTCGGTGTCCTTGGCCTGCTGGATCTCGCCGTCGGTGACGGGCGAGAGGTAGCCGAGGACCTGGGCGGTGTTGGCCTCGCCCGGACTCGGGTAGCGGCGCAGGGCCTCGGGGTCGGCGGTGATGCCGGGGAAGTCCTCGGAGCGCTCGCGGATCTGCAGGGCCTGCTTGGGGGTGGCCTCGTCCGTGATGGGGATCGGCTGGTACGGCGAGCCGTTCCAGCAGGGCTGCGGCGTCGAGGAGTCACAGAGGCGGACCTTGTCCATGACCTCCTGGGGCTTCATGCCGAGGACGCCGGCCAGCTTGGTGAGGACCCCCTTGCCGTCATCCTTCATCTTCAGCAGGTCGGTGCGCGAGGCGGACACCACGAGCCGCGCCTCGTTGTCGGCGATCGGGACACCGCGCGCGTCCAGGATGTCGCCGCGTACGGCGGGCTGGACGACCTGCTGGACGTGGTTGCCGGAGGCCTCCCTGGCGTACTCGGCGCCGCTGCGGATCTGGAGGAACCACAGCCGGCCGCCGAGGGTGCCGAGGAGGGAGAGAACGAGGATCTGGATCACGACGAGCCGGATCTGGACGCGCGGGGTCCGGCCGGTCTCGGGGATGTTAGTCATGGGCGAGGCCCATTCCGTCGAAGGTGGTGGTGGGAGACGGCTGGATGTCGGTCACTGCTGCCGCCCCCTCTCCGTGCACGTACACGTCATACGAGTACACGGCCAACCTGTGCGACCAGGCGGCCGTCCAGCCGGTCCTCACAGCCTCTTGACCCCCTTGATGCGTCCCGCGCGGGACACCCGGGCCTTGGCCGCCTTGACCCGCAGTCCTCCGCGCTGGCTGCCGATGCGCAAGCCGGTGCCGGAGGACAGCCAGCCGGAAGCGACGTCCGTCGCCTTGGTGGAGCTGGAGTCGGCGAGCGGGTCGTTCTCGGCGCGGCGGGCCAGAGCCATGATCCCGGGCACGACGAACGGCGCGAGCAGCAGGTCGTACACCGCGGCCGTGAACAGCAGGCCGGCAAGGCCCACATGGCGGGCGGCGGTGTCGCCGACCAGGGCGCCCACGCCCGCGTACAGCAGGGTGGAGCCGATCGCGGCGGCGACCACCACGGCCATCGGGGCCGTCGCCGACTTCAGTCGGCCGTTGTCGGGCCGGGCGAGTCCGGCGAGGTAGCCGATGACGCAGAGCACGAGGGCGTAGCGGCCAGCGGCGTGGTCGGCGGGCGGGGCGAGGTCGGAGAGCAGGCCCGCGCCGAAGCCGATGAGGCAGCCGCCGACGTGGCCGTAGACCAGCGCGAGGGCGACGACGGTCAGCAGCACGAGGTCGGGCACGGCGCCCGGCAGGTGCAGACGGGCGAGGACGCACACCTGGATGACCAGGGCGACGATCACCAGAGTGGTGGAGAGCAGCATCCGGTTGAGGCGCATCTGGTTCAGCTCCTAAGGCGTCTGCTGCGGGCCGGTGGCCGGGGCCGAGGGCGTGACGGTGGCCGGGTCCGAGGGCGTGACGGTGACCGTCACGGTCGGCGTTGGCGTCGGCTTGGGCTTCGGGGGCAGAACGGTGTCCCGCGGGTCCTTCTTGGGCGTCTGGACGACGACACCGACGACGTCGAGCTTGCTGAAAGACGCGAAGGGCGTCACGTAGACCGTACGGGTCAGATCACCGCCGGAGGGGTCGACCCGGGAGACCACACCGACCGGGACACCGGGCACGAACGGTCTGTCGGCCTGCGAGCCGAAGGTGACCAGACGGTCGCCCTTCTTCACGTCGGCCTTGCCGTTGAGCAGTTGGACGCGCAGCGGACGGTCGCCCTGTCCGGAGGCGAAACCGAGCTCGTCGCTGCTCTCCATGCGCGTACCGACCGTGAAGTCCGGGTCGTTGGCCAGCAGCACGGTCGAGGTGTCGGGGCCGACCGTGGTGACGCGGCCGACCAGCCCGTCACCGTTGAGCACGGTCATGTCGCGCCTGATGCCGTCGTTCGCGCCCACGTCGATGGTGACGGTCCAGGAGAAGCCCTGGGCCGCTCCTATGGCGATGACCTCGGCGCCCTTGATCCCGTACTGTCCCTCACCTGCCATCCGGATCATCTTGTCGAGCTGCTTGAGGCGGCTGCGGTTGCGGTCGTCGCTGCCCAGCTTCGCTTTCAACAAGGCGTTGGAACGCTCCAGTTGGGCGATGCGATCGTGGCGGCTGCCGGAGTCGCGTACGGCCGCGATCGCGTTGCCCACGGGGTCGACGGCGGTCGACACCCCGTTCTCGATCGGGCCGAAGACCGTGGCAGCGGCCTGACGGGCACCTTCGATCGGCGAGTCCTGGCCGCCGCGGATGTCCACCGTGATCAGAGCGAACGCGATGGCAATCAGCAGCAGCAGAAGCAGCCGGCTCTCTCGTGTGTCCCTCACGTGCGGCGGCCGTGCCTTCCTCGTCGGATTGTGCAGGGCGGGCCCCGGGAGCGCGGTGCCCGGTGGGAACGTGGGCGGAACCCGGGGACGGTATGGGGGAGTTTATGCCTCTATATCAACGATCCGCCGCACGAGAGGCGAACGTCTCGTACGGCGGAATCGACGCGTCGCGTCATCTGCGGGGCTGGGCGTCCAGCACCTGCTGGAGTGCCTCGAACTCCTCGACGCACTTGCCGGAGCCCAGCGCCACGCTGTCCAGCGGGTCCTCGGCGATGTGGATCGGCATGCCGGTCTCCCGGCGCAGCCGCTCATCGAGCCCGCGCAGCAGGGCACCGCCGCCGGTGAGCACGATCCCTCGGTCCATGACGTCGCCGGACAGCTCCGGCGGGCACTTGTCGAGGGTCGTCTTCACAGCGTCCACGATCGCGTTGACCGGTTCCTCGATCGCCTTGCGGACCTCGGCCGCCGAGATGACCACGGTCTTGGGCAGCCCGGAGACCAGGTCCCGGCCGCGGATCTCGGTGTGCTCGTCGGCGTCGAGTTCGTACGCCGAACCGATCGTGATCTTGATCTGCTCGGCCGTCCGCTCACCGAGGAGGAGCGAGTACTCCTTTTTGATGTGCTGGATGATCGCGTTGTCCAGCTCGTCACCCGCGACGCGGATGGACTGGGCGGTGACGATGCCGCCGAGCGAGATGACCGCGACCTCCGTGGTGCCGCCGCCGATGTCCACCACCATGTTGCCCGTGGCCTCGTGGACCGGCAGGCCGGAGCCGATGGCGGCCGCCATGGGCTCCTCGATGATGTGCACCTGGCGCGCGCCGGCCTGGGAGGACGCCTCGATGACGGCACGGCGCTCAACGCCCGTGATGCCCGACGGCACACAGACGACGACCCGCGGACGAGCCAGATACCGCCGCTTGTGGATCTTCAGGATGAAGTAGCGGAGCATCCGCTCGGTGATCTCGAAGTCGGCGATCACACCGTCCTTGAGCGGGCGGACCGCGACGATGTTGCCCGGAGTCCGGCCGATCATCTTCTTCGCTTCCGCGCCGACCGCGAGGATGCCACCGGTGTTGGTGTTGATCGCGACGACGGACGGTTCGTTGAGTACGATCCCACGACCCCTGACGTACACCAGCGTGTTGGCGGTCCCGAGGTCGACAGCCATGTCACGGCCGATGAACGACATTGAGTTCCCCATCAGGATTCGTCTGGCCTTCCCAAGTTTGAGCGTTTCACGGCTTTTGTTGGGGCGGCGAAGTGGGTGCTGTGACGTGAAGGCTTACATCGTAGTCTCGCCTGCACGAAACACTGCGCGAGGGTCTTCGCCATTGTCAGCAGATGACGCGTCGCCTCGCTCCAGGAGACGGGCGTTCGGGGGTAGCCGTTCCCCCGAACGGGGCGCATATGCCAGGCGTTGGCGGGGTTTTGACGGCTGAATTTTTCAGCCGTCCCGTTCCGGCATCCGGGTGACGTGACAAACCCTCAGAAATATTCACAAGACGCGTTCAGAAGTTCATCGCCCGTACGCTCAGAAGCGGCCGGGGAAGAAGATCTTCAGCTCGCGTTCGGCGGACTCCTCCGAGTCGGAGGCGTGGATCAGGTTCTCGCGGACGATGACACCGAAGTCACCGCGGATGGAGCCGGGAGCGGCGGCGATCGGGTCGGTGGGCCCGGCGAGCGCGCGCAGCCCCTCGATGACCCGCTCGCCCTCGACGACGAGCGCGACGACCGGGCCGGACGCCATGAACTCCACCAGCGGCTCGTAGAACGGCTTGCCCTTGTGCTCGCCGTAGTGCAGCTCCAGGGTCTCCTGGTCCAGGGTGCGCAGCTCCAGCGCGCTGATGGTCCAGCCGGCCTTGCGCTCGATACGGCCGATGATCTCGCCGATCAGCCCGCGACGGACGGCGTCGGGCTTCAGGAGGACGAGGGTGCGCGAGGTCACGAGAGGACTCCTTTATCGGTGGTGCGGGAGGATGAGGCTACAGGGCGGTACTGGGAGGTTTTCACACAGCGTCAGGCGCACCCCATAAGGGGCCGGGGGCCACACGAGCGGCCGTCCCCGACCCGCGGTGGCGTACGGGCCGAGGCACCACGGCTCGGCCCTACAGAGCCGGCGGCGGGGCCCGTGACGGGCTCCCCGGGCGCCGGACGCCGCACCACTAGGCCGGGCTGTTCTCGCTGCTCTGGACGGCCGCGAAGCGGGCCTTCGCCTCGTCGATCTTCCGGCCGTAGTGGACCGACGCCCACCACAGCGCCGCGAAGATCGCGCCCAGCAGGAACATGGTCGGGACCACGAACCCCGAGGCGATCAGCGCGATCTGCAGCGCCCAGCCCAGCAGGACGCCGCCGGGACGGGTGATCACGCCGCACAGCACGACGCTGAGCGCCATGGCGACGCCGCTGACGGTCCAGACCGTGCCGGTGGACAGGTTCGGGTCCTTCATCGCGACCAGAGCGGCGAAACCGATGACGAAGAACTCGCCGATCAGGGTCGAAGAACAGAGTGTGCGCACGGAGAGTCAGCCCTTCCCCAGAAGCAGTCGGGCCTCGCCGACCGTGATGACGGAGCCGGTGACCACCACGCCACCGCCCGCGAACTCGCCCTCCTCCTCGGCCAGCGTGATCGCGGCCTCCAGGGCGTCCGGCAGCCGCGGCTCGACCTGCACGCGCTCTTCGCCGAAGACCTCGACGGCGATCGCGGCCAGCTCGTCCGCGTCCATCGCGCGATGGCTGGAGTTCTGGGTGATCACGACCTCGGCGAAGATCGGTTCGAACGCCTCCAGCAGACCCCGGACGTTCTTGTCGCCGCTCGCGCCGACGACGCCGATCAGCCGGCTGAAGTCGAAGGCCTCGCTCACGGCGTCGGCGGTGGCGCGGGCGCCCGCCGGGTTGTGGGCGGCGTCCAGGACGACCGTCGGGGAGCGCCGTACGACCTCCAGACGGCCCGGGGAGGACGCCGAGGCGAAGGCCTTGCGGACCGTGTCGGCGTCCAGCGGCTCGGGCCGCTGGGAGCCCACCCCGAAGAACGCCTCGACCGCGGCGAGCGCCACGGCGGCGTTGTGGGCCTGGTAGGCGCCGTGCAGCGGCAGGTACACCTCGTTGTACTCGCCGCCGAGGCCGCGCAGGGTGAGGAGCTGGCCGCCGACCGCCACCTGCCGGGAGACGACGCCGAACTCCAGGCCCTCGCGGGCCACGGTCGCGTCCACCTCCACGGCCTTCTTCAGCAGCACCTGGGCCGCGTCCACCGGCTGCTGGGCCAGGATGACGGTGGCGCCCTGCTTGATGATCCCGGCCTTCTCCTCGGCGATCTCGCCGGGCGTACCCCCGAGCCGGTCGGTGTGGTCCAGGTCGATGGGGGTCACCACCGCGACGTCCCCGTCGATCACGTTCGTCGCGTCCCAGCTGCCGCCCATGCCGACCTCGACGACCGCGACGTCGACGGGGGCGTCGGCGAAGGCCGCGTACGCCATGCCGGTGAGCACCTCGAAGAAGGAGAGCCGGTACTCCTGCTGCGAGTCGACCATCTCCACGTACGGCTTGATGTCGTCGTACGTCTCGATGAACCGCTCGGCGGAGACGGGCGCGCCGTCCAGGCTGATCCGCTCGGTGACGGACTGGACGTGCGGGCTCGTGTACCGGCCCGTGCGCAGCTCGAAGGCGCCGAGCAGGGCCTCGATCATGCGGGCGGTGGACGTCTTGCCGTTGGTCCCGGTGATGTGGATGGACGGATACGACCGCTGCGGCTCCCCCAGCACGTCCATCAGCGCCGAGATACGGCTGACGGACGGCTCCAGCTTGGTCTCGCCCCAGCGCGTGGCCAGTTCGGCCTCGACCGCCCGCAGCGCCTTGTCGACCTCGGGGTCGGTGGGCCGCGCGGGCACCTCGGCCTGCGGCGGGCCGCCCTGGGTGCGCAGGGTACGGCTGCCGGCCTCGATCACCGCGAGATCGGGGTCCCGGTCGGTCTCGGCCGAGACGATGTCTTCGAAGGGATCGCTCTCATTGGCGTCACGCGGGGGCAGGTCGCTCACAGGGCCAGTCTACGGAGCACGGGTGACAGGCGCGGTCGCGGGCAGCCATGCCGCCGGGGGGCGGCTGCCCGAGCGCCGCCGGGAGCCCGGAAAGAGGCCCCGCGCGGGCGGGCGAGTGTGTCCCGCCCGTCGAGGCGGGACCTATCCCGCCGAGGGATCGTCCAGGGTGATGTGGAAGGTGACCTGCCGCTCCGTTCCACCGGCCGCGACGGTGTGCACATACCCCCGGTCCGTGCTGTAGGCCCCGGAACCACCGGTGAGGGCGATGTCGACCGCGGTGCGGGCGTCGCCTGGCCCTTCAGGTGGAGGAGCGTCTGGGAGGTGATCTCGCCCTCGGGCAGAGCGAAGGTACCGACGCACTGCAGCTGGACATCGCCCGGCTGGACCCGGATATAGGTGCAGACCACACTGTGGTCGCCGATCTTCCTGCCGCCGCTGTAGAGGTCTTCGGCGATGACGAGCTCGTCGCCCAGGCTGAGCCCCTTCGTACCCAGATCAGGGGACTGGGACTGAGCCTGCCTCGCGGTCAACCGGATGGTCTCCGCGCGGTGGCCGTCGGCTTGCGCGCCGCCGGGGGGCGATGCGGCGGCGGACGCCGCGGAGACGACGGCCAGTGCGGCGGCCAGGCCGGCGGCCGTGCCGAGACGTAGGGCGGTTCAGCGCAGGGCGCGCCTCCCAAATGGCGTAGGTGTGCCCTCACGCCCCATGGTCCGGTTGGGCGGCCTTTCGCCCGATGTGCCGTACCGTTCGGGTGAATTCGCCGCCCCCGGCGCACTCGCCGGCCGTGCACGGGGAACGCCCGGCCGGGGTCTCCCGGGCCGGGCGTTCTACGCGGACTGTGCGCGGCGGGTCCACCTCACCGCACGGAACCCCTATGCCTGCGGCAGGCGCTCCAGCTGGGCCTGGATCCGGGCGATGTCCTCGTCCGCCTTGGCGAGCCGTGTGCGGATCTTCTCCACCACCTGGTCGGGGGCCTTGGCGAGGAACGCCTCGTTGCCGAGCTTCGCCGTGGCCTGGGCCTTCTCCTTCTCCGCTGCGGCCAGGTCCTTCGCGAGGCGCTTGCGCTCCGCCGCCACGTCGATCGTGCCGGACAGGTCCAGCGCGACCGTGGCGCCCGCGACCGGCAGGGTCGCGGTGGCGGTGAAGCCCTCGCCCTCCGGCTGCAGGCGCAGCAGCTGGCGGATGGCCGCCTCGTGCGGGGCGAGCGAGGTGCCGTCGAGGGTCAGCCGGGCCGGAACGCGCTGGCCGGGCTGCAGGCCCTGGTCGGCGCGGAAGCGGCGGACCTCGGTGATGACCGACTGGAGGGTCTCGATCTCCCGCTCGGCGGCCGCGTCACGGAAGCCGCCCGGGGCGTCGGCCCCAGGAACCGACACGGCCTTCGGCCACTCGGCGATGACGACCGACTCGCCACCCGTGAGGGTGGTCCACAGCGTCTCCGTCACGAACGGCACGATCGGGTGCAGCAGCTTCAGGGTGACGTCGAGGACCTCGCCCAGGACGCGCTTGCTGACCTCCGCGGCCTCGCCGCCCGCCTGGAACGTGGTCTTGGACAGCTCGACGTACCAGTCGAAGACCTCGTCCCACGCGAAGTGGAAGAGGGCGTCGGACAGCTTGGCGAACTGGAAGTCCTCGTACAGGGCGTCGACTTCGGCGACGACCGAGTTCAGACGGGACAGGATCCAGCGGTCGGTCGCCGACATCCGCTCGGACGCGGGCAGCGGGCCCTCGACCGTCGCACCGTTCATCAGGGCGAACCGCGTGGCGTTCCAGATCTTGTTGGCGAAGTTGCGCGAGCCCTGGACCCAGTCCTCGCCGATCGGGACGTCGACACCCGGGTTGGCGCCGCGGGCCAGGGTGAACCGGAGCGCGTCCGACCCGTACTTGTCCATCCAGTCCAGCGGGTTGACCGCGTTGCCGAAGGACTTCGACATCTTCTTGCCGAACTGGTCGCGGACCATGCCGTGCAGGGCGATGGTGTGGAACGGCGGGGTGCCGTCCATCGCGTACAGGCCGAACATCATCATCCGGGCGACCCAGAAGAAGAGGATGTCGTAGCCGGTGACCAGGACGGAGTTCGGGTAGAACTTCGCGAGGCTCTCCGTCTGCTCGGGCCAGCCCAGCGTGGAGAACGGCCACAGGCCGGAGGAGAACCAGGTGTCGAGGACGTCGGTGTCCTGACGCCAGCCCTCGCCGCTCGGGGCCTGCTCGTCCGGGCCGACGCAGACGACCTCGCCGTTCGGCCCGTACCAGACCGGGATGCGGTGGCCCCACCACAACTGCCGTGAGATGCACCAGTCGTGGAGGTTGTCCACCCAGTCGAAGTACCGCTTCTCCATCTCCTGCGGGTGAATCTTGACCTTGCCCTCGCGGACCGCGTCACCGGCGGCCTTGGCGAGCGGGCCGACCTTGACCCACCACTGCATGGACAGCCGCGGCTCGATGGTGGTCTTGCAGCGCGAGCAGTGGCCCACCGAGTGGACGTACGGCCGTTTCTCGGCGACGATCCGGCCCTCGGCGCGCAGAGCGGCGACGATGGCGGAGCGGGCCTCGAAGCGGTCCAGGCCCTGGAAGGGACCGTGCACGGTGATGACCGCGTGCTCGTCCATCACCGTGATGGCCGGCAGGTCGTGGCGCTGGCCGATCTCGAAGTCGTTCGGGTCGTGGGCCGGGGTCACCTTGACGGCGCCGGTACCGAACGCGGGGTCGACGTGCTCGTCCGCGACGACCGGGATGGAACGGTCGGTCAGCGGCAGCCTGATGAGCTTGCCGACCAGATGCTTGTAGCGCTCGTCGTCCGGGTGGACGGCGACCGCGGTGTCACCGAGCATGGTCTCGGCACGGGTCGTGGCGACGACGATCGTGTCGTCCCCCTCGCCGTACTTCATGGAGACGAGTTCGCCGTCGTCGTCCTGGTACTCCACCTCGATGTCGGAGATCGCGGTGAGGCAGCGCGGACACCAGTTGATGATCCGCTCGGCGCGGTAGATGAGCTCGTCGTCGTAGAGCCGCTTGAAGATGGTCTGGACGGCCTGGGACAGGCCCTCGTCCATCGTGAACCGCTCACGCGACCAGGCGACACCGTCACCCAGTCGGCGCATCTGCCCGGAGATCTGCCCGCCGGACTCGGCCTTCCACTGCCAGACGCGCTCGACGAACGCGTCACGGCCGAGGTCGTGACGGGACTTGCCCTCCTTGCCCAGCTCACGCTCCACGACGTTCTGCGTGGCGATGCCGGCGTGGTCCATGCCCGGCTGCCAGAGCGTCTCGAAGCCCTGCATGCGCTTGCGGCGGGTCAGGGCGTCGATGAGGGTGTGCTCGAAAGCGTGCCCGAGGTGCAGGCTGCCGGTGACGTTCGGCGGGGGGATGACGATGGTGTACGGAGGCTTCTCGCTCTTCTCGTCGGCCTCGAAGTAACCCCGCTCTACCCAGCGCTCGTACAGCGGCCCCTCTACGGCGGCCGGCGCGTACTGGGTCGGCAGTTCGGTGTCGGGCGCTGATGGCTGCTGCTGAGCGTTCTCGGTCACGGGGTCAGTTTAGGGGTGTCACCGGCCCGTCCCGAAACGCGATTCTTTCGTAACGGTGAGCATGGCCCGGCCGTGGCACTCTTCCGCTTGCGCCAGGATGTGAGGGATCCATAAGCGTCTCTGGAGGGGAACCCAGAAGATGAGCCACAACCAGCCGGGCCCGTACTCCGGACCGCCTCAGCAGCCCGGGCCGTACGGTCAGCCGGGCCCCTACGGCGGTCCACCGCAGGCACCCCAGCCCGGCTACGGCTACCCCCAGCAGACTCCGCAGGCACCCCAGCCCGGTTACGGCTACCCCCAGCAGGCACCCCAGGGCATCCCGCCCCAGCACAACCCGTACGGCCAGCAGCCCACCCCGCCGCCTTACGGCCAGGCGCCCCCCGAACAGCAGCCCTACGGACAGCAGCCGTACGGCGTTCCGCAGCCGCCGGCACCGGCCGGCGGCAAGAAGAAGACGGGCCTCATCGTCACCGGTGCGGTGGCGGTCGTGGCCGCGATCGCGGTGGTTGCGTACTTCGCGATCGGCGGGGGCGGCGGCTCCGCCCTCGCCGACGACGGCCCGCACAAGCTGACGACGCCGAGCAAGATCCTGGGCGACTACACCCGGGTCACCGGGGACGGCTCCGCCGCCAACGACTCGTCGACGGTGAAGAACCTCGAGGCCAGCGGCGTCCAGAACGGCACGGCCGTCTTCGGCATCTACTCCGCGGCCGACTTCAGCAAGTACAACCCCAAGGACCCGTCCACCGCGCCCGGCACGGCCGACCTCGCAGCGGCCAAGTCCATCACGTTCGTCGGCGGCTACGGCAAGATCGCCGACCCCGAGGCCGCCCTGGACAAGTTCTTCGCCTTGATCAAGAAGCAGACCGAGGAAAGCTCCACCGGCGGCAGCACCGGCCAGAAGGCAGAGCTGCTCGGTTCGCCGGAGTCGGCGGACCTGGACGGCGCGCTGATGAAGTGCCAGGCGGCCAAGGGCACGAACGCGGTGACCAAGAAGGAGAAGACCGACTGGTTCTGCGTGTGGGCGGACTACAGCACGCTCGCCATGGTCTCCCCCGGAGACAACACCACCGACGTCACCAAGGACACGGCGATCGACGTCACCACCAAGGTCCACGACCAGGTCCGCGTCAAGGGCTGACGCTGCGCTGAATCCCAGCGAAACGGGGCGCCCCGCTGTGGTGCGGGACGCCCCGTAGTTGCTTGGCGGCTCAGTCTCACCAGGGTCGACACACACAGAGGTGCCCGGTGCTGCATGCACCGGGCACCTCTGTGTGACATACCGAATGCCGGTTACGCCGTCTTCTGCTCCCCCGCTCCCCGGCCGCGCGCGTCACGCGGGATCAGGGTCGGGTTCACGTTCGAGAGGACCACATCGGCCGTGATGACCACGCGGGCCACGTCCTTGCGGGACGGGACCTCGTACATCACCGCCTGGAGGACCTCCTCCATGATGGCGCGCAGACCGCGGGCGCCCGTCTGGCGCAGGATCGCCTGGTCCGCGATGGCCTCCAGGGCCTCGCGCTCGAAGTCCAGCTCCACGCCGTCGAGTTCGAACAGGCGCTGGTACTGCTTCACAAGGGCGTTGCGCGGCTCCACCAGGATCTGCAGCAGCGCCTTGCGGTCGAGGTTGTGGACCGAGGTGATGACCGGGAGGCGGCCGATGAACTCCGGGATCATGCCGAACTTCACCAGGTCCTCGGGCATCACGTCCTCGAACTGGTCCTTCGACTCCAGCTCCCGCTTCGAGCGGATCGTCGCGCCGAAGCCGATGCCCTTCGCGCCGGCCCGGGATTCGATGATCTTCTCCAGGCCCGCGAACGCGCCGCCCACGATGAACAGCACGTTCGTCGTGTCGATCTGGATGAACTCCTGGTGGGGGTGCTTGCGGCCGCCCTGCGGAGGCACGGAGGCCGTCGTGCCCTCCAGGATCTTCAGCAGCGCCTGCTGCACGCCCTCACCCGAGACGTCCCGGGTGATCGACGGGTTCTCGCTCTTGCGGGCCACCTTGTCGATCTCGTCGATGTAGATGATGCCCGTCTCGGCCTTCTTGACGTCGTAGTCGGCCGCCTGGATGAGCTTGAGCAGGATGTTCTCGACGTCCTCGCCGACATACCCCGCCTCCGTCAGCGCCGTCGCGTCGGCGATGGCGAACGGGACGTTCAGCATGCGGGCGAGAGTCTGGGCCAGGAGTGTCTTGCCGGAGCCCGTCGGGCCCAGCAGCAGGATGTTGGACTTCGCCAACTCGATGGCGTCGTCGCGGCCTTGAGCGCCGCCGTTCTCACCCGCCTGCACCCGCTTGTAGTGGTTGTACACCGCGACGGACAGGGCCTTCTTCGCGGCCTCCTGGCCGACGACGTACCCCTCGAGGAACTCGTAGATCTCGCGGGGCTTGGGGAGTTCCTCCCAGCGCACCTCGCTCGTCTCCGCGAGCTCTTCCTCGATGATCTCGTTGCAGAGATCGATGCACTCGTCGCAGATGTACACACCGGGGCCTGCGATGAGCTTCTTGACCTGCTTCTGGCTCTTGCCACAGAACGAGCACTTGAGCAGATCGCCGCCGTCACCGATGCGTGCCACGGTGTGCTTCCCCTTCGCCTGGGAGACGCCTTACGTCCAGCGGCTCCTGGTGCTGCCTTATGTCCGACGGTACCTTGCCGGGCCCCCCGTTCGGGCCCCCCTTGGCACGGTTCACTTTGACGTGTACCGAGTCACACCGCGCCAAGGGGCGGCAGACGATACAGATCCGATGACGAATCCGGTGGATTCGCGTCAGCGGACAGATGCGTTGTTCATCTTGCGGGTCGAGATGATCTGGTCGATCAGGCCGTACGCGAGCGCGTCCTCGGCCGTCAGGATCTTGTCGCGCTCGATGTCCTCGCGGATCTTCTCGATCGGCGTGTTCGAGTGCTTGGCCAGCATCTCCTCCAGCTGCGAGCGCATCCGGAGGATCTCGTTGGCGGCGATCTCCAGGTCGGAGACCTGACCGCGGCCCGTCTCACTGTACGGCTGGTGGATCAGCACCCGGGCGTTCGGGAGCGCCATGCGCTTGCCCGGGGTGCCGGCGGCCAGCAGCACGGCGGCGGCGGAGGCGGCCTGGCCCATGCAGACCGTCTGGATGTCCGGCTTCACGAACTGCATCGTGTCGTAGATGGCCGTGAGCGCGGTGAAGGATCCGCCCGGGCTGTTGATGTAGACCGAGATGTCGCGGTCGGGGTCCATCGACTCCAGGCACAGCAGCTGTGCCATGACGTCGTTGGCGGAGGCGTCGTCGATCTGGACGCCGAGGAAGATCACGCGCTCCTCGAAGAGCTTCGCGTAAGGGTCGTACTCGCGGATGCCCTGCGAGGTGCGCTCCACGAAGCGCGGGATGACGTAGCGGGACTCGGCCACGGGGGCGGTGTACTCGGCACGCGCACGGTCATAGAGGCCGCTGCCGGGGAAGTCGTTCACGGTGTCTCCTGAAAAGGGCTGAGGCGGTGGCTGGGGGCTGAAGAGGCGCTGGGGCCCAGAGGCCCGGTGAGCCCGTAGGGGGCCTGACCGGGCGGTACGGGCCCGGTGGGAGCCCCGTCGGGGTCTACCGGCCGTACGGGCCCGGTGAGGCCTTACGAGCCCGCCCCGGTGCCTCCGCCGCCCGGCATGCCGGCAGCGGTGGTGATGACCTCGTCGATCAAGCCGTAGCCCTTCGCCTCCTCGGCGTCGAACCAGCGGTCGCGGTCCGAGTCACGGGTGATCTGCTCGACCGACTGGCCGGTGTGGAAGGAGGTGAGCTCGGCCATGCGCTTCTTGGTGTGCAGCAGCCGCTCGGCGTGGATCTTGATGTCGGACGCCGAACCGGCGAGGCCGGCCGAGGGCTGGTGGATCAGGATCTCGGCGTTGGGCAGGGCGAAGCGCTTGCCCCGGGTGCCCGCGCTGAGCAGGAACTGCCCCATCGACGCCGCCATGCCCATGGCGATGGTCACCACGTCGTTCTTGATGTACTGCATGGTGTCGTAGATAGCCATACCGGCCGTGATGGAGCCGCCGGGGCTGTTGATGTAGAGGTAAATGTCCTTGTCCGGGTCGGCGGCAAGGAGCAGCAGCTGTGCAGTGATCCGGTTGGCGATGTCGTCGTCCACCGGCTGGCCGAGGAAGATGATCCGCTCGTTGAGCAGCCGGCTGTAGACCTGGTCGCCGAGGCCGCCACCGATGGAAGGCTCGCCGGCGGCGGAGGGCATCAGATTCGTCACGTATCCACCTGCTCGTCTTACGACGGCGCGGAGCCGTCTCACGTGTTCTGCCGGGGCGTGGGACCCCGTGCGCCCCTCGCACGGGCGGCTTCGGGGACTCCCCTGCCCTCGTATTCATGGACCCTAACGCGCAGGCAGGCGGGTGCCATCCCGCTTCTGCGGGTGTTCGCTGTCAGCGCATGGGCGTTGGCCTTGCGGGACCCGGCGTCCGGGGCGCCGTGACGGGCTGTCGCCCCGGGCTCCGTGACCATTGTCGCCATGGGACGTGCGGCGGGCGCGCTGTGCGGGTCGTTCGGGGGCGCCCGTACGGGTCCGGGCCTCTTGCGAGGCTCCCGTCGCGGGCCCGGTCCCTTCCCCCCGGAGGGCGCGGGGCAGCCCACCGGCGCCGGTCTGCCGGGGTCGCGCGTGCGGTCCTCCGCGCCCCCTGGAGCGGCGCCCGCCCCTGACTCCTGCCGGGCGCCCCGGCCCTCCCCTGACGGCCGAAGAAGGCCGCCCCCCGGTTACGCCGTCCGCGTACGAGGACAGGCCCCAGGACGCATGGCGTCCCGGGGCCCGTGGTACGGCAGGTGTCCGTGAGGGTTACGCCTCCGGCTTCGCCTCGCCGGCCTCCGCGGCCTCGTCGGCGGCCTCCGTGGCCTCCGACTCGTCCTCGTCCTCGTCGTCCAGGTCGACGGGCTCACCGTTGGTGTCCTTGACCGTGGCGGCCTCGACCACCACCGCCAGGGCCTTGCCGCGGGCGACCTCACCGACGAGCATCGGGACCTGGCCGCCCTCGACGACCGCCTGGGCGAACTGGTCGGGGGACATACCGGAGGAGGCCGCACGCCGCATGAGGTGCTCGGTGAGCTCCTCCTGGCTGACGCTCAGCTTCTCCTTGTTGACCAGCTCGTCCAGGACGAACTGGGTCTTGATGCCCTTGATCGCGGCCTCGCGCGTCTCGGCCTCGTACTCCTCGGCGCTCTTGCCCTGGATCTCCAGGTACTTGTCGAGGGTCAGACCCATCTGGCCGAGCTGGTGGTGCTCGAGGTTGTGCTTACGGGTGTTGATCTCGTCCTCGAGGAGCTTCTCGGGGATCGGGACCTCGACCAGCTCGAGCAGCTTGTCCAGGACACGCTCCTGGGCCTGCGTGGCCTGGTCGTACTGCTTCATGTTCTCGAGGCGCTTGCGGCTGTCCGCCTTGAGCTCCTCCAGCGTGTCGAACTCGGAGGCGAGCTGAGCGAACTCGTCGTCCAGCTCGGGGAGTTCGCGGGAGGCGACCTGGGTGACCTTGACCGTCACCTCGGCCTCCTTGCCGGCGGCGGAGCCGCCCTTCAGCTCAGAGGTGAAGGTGGCCTCCTCGCCGGCCGACAGGCCCTTGACGGCGTCGTCGACGCCGTCGAGCAGCTCGCCGGAGCCGATGGTGTAGGAGACGCCGCTGGCGACGCCGTCCTCGAGGACCTCGCCGTCGACCTTGGCCTCGAGGTCGATCGTGACGACGTCACCGTCCTCGGCGGCGCGCTCGACCGGGCTCGTCGACGCGAAGCGGTCGCGCAGCTGCTCGACGGACTTCTCGATGTCCTCGTCCGTCACCTCGACGGCGTCGACCTCGACGTCGATGCCGGAGTAGTCCGGGATCTCGATGGCGGGGCGGACGTCGACCTCGGCGGTGAAGGACAGCACCTCGTTGTCCTTCAGCTCCTTGATGTCGACCTCGGGCTGGCCCAACGGGTTCAGCTCGGCCTCGTTGACCGCCTCGGTGTAGAACTTCGGAAGCGCGTCGTTGACGGCCTCCTCGAGCACGGCGCCGCGACCGAACCGCTGGTCGATGACCCGGGCCGGGATCTTGCCCTTGCGGAAGCCCTTCACCGTGACCTGCTGGTTGATCTTCTTGTACGCCGCGTCGAGGCTGTCCTTGAGCTCCTCGAAGGGCACCTCGACAGTGAGCCGAACCCGGGTCGGGTTCAGGGTCTCCACGGCGCTCTTCACGGTTCGGTCTCCTTGTGGCTGACTTCTTGGGGTTCTGCCGAGCTGCTCCGCCCGGGACGGGCGGGCCTTCGGCGGATTCGCGGGCCCCTGCCTGAGAGACTGGGCAGTGCAGACACACGGGCGCGCAGCTTGCATAGTAACCGCAGGCACTGGGCGTCCCAAAAGGCGATCAGTCGAGTCGTCGCCGAGTGACGCCGATCGGTGGTCGGGGTGGCGGGATTTGAACCCACGGCCTTCCGCTCCCAAAGCGGACGCGCTACCAAGCTGCGCCACACCCCGTGCTGGTGCGACACGTAGGGTACATGCCCGGACCGGTCACGTCGGCCGGATTGCAGATGGGTGAACGCACAGACCAACGCGTTGGCCTCCGGGGTGGGCGACCCGCTACGATGCCTTCTGTGCCGCGGTCACTGACCTGCGGCGCGTCCTGTTGCGGGCGTAGCTCAATGGTAGAGCCCTAGTCTTCCAAACTAGCTACGCGGGTTCGATTCCCGTCGCCCGCTCTTGTGACTCAGGGCCAGGTCGGAGGATCTTTCCTCGTCCTGGCCCTGATGCATTTTCGATCTTCGCCCGGCCCTACGTGCCCGTTGCGTGCCCGTGGGGTAGGCGGCCCTCTCGTCCCGTCGTGAGATGACGGCGCGGATATCGCCTCGGAGGCCGGGATGATCCGGGCCACCGAACGCCTGCTACGGTCGCCCCGTGGGGAGCCTGTGGGGGCGTGTGCTCGGCTGCGCGATCCTGCTGAGGACTGTCGGCTGTGCGGTACAGGCCGGCGCACCGGATTCGGTCGATGGACCGACCGCACCGCCGGTCGCACACTCGTCGGCCGCCACGTCGGCGCCGGTCGCATCGTCCTCGCCCTCCGGACGACCCGCCTCGCCACGGCCCGCGTCCGCGACGCCCTCGGCCGCCGTCAGCCCGCAGGTCGCCGCCGACCACACCTGTGCCGCCCGCGACCCGAGACTGCTGGTGATTACTGGTCGCGCACCTGTTGCCAACCGAGTGACAGGGGGCGGGCAGATGCCGGATCACGACGTCGTGGCCGAGCTCTGACCAGCAGCCCGGCAAGACGCCTGTCTTCCAGTCGCTGTCGGCGGGCAGGGCGATCAGGGTAATCGGGCAGGCGCGTCGTCGTTGTCGGGGACGGGCGTGCC
The DNA here is from genome assembly GCF_040644975.1 of Streptomyces sp. NPDC046900. NCBI lineage: Bacteria > Bacillati > Actinomycetota > Actinomycetes > Kitasatosporales > Streptomycetaceae > Streptomyces > Streptomyces sp. NPDC046900. The sequence goes on along the minus strand of NZ_JBEYXD010000015.1, from coordinate 15,659 downwards.
CGGGACCGCTGGTGCTTCGATGCCCGGCCGCCGCGCGTCGTCGGAGCCTGGTGCATCGTCGACGGGAACCAGCCAGAACACGGTGAAGCTGATGGCCCAGTAGGCGATGTAGGCCACCAGCAGCACCACGCCGTGCCAACGCCTGAGGTGCCCGGTGAGAAGGGCGTAGGCGGCGAACCCGTTGATGGCCACGAGGGCCGGCAGGTGCCACCTGAAGACCTCCGGGGTGATCACGAGCGCGCCGCCGGCCAGGGCGATGATGCCCACCTTCGCGGTCACCGAGAACACGACGCTGCCGATGACGTTGCCGACACCGATCGCGGGCGCGCCCCGCCGGGGCCGGCTCCGCGGTCAGGAAGATGTCCTCCACGGAGAGCACCAGCGTCGCGATCGTCGCACCGAAGACAGTGCCGCTGATCGCGAAGTTCTCCAAGATGCCCTCGGTTCCCTTGGTCATGATCCAGGCGCCTACGACGATCCCGGCCAGCGCAAGAATCGCCGGCCCGAGCAGCAGCCATCCCGGCCGGTTGTTCGACTTCGCCGCCCCGACCTGGCCGGTCTCGTAGAGGCCACCGGTGCCAGGGTTCCATCCGCCGCGGGCGGGAGCAGGCGGTCGGCAGAGCCCGCACCCATGTCCGGCACAGCCGGGTCGGCGGCAGGCCGGCCGCTGTCGATCCGTACGGCGATACGTCGCTGAACGAGCAGGAGACCGTCACTGCTCTGCCCGAGGTCCCCGAGCTGCACCCGCACTGCGAAAGCGCGCGGCAGACCGCCGCAGCGCCGGCCTGGCGGCCAGGCTCGAGCGGCGCGCAACCTCGTTCGACAGCTGCCCGTGGTTCGTCGGCGACTGACCCACCAGTCCCGGTCGGCTTTTGTCGCGTATACGCCACACGCGGAGCACACTCGCGGCTACGGGGCGCAGCGGCGTTCGCATGCGTCACCGGTGCGGCGAAGGTACAGCTCGCCCGCCGGCGACCATCCGCTCCACCGGGAGCGCCGGGTCCGTCCGCCGGCGGGTGCGGTCACGAGAGCGGCCGCATCCGCGAACAACCCCATCCGCGTCCGCGTTCGCGTTCGCTCAGAAGTTGATCGAGTTGATGGTGTCGGCTATCGAGTTCAGGAACCGGTTTATGGACGGCGCCATACCGGTCGAGGCCAGGAAGAAGCCGAAGAGGATGGCCACGATCGCTGGGCCCGCCTTGATCGAGCCTCCTCGGATCAACACCACCAGGATGATCGCCAACAGCAGCACCACTGACAGCGAAATGGCCACAACTGATCACACCCTCGGTCGGTCCGCTCTCCCGGCCCGGGGGCCACCCTTACAGCGCACCCCCGCTGGAACCATCGTGCCACCAACCGGCCCACCCTATGCGGCCCGTGAGGCATCGTCGGCCACGTCAGCCGCGCGCAGCGCGTGCGCAGCGCCGGAACGTGACGATGAACACCGCCCGCCCGAAGGGCATTTAAGAGGATCCCTGCGGGCGAATCCACAGTGATCGTTTCCATGGCCACACATCACGCACGCAGGTAATTCGAATACGCTCGACCGATCCCTTCGGATCGGACATTCCGCCAGAGTCGCCCACCGGCACTATGCCCGCTTTAGTCCGGATGAATACGGACACAACACCCCTACGTGGTAGGTAAATCCGCATGTTCGGCAATGTGCGACGGAACACGCTCACACGACGTCGACTTTCCCGAATCGGGGGTATACGCAGGCGAAACCGGTATTCGCATCGAGGGTTTTACGGAAGCCCATGACAACGCTAGGGTGCCTCAGATGTTCCACGCTGCCTCATCCTCCGCAAGAGCGACAGGGCCGTCCCCGGCACCGCCGTCGCCACCCCCCTCGGCACAGTCACCGACCGAGGGAGTACCGGCTCCACGCGGTTCCCGGACCGCCGCCGAGCCGCCCGCCAAGCAGCGTGACGCCTTCTTCGACAACGCCAAGTACCTCGCGATCGTGCTCGTGGCGATGGGGCACTCCTGGGAGCCCCTCAAAGGCGGCCATCGCACCCTGGAAGCGGCGTACATGTTCGTCTACGCCTTCCACATGCCGGCGTTCATCCTCATCTCGGGCTACTTCTCGCGCAATTTCGACCTGCGCCCCGACCGGCTGAAGAGGCTGCTGACGGGGGTGGTCGTGCCGTATGTCGTGTTCGAGACGGCGTACGTGCTCTTCAAGCGTGCGATAGGCGGCGACCCTGATCTGGCGATCAGCCTGCTCGACCCCTGGTACCTGACATGGTTCCTGATCGCGTTGTTCATCTGGCGGCTGACGACCCCCATCTGGAAGCTGGTCCGCTACCCGATCCCGCTCGCGATCGCGGTCGCGATGCTCGCCTCCGTCTCCCCCGACATCGGCGACGACCTGGACCTTCAGCGGGTGCTGCAGTTCCTGCCGTTCTTCGTCATCGGCCTGTCGATGAAACCGGAGCACTTCCAGCTGTTCCGGCGCCGCGCGGTGCGCGTCCTGTCGGTCCCGGTGCTCGCCGGCGGGCTCGCCGTGGCCTGGTGGGCCGTGCCGCGGATGAACCCCGCCTGGTTCTACCACCGCGACAGCGCACACGAGTTGGGGGTGCCGTGGTGGTGCGGTCCGATCATGGTGCTCGCCCTGCTGGGCTGCTCCCTGCTGCTCACGGCCTGCTTCTTCTCGTGGGTACCGCGTCGGCAGATGTGGTTCACGACACTGGGCGCGGGCACGCTGTACGGCTACCTGCTGCACGGGTTCTTCGTGAAGGGCGCGGACTACCGGGGCTGGTACGACCACGGTTGGCTGCACCGGCCGCTCGGTGAACTGTTCGTGACCCTGCTCGCCGGGGCTGTCGTGACCGTGCTGTGCACCGCTCCGGTGCGGCGCGTGTTCCGGTACGTGATGGAGCCGAAGATGGAGTGGGCGTTCAAGCGGGACGCGTCCGCCCTCGCACACGAGCGGGCCGGGGCCTAGGCGATGCGCCGGGGCAGTGTCACCGCCTGGGTGACACTGCCGGCTCGATGAGATACCGCTTGGTCACCCGGCCGCCATACCACCCGTCGATCAGGCCCGCGATGCACGCCATCAGCCCGTCTCTGGCGGCTTCGGGAAGGGCCCGGTGACCGGAACAGGTCCGCAGCAGCTCCAGATAGTCCGATGTGCCGTACGTGAGGTCCTGCTCGTAGCGGCGGAAGACCGTGGGACCGAACCGGCCGCTTCGCGCCACCTCCTCGGCATGGTCGGAACCGTCGATGCCGGCCGCCGCGGGGGGCCGCAGCCCGGGCGGAGAGTCCGGATCCCAGCGCTCGTAGCAGCGCTGGACCTCGACGAAGAACTCCTCGGTGCCGCCCATCACATGCCGGCTGGGCACCACGGCGAGCGCTCCGCCCGGACGCGGCGCGTCGGCGGCCTTGGCCGTCCGCACCGCCGGATCGATCCAGTGGAACACCGTCGCCGAGACGACCGCGTCGAAGGGCTCCTCCGGCAGCGACCAGCTCTCGAAGTCCGCCGTCACCACCTCTACCGCCGCGGCCACGGCCGTCATGTGCGCACCCGCCTCGACAGCCGTGATCCGGCGGCCGCGTCCGGCCAGAGGCACCGTCGCCCGGCCGGTCCCGCAGCCCACCTCCCGTACGCGGCTGCCGGGGCAGGCACCCGCGAGTTCCACGAGGTCGTCGTACAGCTCCGGCGGATATCCGGGCCTGGCCCGGTCGTACAGCTCCGCGTCCTCGTCGAAGATCCGGCCCAGGCGCACCCGCCGGGATTCCTCGGGCCGTTCGTCGCGCTTCGCGTGCGCGGTGTCGTCGGACATGCGGAGCAGGCTAGGCGAAGTCCGCCCGCAAGGGGCGCACGGTGAGTGCCCGCGAGGCCCCGCGGGGGACGGCGAGTCGTTCGCGGCCCAAGGGGCGCCCTGGGGTCCTCTCCTTACGAAGTGCCCTTGAGGTGTCGCATCAGTCTCTCGAAGTCCTGCCATCCGGAGAGGTCCCCCGGATCCCCCGGCAGCGGGTAGTAGAGCGCCGGGCGCGTTCTGGGGCCGAGCGGGATCGGGGCCTCATACAGAGGAGTGCGGCGGGCCCTGTCACCCGGCATCGCACGGACCTCCTCGGCGCCCAGGACGAAGGCGAACGGTACGCCCGGGCCCTCGAAGCGCGGCGGTACGGACAGGTCGCGGCGGGCCTTGCGGATCTGGACCAGCATCGACTGGAGGTCGTGCCGGGTCGCCAGCGCCTCGGCTGCCGCGCGGACCGCGTCCGTCGGCACCTCCTCGCCTGGCCGGTAACCGAACGCCAGGGTGACGTCCTCCTCGACCCCGGCCTTCGTACGGCTGATGCGGACCGTCGCGAGCCCGGGGCGCTCCGGGGTGCCGACCACGACGAGCCAGGTCGGAGCGGGTGACCGCTCGTGCGCCGCGTCCGTCAACTGCCGCAGTGACCACGGCAGGTTGGCGGGCTCCTCGGTGCCCCACCCGGCCGGTGGCTCGCCGGTGATCTCGCGCCACACGGTTTCCAGCGCTCCGCCCAGAACGAGCCGGTCGTCCGCCGGGTGGACGGCCCGGAAGGAGATCGCGAGCTGCCGCTCCCCCATGGCCGCGTTCTCCGCGAGGTCCTGCTTGAAGGAGTCGGCGACCGGGGTGCGCGGGTCCTGTGGGGTGGCGTCCGGCGACTCCACCGTCACGAACAGGCCGTTCTTCCACTCCAGGACGGCCCCGGACAGCCCGTCGTAGTACCCGTCCTTCTCGTCCTGCACGACCCAGCGCGAGGGCCAGCCCGGCAGACTGTTGCGGACGGCGGGAGACAGGCGGGTGCCCGCGGGCGTCACGATCTGCAGGCCGAGTTCGGCTGCGGCCGCCGCGCGCAGGGCGTCCGAGAGCCAGGCCGTCATCGCGACGACCGGGCGGTCCTGGATGACGACGGCGACCTTGTCGGTGAGCACATCCACGGCGGGCTGGGCGGCGGCGGGCGTCGGCACCGCGCTCACTCCGTCGGTCTTCACCACGGCCAGGGAGGTCGCGGCCTGCGGCGGCCAGGCGGTGCCCCCGACGAGCGAGGCCAGACGGGCCGCGAAGGTGCCCGCCAGTTGCTCGGCCTCCGCGACGCCGGTGGTGGCCCGGGCCTCGGTCCACCAGTACGGCACCTCGGGCTCGCGCGCGCCGAGCAGCCGCTGCGCCTCACCCCTGACCTGGACCAGCAGCGGCGCCTCCACGGAGACGAGCGGGCGCCCCTGCTCGTCGCAGAGCTGCACCACCGCGCCCTCGCCCTCCGTGCCCACCAGCTTGTCCGGGCCGCCGGAGAGCAGACCCGCGATCACGCTCAGCGGGTCGGGCATCTTCTGGGTGAGGGCGATGACGTCCTTGGTCATGAGGTCGGCAGGTCCTTCGACGTGGTGGGTTCGGGTGTCGTACGGCTCCGGTCCCCTGGGCGCACCGCGGAGACCGCCCGGTTCACCGGTCCCCCGCGTACACGGTCTGGATCAGTCGGTTCGGCTCGCCCCGGCGCACCAGTACCCCGCGCCCCGACGGCTGCTGAGTGGCGTACACACCGGGGAAGAGCTGGCCCTCGCTGCGGTCGCCCGCCATCACCAGCGCCGAGGCGCCGGACTCGCGCAGGCCCTGGAGCAGCGGCTCGTACAGGCCACGGGCGGCGCCCGCGACCCGGCGGGTGACGACGAAGTGCAGGCCGATGTCGACGGCGGAGGGGATATACGGCAGGAAGGGGGCGAGGGGCTGCTGGCCCGCCGTGGTCAGCACGTCGTAGTCGTCGACCAGGATCACGATCCGGGGGCCCGTGCCCCAGCTGCCCGGCTCCAGGTCCTCGCTGTCCGCGCTCTCGTCGGGCAGCCGCTTCTCCAGCTCGCCGGCGATACCGGCCGACAGGGCTCCGGCCAGCTTGGAGTTGTAGGCGTAGCCGCCGCGGTACTCCTCGGGGATCGCGCCGCGCAGTCCGCGCCGCGGGTCCATGACGCCGAAGACCAGTTCGTCCTCGCTGTAGCGCTCGATGAGCCCGTTCGCGACGACCTTCAGCAGATTGGTCTTGCCGCACTCGCTGTCGCCCATGATCAGCAGATGCTGGTCGTGCGCGAAGAGGTCGAGCAGGACGGGCGCCAGCCGGTTCTGGTCCAGGCCGATCGGCACCCGGCGCGGCTCGGCCGACGGGCCGGGCAGCAGCCGGGGTTCCAGCACGTGCGGCAGCACGCGCACGGGCTGGGCGACGTCACCGGTCCAGGTGGCGCGGACCGTACGGGCGGTGCGTTCCAGGACGGCGCCGAGGTCCGCGGTGTCGGCGAGGCCGTCCGTGCGCGGCAGCGCGACCTGGGCGAAGAGCTTGCCGTCGGTGAGGACGCGGCCCTTCTCCTCCGGTGCGAGGGTCTCGGCGAGCTTGCGGTCCACGCTGGACTCGCTCGGGTCGTTCAGGCGCAGTTCGACGCGGGTGCCGAACTGGGACTGGGTGGCGATGCGCACGTCGTTCCAGCGGAGCATGCCGGCGACGACGTGGATGCCGTAGCCGCCGCCTCGTTTGAGGATGTCGACGACCGGGTCGTCCAGTTCCTCGAAGTCGTCACGCAGGGCGCCGAAGCCGTCGATGAGCAGCACGACCTCGGTGGAGGCCAGCTCCGGCAGACGGCCCGCCGCTCGCAGGGTGCGCAGCTGCTCCAGCGAGTCGATGTTGTGGATCCGGAACAGCTCCTCGCGCTGGTCGAGCATGCCGCGCACGGAGTCGATCGTGCGTGCGGCGCGCTCGCGGTCGGCGCGGCCCGCGACCCCGCCGACGTGCGGCAGCCCGGCGAGGGCCTGGAGACCGCCGCCGACCAGGTCGAGGCCGTAGATGCCGACTTCCTGCGGGGTGTGCGTGAGCGCCAGGGAGAGGCCGAGGGTGCGCATCAGCGTCGTCTTGCCGGACTGCGGCCCGCCGATGACCGCCACATGGCCGCCCGCGACCGTCAGGTCCAGGTACCACTGGCCCTGCCACTGCTTCGTCGGATCGTCCAGGATGCCCATCGGCACCCGGAGCGGACCCTTCCCGCCGGCGGCCCGGCCACTCCCGGCCGACGAGCGCTCCGCGCGCCCCCGTTGATCGGCGAGCTGCATACCGCGCGGCCCGACCTCGACGGGTCCGGCGACCTTGTCGAGCGCGATGGCGTCGGGCAGCGGAGGCAGCCAGATCTGGCGCACGGGCCGGGACCCGGCCCCGCGCTCGATCTGTTGGACCATGACGCCCATCTCGGTGGGACCGGTCTCGCGGCGCCGCATCTGCGGCTCCTCGGGGCCCGAACCCTCAGCCTGGCCCAGGGTGTTGTACGCCGCGTACTCCAGGGCGAGCGGTCCGGTGTCCTCCTCCTCGCGCTGGACGGGACCCCGGTAGCCGCCGGAGACGTAGCTCGCCTTGAACCGCTCGTAGTGGCTGGTGTCGACCTTGAGGTAGCCGAAGCCGGGCAGCGGCGGCAGATGGAAGGCGTCCGTGGTGTCCAGGACCGTACGGGATTCGTCGGCGGAGAAGGTGCGCAGACCGAGCCGGTAGGACAGATACGTGTCCAGGCCCTTGAGCTTGCCGCCCTCGATGCGCTGGCTGGACAGCAGCAGATGCACGCCGATGGAGCGGCCGATCCGGCCGATCGACAGAAACAGGTCGATGAAGTCCGGCTTGGCGGTGAGGAGTTCGCCGAACTCGTCGATGACGACGAACAGATGCGGCAGGGGCTCGAGGTCGGGGCGCTTCTCGGCGCGCAGGGCGGCGTAGTGACCTATGTCGGCGACGTTTCCGGCGTCCTTGAGGACCTGCTGGCGGCGCTTGACCTCGCCCGCCAGCGACGCGTGCACGCGCTCCACCAGGCCCGCCTGGTTCTCCAGGTTGGTGATCACTCCGGCCACGTGCGGGAGGTCCGCGAAGGGGGCGAAGGTGGCGCCGCCCTTGTAGTCGACCAGGACCAGCGCGAGGTCCTCCGGGGGGTGGGTTGCGACCAGCGCGAGGACCAGGGTGCGCAGCAGCTCGGACTTGCCGGAACCGGTGGCGCCGACACACAGACCGTGCGGGCCCATGCCCAGTTCCGAGGACTCCTTCAGGTCGAGCAGGACCGGCTCGCGGCTGTCGCTGATGCCGATCGGCACGCGCAGGAAGGCGCGTTCGCCGCGCGGCGCCCACAGCCGGTCGAGGTCGAGGTGGGCCACGTCGTCGATGCCGAGCAGCTCCGCGAAGTCGACCGGGCCGGTCAGCGGCGCGTCGACCATGGACTCGGCCGACAGCCTGAGCGGGGCGAGCATCCTGGCCAGGCCCTCGGCGAACGGGATGCCGACCTCGTCGACCGTGCCGTGTGCGCTGATCGGCTCGGCCTCGCGCAGGTCCTCGATGACGATCCGGTCGCCCTCCACCGTGATCCGGACCCCGACCTGGCCGGGCTCCTGGATCCGCTGGTCGAGCAGGTGCAGCACGGTGACGCCCATGTCGCGCAGGCCGACCGCGTCGTCGGGGCGGGGCAGGTCGACGGCGTCCTCGCCATGGCCGTCGGTGACCACGAGCAGCCGGGAGGTCATGGCGAGGGCGTCCTTGCCGGACAGACCGCGGCGCACCTCGGCCGCGTAGGAGGCACGGCGGCGCAGCTCGGGGCCGATCTGGCGGGACAGCTGGGGCAGTGAGGGGGCGATGCGGCGGGCGGCGACCGGGCCGTCGAACTGCTCGGAGTCGAGCAGATGCGGCAGCCACTTGGCCCACTCCCACTCCGCCAGCCGGTCCCCGGGGACGGCGAGCGCCATGGCGACGTCGTCCGGAGCGTGCGTCGCGGCGGCCTGGACGATCAGGGCGCGGGCCACCCGCAGAGTGTCCTCGCGGGGGCCGATGACACTGATGTTGCCGACCCGGTCCAGCGGGACGGTGAGCGGGAGTTCCGTGCCGGTGCCGAAGCGGGCCGTCAGCGCGGACGCCTCGTTCAGCATGAACTGGTCCGGTGGGGTGAGCACGGACGAGCTCTGCTGGCCGACCCTCAGATCCCGTACGGGCATCTCACCGGTGCCGACGCGCACGCGCAGGAAGTCGGCGTCCAGGCGCCGCCGCTCCCACAGGCGGGCCGGATCGCGGACTATGTCGTACAGCGCGTCCGGCGGCGGGTTGAGCACCTGCGCCGTCTCGCGCCGCTCCCGTTCCTCCTTGGACAGCTCCTCGCGCGTGTCCTCCAAGTACGCGAGATACGCCTCGCGTTGGGTGCGGCGGGTCCGCTGGGCCTTGCCGCGCTGGGAGAACACCAGCGCCATGGAACCGGCGATGGTGACCACCAGGATGATCGCGCCGAGCCCCGCGAACTGGCTGTTGCGCACGACGGTCATCATCACCACGGACGACATCACGCCGGCCACGGGCAGCAGCGAGGTCGCGATCGAACCGGCCTTGCCCTCGGGCAGGTTGGGCGGCGCCTCGATGGTGCGCGGCTCGGGGGCCGCCGGGGGCCGGGTGGTGCGGGCCGGCCGGTGGATCAGTCGGGTGCTCATGTGCCGTGTCCTCCCCCTTGCTTCAGCGGCGCTTCTGGGAGAGCTGGAAGACCTCCGCGGCCAGGCGTGTGGCGGCCAGCCGGGTGGCGTGTGCGAGGAGTTCGGTGCGGATCGCGCCGCCCGCCGCCAGGTGCCGGTCGTAGGGCAGTACGTGGACCCGGGCGCCGGTCGCGCGCAGCGTCTCCGCGGCCTTGGTGGCGTCGAGTCCGGTGTGCGGGACCATCTCGGTCAGCGTGACGACGGTCCCCTCGATGACATGGCGCGGCAGGCCGCGCATCCACTCCAGGACGGCGAAGGTGCTGGAGACGCCCTCCAGCGTGGCCGGCGCGGTCAGCACCCGCGCCTGGGAGGCGGACAGGGCGACACGGGCGACCTCGGCGGGCAGGGTCTCGCAGTCCACGACGGTGACGCCGAAGTAGCGCCGCAGGGACACCATGACCCGCTCGTACGCCTTGGTGTCCAGCATCGCGCCGATCTGGCCCTGGCTGCCGGGCAGCAGCCAGGCGTTGTCCGGGAGTTGGACGAGATAACCGGTGACGTCGAGCAGCGACATCTGCGGCTCCACGATGCCCGCGACATCGCCGGTGGTCCAGCGCAGTGTCTCGGCGCCGAGCCTGAGCGGCAGCGTGCCGAGGGCCGGGTCGGCCTCGATGATGAGGGTCGGGTCGTGCCGGTAGTGCGCGTACGTGGTGCCGAGCAGGGCGGCGACGGTCGTCTTGCCGGCTCCGCCGCGGATCGAGGTGACGGCGATCTGCCGCCCGGTGGTCACGGCCTGCTGGAGCACCTCGGCGGTGGCGGTGGCTCCGGCGACCTCACGGGCGGCGGAGGAGGAGACGGTACGGCGCACGGCGCGCAGGGCACGAGCGGAGAGCGGCTCGCCATGGCGGGGCTTGAGGCCGGCGCCGGCGAGCTGCTTGTCGACGACGGGGCGTGAGTCGGGGGTGCGGGGCTGCGGCCGAGGGCCGGCGGGCCGCTGGGCGGGCACCGGACGGTGCTGAGGCTGCGCGGCGGCGCCCTGCTGTCCGGCGTACGCCTGCTCGGGCACGGGCTGCTGGGAGTGCTCGTACGCCTGCCCCTGCGCGGGTGCGCCCTGCGGGTGCGGCTGTGCGGCACCGGGGACGGGCGTGCCCTGCGGGTGCGCCTCGGGGCCCTGCTGCCCGGATCCGCCCCTGAGGTTGCGCAGCACGTCGCTCTGCCAGTTCTCCCCGTTCGGCATGTCGCCCTTCTCTCCTGTCCGCCCCGCCCGGAGCGGCCGCACCATCTGTCAGAACTTGTTGAGCAGCTGCCCGTAGATGCCGAACACGCCGACGGCGAGCGGGAACAGCCCGATCACACCGATCGACTCGATCAGATCGCCGACGCGCCGCAGCCGTACCTGCACATGCTCCGGCGGCTGCACGGCAAGGACCAGCAGCGGCAGCACCGCGGCCGCGCACAGCACGGCGAGCGGTCCGGCGCCCGCGGCGTGGTCCATCCAGAGCACCACCAGGCGTACGACGAGCAGCGCGGCGGCGGCGAACAGCGCGACCACCTCGGCGACCAGCGGAAACGCCCGGGCCCTGGACAGCAGCACGACGGCGACCAGCGATGTGAGGGACACGGTCCACACGGTCGGCTCCGGCGCGGTGGTCAGCAGCCAGCCGCCGCCGGCGGCCGAGACGGCGGTGGCGATCGTCGCGAGGGCGAGCCCGCGGTGCGTGGCCGCCAGCGCGTTGCCGACCTCGTGCCGACTGACCGAGACGCCTCCCGACCTGCGGTCGTCGAGCCCGGTCAGACCGGAGGCCATCAGCGCGAAACGGGGCAGCAGCCCGAGCAGCACGACGGAGAGCACGGCCATCACGGCGCCGAGCCGGGCCGGTTGGCCCTGCACGGCGGCGACCGTCTCCCAGACGACGGCGATGACCGCCGCCGCGCCCGCCCCGATGAGCCCGCCGCGGCCGAGCGGCGAGAAGAAGGCGAGCAGCACGAGGGTGAGCACCAGCGCGGCCACGACACCGGCGAGCCGGGCCGTCCCGGGCCAGTCGTAGGCGTCGGCGGCGGTCCAGGCGGTGAGCGGCCCGAGCCCGCCGGAGGCGAGGAGCAGCGCGGTGGCCAGTCCCTGGTTGCCGTTCCCGACCTTGGCCACCAGGGCTCCGGCGAGGAGCAGGACGAGGGTGGCGGCCACCAGTCCCGTGGCGAGGGGGCGGAGGTCGAACTCGTGCCGGGCGAGGACGGCCGCGGTCACCGCGAAGACGAAGGTGGCCACGCCGGCGGTGACCCGGCGGGCGGCCGGGCGCCAGCGCCAGGCGCGCAGGTCGAGGTCGTCGGCGACCTGGTCCGTGACATCGTGCACGACCGGCGCGGGCGGGGCGGCGTGCGCCCGCACGAGCTGGAGCACGGCGCCGTCGGCGATCTCGGCCGAGGACAGCGTGGCGTCGTGCGGCAGCACCGAGCCGTCCGAGGTGACGAGTTGCCGTGTCATGGGGCGTGCGGCGGCCCGGTCGTCGAGCAACTGCAGGATGTCGGGGAGCAGTTGGCCGATCGGGGTGTCCGACGGCAGGACGATGTCGGCTCGCCGTCGCTCACCGACCAGGGTGACCCGGCTCAGCTGGGCCCGGGAAGTCGTTGCTGTGCTCACCACTTGGGGGAACCTATCATCGCGATGTCGTCCGAAACGGTGTGTCCGTACGGGGGTTCCGTGGAGGCATGCGACCTCCCTGGCAGGGCCATGCCCACCCGGCGAACCGGGTTCACCTCTTCGTACCTTGCTTCGTGCCGTCGGCGGTGGGCGTCTGGCCGCCGCTTCCGCCGGACGGGGCGTACAACTGCTCCTGCTGCTGCTCCTGCTTCTTCTGCTCGGCCTTCTGCTTGGCCAGGGTGGCCTGGAGGAAGGACCAGCCGACGCAACCGGCGCACAGTACGGCGGCGATCGCGATGCCCGCGAACATCTTGCCGAGCCGCTCGTCCACCGTGCGCCGGCCGCGCTGGGTGCCGAACAGCAGCGCGTCACGCATCCGCCGGCGGCGTACCGCCACCGACTCCAGCAACTGGCTGTCGTAGTCCCGTGCCATCAGCAGTCCCGTGCCGTTCCGTACCGTCCTGTGTCGGCCGCGGTCGCCGTCGGCCCGTCAGTCATCTGCACCGAGACCGAGGTACTCGCGCATGGCCGCGTACTTGCGGGTGAGCCGCTCGGCGGTGGGGGCGTCGAGGGCCGCGAGCCGGTGCGGGTCGGCGTTGTGCGCGAGGTCGGCCGCCTTGACGAGCCGGGCGCCCGGAGTGGCGAGGATGCGCCTGGCGTACGCGTCCGGCTCCTCTTCCGGGTGCTTGGTGACGGCTCGCACGACGTCTTTCGTCACCTGTGACAACGGGGCCGCCTCCAGCCACTCCTCGGTGAGGACGCCGTCCTCCACGGAGTCGTGCAGCCAGGCGGCGGCCACGAGTTCGTCGCCACCGCCCCGGGCCCGTACGCCCTCGGCGACGGCCTGAAGATGCTCCGCGTAAGGCCGCCCGGCCTTGTCCTTCTGCGCGGCGTGCGCGGCACGTGCGACGGCCTCGACCTCGGCCAGGCTCATATGTGCCTCTGACGACCGCGGTTCGTGCGGCATGAGCGGCATGACAAGCTCCCCCTAACTTTGCCCCTGCAACATAAGGCATGGACGAGCGGGGAGTACAGCCCAGTTGCGGTCGGGGGATGCGGGGGCGGTGGAGGCTCGGTGCCGCCCGAAGGTTCGACGTCTTGGGCAGTCGGCAATGCGTGACGCCTGGTCAGCCCCTGCTCACCAGGTCCCTGAGCGCTCCAAGAGTCCCCATCTCGGAGAGTGAACCGGGTACGACGTGACTCCTCTCGCTGTCACCCGCACCTTCCATCAGCTCGGCGAGTAGAGCGGTGGGCGCAAGGTCGCGAGCCTTGGCGTCCCGCAGCTTCCAGAGCCACGGAGCACCGGCATTGAGGTCCGCAGGACGAAGCCCTGGTGGCGTCAGCCAGCCGGCCGCCTCATCCGCGTCGTTGGCCCACACATATCCGATGACCGAGCCGGCCGCATTGGCGATGCTCGCGTACTGAACCGGGCCGTCGGTGGCACGGTTGTACCGCGGCGGTCCGCTGACCTCGTTGAACGGCAGATCTTCTGCGAAGCGCGGGTTGATCCGCTGTTCCCTACTCACCTTTGGCAAGGGCTTCGACTGCGGCGGCGTTCGGAGCGTCGGTCAAAGAACCGGGCACAGGCCGTCCCTTGCCACCTGGTTCCGGGTCGGCCAGCAACTCGGCGAGAGCCTGGGACGGTCGAATACCCCGTTCCTTGGCATTGCGCAACCGACGAATCCAGAAGCCGCTCTCGTTGACCCCCCGAGGTCCGGCGGCCTGCTGCGGTTCGTACGCAGCGGCATCGTCCTCGTCACCGGCCCACACATATCCAAGGACCGCGCCGCCCTGCTTGTCGATCACCGTGAAGTACTGCACCGGCTTGTCGGTCCAGTCCCTGTAGCGCGGCGGACCGCCCGGCCTTTCCACGAACCTCATGTCGTCGTCGAAACGCGGGTTGATCGGTCGTTCACTGCTCATGATGTCCACATTCCTTTACATCCACCTGATCCGCAACGAGGCTACGGCTTCGGTAGAACCTCCCCGTAGACGTGCCACTTGCCTGCCTCATCCATGAATACGCGCGTCACCTTGTAGTTCGTACCGCGCGCGAGGAGGAGTTCCCGTTCTCCGGGATTCGCGGAGATGTGGTCAATCCAGAGGGCAGGCGTGTCTTTTGGCACCCGCAAGTGCATGACCACTGGCTTGTGCCGGAAGGGCGGCGGCACCGTCTTTCCGAGCGCCGTGGAGGTGTACCCAGGGTCCCCGTAAGAGTGGCCCACCATCTCCATCGGCGACCTCAGGTTGAGGTGCTCGATCCCGGTGCCGCGCACGACGATGATGTTTTCCGGCACGGGGCGGCTTCCCATGACTCGGTCCATCTCATTGATGGTGTGCACGATGCCGGGGGACACATCGGGTTCGGCGCCCCGCAGGTGACCGTTGATCTGTGTGTAGTAGTGATCACTGTAGGTATGCAGTGCATCCTTGCCAGAGGGATCGAGGGTATCCAGGAAGTTGTTCCAGTAGGCGTCACCGTAGCCCTGCCCTGCTTCGTCGCTGGCGCTGGGCGCCGGATTTGTGCCGTGCTCCAGTTCCGCTGTGGCCACCGCGTGCTTCTCCGCGTCGGTGGCAAGGTTGTCGAAGTCGTCCCCCGACACGAGCGGCTTGTACTCGAACGGCTCCCCGGCCCCGCCGTGCCCCAGCGTGTCCGTGCCCGGGTGGCCCGGGGCGTCGGCGCCTTGGTGCGCGGCCACGTCCACGCCGTCGTGCCCGACCCCCGCGTCGTCACCGGCGTGCGCGGCATCGTGCCCGGCGCCGTCGTGACCCGTGCCGTCATGGCCCTGACCATCGTGGCCATGCCCGTCATGCCCCGCGCCGTGGGACCCGTCGTGCGTGTGGCCGCCCGGGGTGTCGTGCCCGGTGCTGTGCGGCGTGTGGTCGGTGCCGTGCTGGAAGTCGTGCCCCGGGTGGGGCGTGCCGGACGGGACGTCGTGCCCCGTGTGCGGCGGGACCGTAGGGGCCTCGTGCGGTGTCGTGGTCGGCGCGTGGTCGTACGACGCCGGCGTGCCGTCGAAGGTGCCGCTCGGCGTGTGACCGATGGTGCCGCCCGGCGCCGTGTCGTAGTGACCACCCAGTGCCGTGTCGTAATGACCGTCCGGCGGGATGTCGTAGTGGCCGCCCGTTGCCGCCGCGTCGGTCGTGTGTGTCACTCCGCCCGCCGCGCCGTCTCCCGCGCGTACCCCCGAGAGCGCCGGCTCCTGGATCGTCCAGTGGGCCGGGAGGCCCGGTGCCACCTCGTGCGGTACCGGTGTGGTGTCGATGGTGCCGTCATGGGCGATGAGGTTGCCGTTCGGGTCCAGCAGGCGGCCGTCCGGCAGATGGACGGAGCCGTCCGGGAGCTTGGGGATCTCGATGTTGCCGACGCCCTTCAGCGCCTTGCCGATGTCCCCGATCTTCGACAGACCGGCTCCGGCACCCTTGGCGATGTACGTCATCGGGTCGATGACCCTGCCCGCCTTGCCCGCCAGCGACAACGCCCTCGCAACCGCCCCCGCCTTGCCCGCACCCGACGCCGCACCCCCCGCACCACCCGTGAACACGGTCGTCAGCACATTGAAGGTGACCGCACCCGCGGCACGAGCCGG
>NZ_JBEYXD010000014.1:0-202116 GCF_040644975.1 Streptomyces sp. NPDC046900 | reverse complement strand
GCCGCCCCCCGGATCCGGGGGGCGGCCGCCTCGTTCTTCCGTACGAGCAAGACCACTAAAGAGGAAAGCGCTACCGGTCCGGCGAGGGCGTACGGCAGGATCTTGGGATGGAGCACGTACGGGATGTCTCTGAGCTGCCGAAAGCCCACCTCCACCTGCACTTCACCGGGTCGATGCGGCCCTCCACCCTGCTGGAGCTCGCCGACAAATACGGTGTCCGGCTGCCCGAGGTCCTGACCGAGGCGCTGGTCAGCGGGGAGCCGCCCAAGCTGCGGGCGACGGACGAGCGGGGCTGGTTCCGTTTCCAGCGGCTGTACGACGCGGCGCGCTCGTGCCTGAGGCAGCCGGAGGACATCCAGCGGCTGGTACGGGAAGCGGCGGAGGAGGACCTCAGGGACGGCTCGGGCTGGCTGGAGATCCAGGTCGACCCGACGTCGTACGCGCCGCGCCTCGGCGGTCTGATCCCCGCGCTGGAGATCATCCTGGACGCCGTCTCCGCCGCGATGCGGGAGACGGGCCTCGGGATGCGCGTCCTGGTCGCCGCCAACCGGATGAAGCACCCGTTGGACGCGCGGACGCTGGCGCGGCTCGCGGTGCGGTTCCAGGACCGCGGTGTGGTGGGCTTCGGCCTCTCGAACGACGAGCGCCGGGGCATGGCCCGGGACTTCGACCGGGCGTTCGCGATCGCCCGGCACGGCGGCCTGCTGTCCGCTCCGCACGGCGGCGAACTGACCGGTCCCTCGTCGGTCCGCGACTGCCTGGACGACCTGCATGCGGACCGGGTGGGCCACGGCGTGCGCGCGGCGGAGGACCCGCGTCTGCTGAAGCGTCTGGCGGACCGGGGCGTGACGTGCGAGGTGTGTCCGGCGTCGAACGTCGCGCTGGGCGTCTACCCGAAGCCCGAGGACGTCCCCCTGCGCACTCTGTTCGACGCGGGCGTCTCGATGGCACTGGGCGCCGATGACCCGCTGCTGTTCGGCTCCCGGCTCGCCGCCCAGTACGAGATCGCCCGCCGCCACCACGGTTTCACGGACGAGGAGCTGGCCGAGCTGGCCCGGCAGTCGGTACGGGCCTCGGCGGCCCCGCAGGACACGAAGGCGAAGCTCCTGGAAGGCGTGGACGCTTGGCTGAGCGGCCCGGTCACTCGCATCGGGCCTGGAGCTGCGGGTACGGCCTGAGGCAGCCCGGGACGCCGGGGCGGCGCGCGTCGGTTCCGGGGTGCCGGACCGGGCCGGCTCGCGGCCGGGCGACGTCCGTCGGGCAGACGGAGTGGACGTGATGACGATCCGGGTCGTCCCGGACGTCCGCGCGTGTCGCGCTCCGGCAGGAGGACGGGCCGGTCCCCCTGGTCAGGGGAGATCAGCAGGTGACCTCGTGCGCGGCGTCGCGGACGATGTGCCGGGCTTCTCCGTGGGGGAGGCGGCCAGTGGGGGGCCTCATGCCCGGCGCGCGGACGGTGCCGGGCTTCTCCCTGGGCAGCCAGCGAGGCGGCCTCGTGCACGGTCTGGTCTGGGGTCAGGCCGGGCCCCCGGTGACGGAGATCCCGGCCAGCACGGTCCGGGCGAGCCGGCGCGCGAAGTCGTCCACAGGCGGCCTGACGCCGGTCTCCGTCGCGTCGTAGGCGAACGCCCGTTGCGCACAGGCGCCGAGGAGCAGGGACGCGGCGGCGAAGGTGTCGGCGTCGGCGCGGACCCGCCCGGCGGCCTGCTCGGCCCTGAGGTAGGCGTCGAGTCCCTCGATGGGCACGTGCGGCCCCGCCCCCAGCTCCCGCATCGCCTCGTCGTGCCGCCGTTTGAGCTGTGTCTCCGCGTACAGCGAGGCGGCGATCGGAAAGCTCTGCTCGTAGAACAGGGCCGCCTGGCGGACGATCTCGGTGAGGTTCTCCTCCACGGTGCGCTGCCCCGGCTCGGCGACGAGGCTGCGCAGCAGCGGGGTGAGTCGCGGCAGGCGCTCGTGCAGGACCTCGATGAACAGTTCCTCCTTGCCGGCGAAGTACTTGTACAGCGCCGCCTCGGAGCAGCCGGCCGCCTTGGCGATCTCCTTGGTGGTGGCCCGTGCCAGTCCGACGGTGTGCATCAGCTCGTGGGCCGCGTCGAGGATGCGGGCACGGGTCGGCTTCGGCTGCATCTGTTGCATGGGCACCAAGGATTCCATGGACGTTCCGGGGGTCTTGACGGGTGGGTGAGTGCTTACCCACCCTAGAGCAGGAGCGGGTGAGTGAACACTCACCCACTAGCCGTCCCTTTCTCGCCCCTTTCTCACCCGGCGTACTGGAGTACCCATGAAGTTCACCGTTTTCGGTGCCACCGGAGGTATCGGTCAGGAGATCGTCCGGCAGGCGCTGGTCGCAGGACACGAGGTCACGGCGGTGGTCCGGGACCCGGCCCGGCTCACCGTGACCGGGACGAACCTGGAGGTGTTCCGCGCCGACCTGACCGTCCCGGAGGCGGTCCGCCCCGCCGTCGCCGGCCGGGACGCCGTCCTGTCCGGCCTCGGCGCCCGCAGCCGCAAGGACGCAGGAGTCGCCACCCGGCTCACCCGTACGGTCCTGAGGGCCATGGAGATGGAGGAGGTACGCCGGCTGCTCGTGGTCACCGCCGGCCCGGTCGGTCCCGAGTCCGAGGGCGACGGAATGCTGGACCGCGCCGCTCGCAGCCTGATCTCGGCACTGCTGAAGGATGTCTACGACGACCTGAGGGAGATGGAGGCGGAGCTGGCCCGCAGCGCCACGGACTGGACGGTCGTCCGCCCGCCGCGCCTGCAGGACAAGCCGCTCACCGGCACGTACCGCACGGTCGTCGGCGGCTTCCCGCGCAGGGGCCGCTTCATCGGCCGGGCCGATGTCGCCCACGCGATGCTGACCATGGTCGGTGACCCGGGAACGGTGAAGCAGGGGGTGGGCGTGGCCTACTAGCGCCCACCCCGGGCGGCTCAGAGACTCACGCCCACCGTGACCGGCTCGTTGACCAGCGTGATCCCGAAGGCCTCGCGAACACCGACGACGACCTCGCGGGCCAGGGCGAGGAGGTCCTCGGTGGTGGCGCCCCCGCGGTTGGTGAGGGCCAGGGTGTGCTTGGTGGAGATACGGGCGCGTCCGCTGCCGTATCCCTTGGTGAAGCCCGCCTTGTCGATCAGCCAGGCGGCCGAGGTCTTGGTGTGGCCCTCCCCCGCCGCGTACGCGGGCGGCGCCACCTCCGCGCCCAGCCGCTCTTGCACACGCGACAGGAACGCGGCGAACTCCTCGTCCGTGAGGATCGGGTTGGTGAAGAACGAACCCGCCGACCAGGTGTCGTGGTCCTCCGGGTCCAGCACCATGCCTTTTCCTGCGCGCAGCTTCAGGACGGTCTCGCGGGCGGCGGCCAGCGGCACCCGGTCGCCCGGCTCGACACCGAGGGCGCGGGCCGTCTCGGCGTACCGCATCGGGGCGGAGAGTCCCTCCGCGTCCTCCAGCTGGAAGCGGACGCGGAGCACGACGAAACGCTCCGGGTCCGACTTGAAGCGGCTGTGGCGGTACGAGAACGCGCACTCGGCGTTCGGGATCGTCACCGTCTCGCGCGTCCTGCGGTCGTACGCGATCACCTCGGTGATCGTCGAGGAGACCTCCTGGCCGTACGCGCCCACGTTCTGGATCGGGGTGGCGCCCGCGGAGCCGGGGATTCCGGCGAGGCACTCCACACCGGCGAGCCCGGCCCCCACGGTGCGGGCCACCGCGTCGCTCCACACCTCGCCTGCCGCCAGCTCCAGCGCCGTACCGTCGAGCCGGAAGCCCTTCGTAGCGATGCGCAGCGCGGTGCCGTCGAAGCCCTTGTCACCGACGACCAGGTTGGATCCGCCGCCGATCAGCAGAAGCGGCGTACCGGAGTCGTCGGCCTCCTGGACGGCGGCGATCACCTCGGCGTCGGTGGTGGCGATGAGCAGACGGGTCGCTGGACCGCCCAGCCGGAAGGTGGTCAGCGGGGCGAGCGGGGCGTCATGGAGTTCCTGCACGCGCCAAGACTACGAGACGGCGTCCGCAGCCCCGCACCCCACGAGTACGGCCCCGCCGGGACCGGCGGGGCCGTACGTCGTCACCCGGAGCGAGCCGGCGACGGTGATCCAGCGCGTCGGGCCGGGAACGGCGGGCCGCCGATCCCGTACGGGATCGGACCCGGATCGGCGGAGTGGCGATCCCGTACCGCACGCGCCCCGATCGGCGCAGTGGCAGCCCCGGCCCGGGGGCGGGGCTGCCACTCCGCCGAACCCTTCGGTCAGGCCAGCCGTACGACTGCCCGTGACATGCCCAGCACCTTCTGGCCCGCGCTGGTCGCCGTGAGGTCGACGCGGACGGTGTGGTCGTCGAGTTTGGCCGCCACCTTGCCGCTGACCTCGATCAGGGCGCCCTCGTCGTCGTTGGGGACCACGACGGGTTTGGTGAAGCGGACGCCGTACTCGACCACGGCCCCCGGGTCGCCGACCCAGTCGGTCACCACGCGGATCGCCTCGGCCATGGTGAACATGCCGTGCGCGATGACGTCCGGCAGGCCCACCTCCTTGGCGAACTTCTCGTTCCAGTGGATCGGGTTGAAGTCCCCGGAGGCGCCCGCGTACCGCACGAGGGTGGCGCGCGTGACGGGGAAGGACTGGGCCGGCAGTTCGGTGCCGATCTGGACGGCGTCGTAAGCGATCTTCGCGGTCATCGGCGTCATGCCTCCTCTTCCGGCGCCCGGGCCACGAGCTTCGTCCACGCGGTCACCACGTGCTCGCCTGCCTCGTCGTGGACGTCACCGCGGATGTCCAGGACGTCGTTGCCGGCCAGGGACTTGATCGACTCGATGGTCGAGGTGACGCTCAGCCGGTCGCCGGCCCGGACCGGGCGGATGTAGCTGAACCGCTGGTCGCCGTGCACGACGCGGCTGTAGTCCAAGCCGAGCTTGGGGTCCTCGGTGACCTGGCTCGCGGCCTTGAAGGTGATCGCGAAGACGAAGGTCGGCGGGGCGATCACGTCGGGGTGGCCGAGCGCCTTGGCGGCCTCCCGGTCGGTGTAGGCGGGGTTGGCGTCCCCGATCGCCTGCGCGAACTCGCGGATCTTCTCCCTGCCGACCTCGTACGGGTCGGTGGGCGGGTAGGACCGCCCCACGAAGGACTGGTCGAGCGCCATGGACTCGGACACCTCCTGGTAGTTCCTCGGATCCGGTCTCGCCGGAAGCCGCTGCCCCATTGCACGGTCGGCTCCGTGTTCGGCCGGTGGGACCGATTCTGGATCCATCGACCGATTCTGCTGTCGGCCGGGGCGGCCGATGAGTGCGGTTCCGGTCGACGTGACCGATTCTTCGTCTTGAATCGGCCGGTATGGCCGAATCCGTCTGTGTGGTGTGACATGACCGGCCTCTGGCCGGCCAGACCCATCTTGCTCGGTCGAGCCGCACACCGGTGGGACCGTCACCTTCCTGCCGCCCGTCCCGTCCGGCCGTCCGGTCTGGTCATCCCATCCGGTCGTCGCGTCCGGCCGTTTCCGGATCGACGAGGTGGGCGGTCACGCCGTGTCCGGGGGCTGGCGTCGCGCACCCGGCCACTCGGGGATGGGGCCGCATGTACCGAGGGGCCGCCGCCTCGACAGGCGGCGCAGTGGACCCAGGCGCGCCCGGCCGACCGACCAACCGACCAACCGACCAACCGACCAGCAAGTGGACCTGAACCCGACCGATCCGCGCAGTGGACCGGCAGGCCTGATCGTGTCTCACCGTCCGCGACGATGCCCCACGGGCCCTCGGGCGCACCCGCCAACGCCGCGAGGCCGCCCCCCTGGTCGCTGGGGACGGCCTCGCGTACGAGCCTTCGTTATCGCGTCTCGCGGTGCGCGGTGTGCGAGTTGCAACGCGGGCAGTGCTTCTTCAGTTCAAGACGATCCGGGTTGTTACGCCGGTTCTTCTTGGTGATGTAGTTCCGCTCCTTGCACTCCACGCAGGCCAGCGTGATCTTCGGGCGGACGTCGGTGGCAGCCACGTGAGTGCTCCTTGACGAACGGTTGGACGATATGTAAACGCAGGAAAGAGTAGCCGATCGAAGGACCGACCCCACAATCGGCTACTGTCAGTAGCGGTGACCGGACTTGAACCGGTGACACAGCGATTATGAGCCGCTTGCTCTACCGACTGAGCTACACCGCTTCGATGCGATCGGGCCCCGCCTCGCGACGGGAACCTCTCACATCAGAGCCCCAAAACGGAATCGAACCGTTGACCTTCTCCTTACCATGGAGACGCTCTGCCGACTGAGCTATTGGGGCGAGCGATGAAGACATTACACGGTCGCCTACCGTTCGCCCAAATCCGTTTCGCGGCACCCGCCCGGCCTGTTCCCAGGCTTCACCGCAGGTGTCCCCACGCCCCTCACCCGCCTCAAGCCCGTGCGGCCCGGCCGACCGCCGGAGGGCCGCGTCCGTCCGCACTGCGGCAGCGAACCCGTCCGCCACTGCGGCCACAGGGGTGACAGCGTCGGCCTTCCCGTAGTCCAGCAGCGGCGGGACTCCGCACGCATACAGGGCCGTAGAGCGGCCGTCGGCCTGGAAGGCCACACCGATACGACTATTGCGCTCCTCCCCGCTGCGGCCGGGTGGTCACCCTAGGCTCGACCTCGGCTGCGTGATCTTGTCCCTGGTGCGCAGCCGCCGGCGAACCACAGGAACGCGATGCCCGACAGCCGACCGCAGCCGCCCCGCCTCTCGTCCTCGCCGTCGGCCCCGGCGGGCCCGGCGGCCCTGCTGCTGTGCGGGGCCCGGCTCACCGACGGCCGGACCGTGGACGTGCGGCTGAAGAACGGGCGCATCGAGGCCGTGGGCACCGCCGGGAGCCTGGCCGCGGTATCGGTCGGCACCCGTGTCGACCTGCGCGGCTATCTGCTGCTGCCGGCCCCCGCCGAGCCGCACGCCCACGGCGACACGGCCCTGTCCGCGGACGTCGACGGACCGGTGTCCTTCCAGCCCGACGACGTCCAGCGTCGTACCACCGAGGCCGCGTTGCTCCAGCTCGGGCACGGTGCGACGGCTCTGCGCTCGCATGTGTGCATCGGGGACGCACAGGGTCTCGGCGCACTCACTGCGGTCCTGAGGACGCGGCGTTCACTGTGCGGACTCGCCGAGCTCACGGCGGTGGCGCTACCGCGGGTGCTGACCGGGGTCGCCGGTGCGAACGGGCTCGCGATGCTGCGCGACGCCATGAAGATGGGCGCCTCGGTGGTGGGCGGCTGCCCGGACACGGACCCCGATCCGGCGGGGTACGCGGAGCTGGTCCTGGAACTGGCCGCCGAGTTCGGCTGCCCGGTCGACGTGCACACGGACGCCGGTGATCCGGCGCGTCTGGCCCGGCTCGCGGCGATCGCGGGAGGCCTGCGGTCCGGAGTGACGCTGAGCCCGTGCGGCGGTCTCGGGCGTCTGCCGGCGGCAGCGGCGGCCCGTGTCGCGGAGCGCCTCGCCGCCGCCGGGGTGACGGTGGTCTGCCTGCCGCAGGGCGGCTGCGGCGCGGTCGAAGGGCGTGGCACGGCCCCGGTACGGCTGCTGCGGTCGGCCGGGGTGCGGGTCGCGGCCGGCAGCGGAGCCCTCAGGGACGTGTCGAACCCGGTGGGGCGCGGGGACCCGCTGGAGGCCGCGTACCTGCTGGCGTCCCGGTACGGGCTGTCCCCCGAAGACGCCTACGACACGGTGAGCGCCTCGGCACGGGCCGCTCTCGGGCTGCCCGAGGTGCGCGTGGAGGCGGGCTTCCCGGCGGAACTGCTCGCGGTACGCGGTGACCGGCTGGCGAGTGCGCTGTCGCTCGCGTACAGCCGCATCGTCGTGCACCAGGGGCGCGTGGTGGCTCGGACGAGCGCGGTACGCGAGTACACCACCTCCGCGGCGGTGGCGCTGGACCTGCCCCGGCAGGGACGGGCTCAGCCGTGACCAAAGGGCGTGCGAGAGGGCGCACGCGAATGGCCGGTGTGCGCCGGAGGAATCGGAGCCGTGGGTGAAGTCGCGCGGCAAAGGCGTCCCTCCCGGCGTACGGTCGGAAACATGCGCATTGTCATCGCTGGTGGGCATGGTCAGATCGCGCTGCGGCTGGAGCGGTTGCTCGCCGCGCGCGGAGAAGAGGCCGCGGGGATCATCCGCCGCGCGGAGCAGGCCGACGATCTGAGGGCGGCGGGTGCCGAACCGATCGTGTGCGACCTGGAGTCGGCGTCGGTCGAGGAGATCGCCGCGCACCTGGAGGGAGCCGACGCGGCGGTCTTCGCGGCGGGCGCGGGCCCCGGCAGCGGAGTGGACCGCAAGTACACCGTGGACCGGGATGCGGCGATCAAGTTCGCGGACGCCGCGGAACGCACCGGAGTACGCCGCCTCGTCGTGGTCTCGTCGATGGGCGCGGATCCGGAGCACCCGGGCGACGAGGTCTTCGACGTGTATCTGCGCACGAAGGGCGAGGCCGACGCCTACGTACGCGCCCACAAGTCCCTTGACTGGACGATCCTGCGCCCCGGCGCACTGACGGACGACCCCGGCACCGGTGTCGTCCGCCTGGAGGCGCACACCGGCCGTGGCCCGGTCCCGCGCGACGACGTGGCGACGGTCCTCGCGGAACTCGTCGACACACCGGCGACGGCTGGTCTGACCCTGGAACTCATCGGCGGTTCGACCCCGGTGTCCGTGGCGGTGAAGTCGGTGGCGGGCAACTGACCGGAGTCCGATCCCGGGCCAAAGCCTCCGGGGCACCCGGGAGTTGAGAAGCGTCCTTCAGAAGAGAGGGAGCTGACCGGGGAATTCGGGTACGGCGTACCCGTCGAGCGCGGGCTGCGCGGCGTCGGTCTGCGCGAGCCGACGCGACCCGGGACAGGAGACGAGCCCCCCGCTTTCCCGCGCCCCCGGCGGGTCGTGCCGCGCGAACCGCCCCGCGACGACGGCGATTTCCCGACGGCACTCGGGGCAGTTCCTGCGGCGGGACGACATGGCCTCAGCGTACGAGAACGCGGCAAGGCGGCGCAGAGGCGCGACGACTCCACGAGAGCCGCGACGACTCGGCGCAACCGACGGTCCGGCCCGAGCAGGAGCCAGTGTGCGGACCGCGGCGATGAGGTGTCAGCCGACGTAGGGGTCCACCCGGGTGTCGTCCATGGCGTGTTCGATCCGCAGCCGCATGGTGGGGTGCACGTCCAATCCGCCGAGGTCCGTGGGTTCGACCCAGCGGACCTGGGTCGTCTCGGAACTGGTGCGGAGCCGTCCGCCGACCGGGCGCGCCCTGAAGCAGATGCTGAACTGCTGGCGGACCTCCCCGTCGTCGTACCGCATCACGTGCCCGGGGTCCGTGTAGATGCCGGAGAGCCCGAGGACCTCCACCTCGATGCCGGTCTCCTCACGCACTTCGCGGACGACGGTGTCGCCGATGGACTCGCCGATGTCGTGCCCGCCACCGGGCAGCGCCCAACGGCCGTTGTCCGACCGCTGAACCATCAGCACGCGACCGGCGCGGTCCCGCACGAAGGCCACGACCGAGGGGACGACGGAGTTGGCGGGCGGGGCTTCGGGATCGTGCAGATAGTCGATACGACCCATGGATCGGGCTCCCGGCGGTACGACGCGAAGACGAGCGAAGACGGGCCGTGACTGGACCGCCCCTCGCAAGTGTGCTCCTCCGCCGCCTTCTTGCGCGGCTCAGTGCCGTCCCGCCCCGGTGCGCGCCAGTGGTACCGGCGTCGGGGTACGGGCGTGATGCGGGACTCGGTACGGCACTCAGGGCGACCGCTGCGGGCTCGAGGACGTGGCGCGTGGCGGCCTGGGCTGTTCGACGTCGCCGCCGGACGCTTCCAGACCCGCGTGCATCGCGGATGACCAAGGACCGAGCGCGGGCCCGCCGCGGGTGACACGACGGGCGGCCACGACGGCCCAGAGCAGAGCGAGCAGGCTCGCCATGTGGACGGGGGTGAGGGCGTGGACCATGCCGCGCCTGCGTCCGACGACCGCGAAGAGAATCCCCACCATGGATCCCGCCAGCGTCAACTGGACGGCGCCCCGGGACACCGTGCGGGCCGCGGTCACCGCGCGCAGGACGCACCAGGCGTCGGCGAGACCGTCCACGCAGACCAGGTCCGCCGACCAGGACGCCTCGACGCCCGGTGCGCCGGGCACCCCTACCGCGATGTCCGCGGCGGCCAGCGCCTCGGCGTCCGTCCCCGAGACGACCAGGACGCCCTCGCCAAGATCCCGGAGCTCGCACACTCGGTCGGCGAGACGTTCGCCCCTGCCGACGACCTGGTCGGCGAGGGAGAGCAGTGCGCGGATGCGGTCGTCGTCGGTGAGCACCACGTGCGCTCCGGTGGCCCGTGCCGCGGCCAGCACCGGCACGGCCAGCGGATCGATCCGGCCGCCCTGCTGTTCCTGCCGGTGGTTCACCAGGACGGCCGAGTCGATCACGACGGCTGAGACCCGGTCGAGCAGGCGCAGTGCGGTCGGGTCCAGCGGTACGACACCGCGTTTCGCCAGTCCGCGTCCGACCGCCGACGCGAAGCCCTCCCGCCCGTAGCGGGCGGCTCGCGGCACAGCGGCGAGCAGCGCGTTCGCCGCCCGCGCCGGACTGCGCGTCAGGACCAGCACGGCGGCGGCGGTGAGCGGGGCGAACGCCTCCAGCCGCGCCTCCCATGTCCCGACGGGTCCGGACGGCCGGGACCTGGCGCGCAGGTGCCGGGCCGGCCGGGTGTGCGGTACGCAGTCCGGGCCGGGGCACAGATCCTTCTCGCGCCGCTCCCACACCTCGCGCCGTGCGCGGACCTCGCCGAGGAGCAGCATCCGGCTCGCCACGTCGACGGCCGGCATGGCGACGCCGTCGCACAGCCCGTTGACGACGGCGCTGACCAGCGACAGCAGTACATCGGTCTGGGGCGGCCCGATCCGCCGCATCAACGGCCTGCGCAGTGCCCGCTCGAGCTCCAGCGCGGCGACCAGCGTGGGCACGGCCCGGGGCAGCGGTGGCAGACGCAGGATCCGCTGGGCGGCTCCGGCGCACACCGCGGCGCAGTCGACCAGCAACTCGGTCGCCACGGCCGCGACCGGCACGTCGTCGCCCGGGGTGACCGGCTGCGCCCAGGGGAAGTCCGCGTCCTGCACGCCATGGGCCTGCTCGACCGCCCTGATCGTGTCCAGGACCCGGTCGGTGCCCACGCGTCCCTCGTCGAACGCCAGCAGTACCTCACCGGTCACGGCGTTGATCTCGGCCCATCGCACCCCCTCCAGGCTCCGCAGCGACCGGGTCACCGCCTTGGCCAACCGCTCCTGCAGGTGACCGCTGTGCGCAAGCCCCCGCACCTCGATGTGCGCACGCCCGTGACCGGTCCAGACGCTACGGGTGTGCCGCCGCGGATGAAGGTCGACCAGCGCATGCCCGACCCGCGCGGCGCTCGCGGGCGCCCCCATGGCCCCGAAGACCCCGTGCCGGGCTGCCGACGTGACGATGCGCCCCGCGCCCTCGGCGGTGTGCAGACCCGCCTTGGTCACTCCGGCCGTCGCCCCGCCGACGGCCCTGACCAGGAACCACGCCCCCCGGCCCCCGGCGCGAGCCACGGCCGACACGGCTGTGCACACCTGGTCCGGGGGCACCGTCCGAGCCGGGATCCGGCCCGGCAGAGCGAGAACGGACGCCACGCTTCCGGCCACGCCCAACATGTACCCGTACTACCGCGCGCCCCACACCCGATCAGGGGAAGCCATGCGGCGTGAACACCAGCGCCGGTTCCGGGGGACGGCCTACACGCCGTCAGTCGGCGACGTCGGCCACGGGATTCGGCCCTCGGATTCGGGCCTCGGATTCGGGCCTGAGGGCGTAGCCGACGGAGCGGGCACAGCTGACGGAGCTGCGGGGCTGCTGGGGTGAAGGGACTCGCCAGGACGCGCACGCCAGGCCAGGGCCCCACCCCCTTCTTGCAGGCCCGGCCCGCCGTGCGCTGATGGGCCAACCCCGCCGGCTCTACGTGCTCGCGCCCCTGGGTGCCCTGGCCGACAGGACGACGGCCCCCACCGACAGGAGAACCACGAGCGCCGCGTAGCCGTAGGCGAGGGTGGCGGCGGAAGCGACGGCCGCGACAAGGAGGGGACCGCCCGCATCCCCGAGTTCACGGCCGAGCTCGGCGGCGCCCATGGTCTGGCCGAGACGTTCCGCGGGGGTGCTCGCGGCCAGCGCGGCGAAGCCCAGCGGGGTGATCAGGCCGGTTCCGGCACCGGTCAGAGCCGCGCCCAGCAGGACGCCGGCCACACCGGGCAGTGTGGCGCAGGCCAGTCCGGCAGCGGTGACCAGCAGCCCGGCGACCATGCCGGAGCGGGCGGTGAGGCGTCCCTCGTCGAGGGCGCGCCCGGCCCTTGGCTGTACGACGGCCGCACAGGCGGCGAGCACGGACACGGCGGCACCCGTGGCGACGGTGCCCAGCCCGGCCGCCCTGCCGGAGACGGGCAGGAAGCCGACGCCGACCGACAGGGCCGCGGTCGCGGCGGCCAGCGCGGAGGTCGGGGCGAGGAAGGCGGGGTCGGCCAGGCGCCGGGCCAGGTCCAGCACGGTCTGCCGGACCTTCGGCAACGGGGGGACGACGGGTACGGCGAGTGCGGCCCAGGCGGCGACCGCCGCGCCGAGCACGGCCAGTACGGCGAACAGCAGCCGCAGACCGCCCGCCCAGACGAGCACACCGCCGAGCAGCGGGCCGAGGGTGTAGCCGATGGACTTGTAGAAGCCGTAACTGCCGAAGGCCCGGCCATGCTTGGCCGCCGGGTTGAGCCGGGCCACCAGGGCGGAGGCCGACGGGGAGAACGCGGAGGCCGCTGCGCCCTGGCCGAGGCGGGCCGCCCAGAGCCAGCCGGGGCTGTCGGCGACGACGTACAGGCCGGAGGCGGCCGAGAAGGCTATGAGCCCGCCGAGCAGCACGGGGCGGGCGCCGATGCGGTCTGCGAGTGTGCCGAACAGCGGCTTGAGGAGGACTTCGGCACCGTCGTACAGGGCGAGGAGCCCGCCCAGCACCATCAGCGAGGTGACCGCGTCCTCCGAGAAGCCGCCCAGACTCGCGGCGATGCCGTGTGCACCAAAGGCGGTCGTGAACCCGGCCCCGTACAGCGGCCATGTCTGCCGGGCCGGTGCCATGCGCACCGGCGCCGCCCGGCTCACAGGTTCTCCTCCGGCGCTTGGTGCAGGGCCGCGAACACGCGTTCCGCATAGTCCTCGCAGGCTGCGGCGCACTCCTTGAGCCGCTTGCCGGCCTCCGCTGCCTCCGGGGCGCCGAACACGTCCCGGGCCGTCAGATCGCGGTGCCAGCGCCGCAGCCGCTCGAGGGACTGCTCCTCCTCTTCCAGTTCGGCGAGGGTGAACTTGGCGATGCGGATCTCCTTCGCCAGCTCCGCCTCGTACTTCCCGCAGTCGGCCAGGAACTCTGCCCAGTCCGCGGACCGGGCGGCGGTGAACTGCGCCTGGAGGCGCGCGGCGTCCTCAGGACCGCGCCCGGAGGCGGAGAGGGTCACCGCCTGGCCGTCGGACTGTTCGGTCAGGGCGATCACCCGGCAGACGCCGTCCGCGAAGACGGGCACGTCCGGTACGGCCCACACGCCCTGGCCCAGGGAGAGCGCGCCGATCTTCCGCAGCTCGCGCCAGACCGCGACCCGGTGCCGGGACGGCTCAGCGGCCACTTTGATCAGGAGGACAAGCCAGCGACTAAGGGCTCCATTGTTCGACACACCATAAAATGTAACCGCTGTTACCACCCAGGTCTGCGATCGCTCGCTCAGGAACTCGGCACCCCGGTCGCGAGCAGCGGCCCCGGTCGGCGCAGATTCGTGTCACGGGTCATGCGATGACAGAGCTGCGGCGTTCGACGAGGGTGACGTCTCGCCATGTGCCGTGGTGCTGTCCGATGCGTTCGCGTGTCCCGATGACGCGGAATCCCGCCCTCTGGTGCAGGGCGAGGCTGCTGGTGTTCTCGGGGAAGATGCCGGACTGGATCGTCCAGACGCCCGCCGCCTCGGTCGAGCCGATCAGCGCCCGCAGGAGTGCCGAACCGACTCCCCGGCCGCGGGCCTCGGGGTGCACGTACACCGAGTGTTCGACGACGCCGGCATACGCGCATCGGTCGGACACCGGCACGGCAGCGACCCAGCCCAGTACCTTGCCCGCCTCGTCGACGGCGACGTGCCGGTGCTGAGGCAGCTTGGCGGCGTCGAAGTGCTCCCAGGTGGGCGCGGTGGTCTCGAAGGTGGCGTCGCCCTCGTCGATGCCGAGTTGGTAGATCGTCAGGACCTCATCGGCGTGTTCGAGGCCCATGGCCACGATGCGAACCCCGCTTGCCGTCCTCACGCTCACTCCGCTGGAGCGATCTCGTCGAGGAGGCCGCGGACACGCTTCTCGATCTCGTCGCGAATGGGGCGGACGGCTTCGACGCCCTGTCCGGCCGGGTCGGGGAGCTCCCAGTCGAGGTAGCGCTTGCCGGGGAAGACCGGGCAGGTGTCGCCGCAGCCCATCGTGATGACCACGTCGGACGCCTGGACGGCCTCAACGGTCAGCACCTTGGGCACCTCGGCCGAGATGTCGACGCCCACCTCCGACATCGCTCGGACGACGGCCGGGTTGACCGTGTCGGCAGGCGCGGACCCGGCGGAGCGCACCTGAACGCGGTCGCCCGCGAGGTGAGTGAGGAACGCGGCGGCCATCTGGGAGCGCCCGGCGTTGTGGACGCAGACGAACAGCACGGAGGGGCGCTCGGCGGCGGGAATGTTCATGGCGGGGTGTCTTTCTGGGCGGAGGCCGGTCAGGGGAGTGTGGGGGCGGCGAGTCCGGGTTCGCCCTGGAGTGGGGCGGTGCTGGTCTGCGCGGGTGCCGGGCGTCCGAACAGCGCGATCACCAGCCCCAGGCCCAGCGCGGCGCCGAGCAGTTGCGCGGCGATGAAGGGCCCGAGTGAGCCGGGGGCGATGCCGGCGAAGGTGTCGGTGAAGGTCCGGCCGATGGTGACCGCCGGGTTGGCGAACGAGGTGGAGGACGTGAACCAGTACGCCGCGCCGATATAGGAGGCCACCGCGACGGGGCCGAAGTGGGCGCGACCGGTACGGGCCAGCCCGAAGATCAGCAGGACGAGTCCGGCGGTCGCGACGACCTCGCCCAGCCACAGGTGACCGGCGAAGCGATCATGGCTGGACCACCGCACGAGCGGCTTGCCGAACATCGCGTCAGCCACGACGGCACCGGTGACCGCTCCCGCGATCTGCGCCGGAACGTACGCGATCACGTCCCGTACGGTCAGCCCGCCCTCGCCACGGCGGTCGGTGAACCAGGCCGCGAGCGTGACGACCGGGTTGAAATGAGCGCCGGAGACGGGCGCGAGCAGCACGATGAGCACGCCCAGCCCGAAAACCGTGGCCAGTGAGTTGGCCAGCAGTTGCAGACCGACGTCGCGGGTCAGTCCGGTGGCCTGGATCCCGGAGCCGACGACCACCGCGACCAGGGCGGCCGACCCCACGGCCTCGGCGAGGGCCCTACGCCCGAGCGAGACGCTCACGCGGGCACCTCGGCCGTCTGCGACGTCTTGAGGAACACGGCGAGCCGGTCGAGCGCGGCGGGCAGCGCCCAGTAGTAGACCCAAGTGCCCCGGCGCTCGCAGTCGATCAGACCCGCCTGACGCAGCAGCTTCAGGTGATGCGAGATCGTCGGCTGGGACAGGTCGAAGGCCGGGGTCAGATCACACACGCAGACCTCGCCACCCGCCCGTGAAGCGATCAACGACAGCAGACGAAGCCGTACGGGGTCGCCCAGTGCCTTGAACAGCTTCGCCAGCTCGGCGGCCTGGTCCTCGTCCAGGGGCGCGGCCGTCAGCCCCGGGCAGCACGCGCCGGTCTCATCGGTCTGCCCGAGCACCACAAGTTCTTGCTTCGACATACGTCTATGTTGACATCCTTCGATCCAAGCCACAAGCTTGCATCGACATACATCAATGCAAGCCGATGGGAGCCCTGCCATGTCCCGTGCTCAGCTCGCGCTGCGTGTCAGCGACCTCGAAGCGTCGATCACCTTCTACTCGAAGCTCTTCGGCACCGAGCCCGCCAAGCGGCGCGAGGGCTACGCCAACTTCGCCATCGCGGAACCCCCACTCAAGCTCGTCCTGATCGAGGGCGAGCCCGGCCAGGAGACCCGCCTGGACCACCTCGGCGTCGAGGTCGAGTCCACCGAGCAGGTCAACGCGGCCACCGGTCGCCTGAAGGACGCGGGCCTCGCGACCTTCGAGGAGAACGACACCTCCTGCTGCTACGCCCTGCAGGACAAGGTGTGGGTCCACGGACCCGGCCAGGAGCCCTGGGAGGTCTACGTCGTCAAGGGCGACGCCGACACCCTCGGCAAGAGCGCCGATCCCGCGGCCACGGGTGACGACTGCTGCACCAGCCAGGCCACCGAGGACACGGCAGTGACGGGATGCGCCTGCGGCCAGTGAATCGACGGCCGGCTCGAGCGACGCTCACCGGCTACCGAGGACCGCATGGCCGCATGGCCGCATGGCCGCATGGCCGCATGGCCGCATGGCCGCATGGCCGCATGGCCGCATGGCCGCATGGCCGCATGGCCGCATGGCCGGAGACGTACCGACCGGACGCTCGCCACTGCCGTCGGCCGCACGGCTGCAAGGCCGCGGACGTACCGACCACCGGACCCTGCGCGTCATTCACCGACCGCCCACGCCCCCGGCCGGCAGGTCGGCCTCGGACGCCAGAAAGGCTCCTTCGCCCAGGTCAGCACGATCCGACTGGCCGTTACTCACTTTCGGGTGACGCCTGGAACGAGGCCGGGGTGGCGGACCGTGGTGCACGAGTGCCGCAGGCCAGAAGCGGCAAGGGCGGTTGACTCGACGTGGCGTCAACCTGGCGCGCTCGCCGAATAAATGGTCGATACAGGCAAGCATCATAAGGATATGGGCATTACGTAACACGGTTCACGTTTCACGCACATCTCCGGCACCCGGGCGGCACGGTGTGAGTGCGCGGCCATCCCGGCCATGCACCCGTACATCGCACAGTCCGTGCGCGGCCTTGCCGCGCACGGCGTGCCCGCACCATGCAGGGGGAACCTGTGTCCACTTCCACGACTGCCCGCCGTCTGGCCGCCGTTGTCCTCACCACCGCCGCTCTGGGCGGGGTGGCGGCACTGCCCGCGTCCGCCGCCGGCCACCCGGCCCCGCAGCACCGGCCCGACGTGCGGATCAGCCGGGTGCAGTACGACTCCCCCGGCCGTGAGGACGGCTCCAACCGCTCCCTGAACCGCGAATGGGTGGAGATCACCAACACCACCCGCCACGCGGTCAACCTCGGCGGATGGACGCTGTCGGGCCGCGACCACCACACCTACACCTTCCACCACTACCGCCTGGGCGCCCGCGCCACGGTCCGCGTCCACACCGGCATCGGCCACGACACCCGCACCGACCTCTTCCAGGACCGCCGCCACTACGCGTGGGACAACCACTCCGACACCGCCGTCCTGCGCAACGACCACGGCCGCACCGTCGACATCGCCTCCTGGGGCCGCCGACACCGCTGACCATCCGTCTGCGCGTACGTGACCGGCCCCCCAGGGGCCGGCGCCGCGCACGCTCCATCCGGCGGTGCGCCGCAGCCCCTCGCGGGCGCGGCGCACCGCCGACGCATTGGCGAAGAACGGCAGAGGCGCCTTGCAGACCTACACGGTCGAGGCAAGCCCTGAGTGGCCCCCCTCACATCGGCTGGGCTTCCGGCCGACTCCGCGAGGCGCGATCCTGGTAGGCCGAGCGATGATCAGCGAACAAATGCGGGCCGGTGCGCATCTCACGCTTCGTGAAGCCCACCTCATGCTCATACGGCCCTGGGCGCGACGGGAACCGTCGCGCCTCCCGAAAGGAGGCCAGGCGATGAATCCCCCGTCGTACCGTGACCGCAGAAGCGCGACAGTGCCGCCGCGGCTCCCCGGCCGGGCCACGACCACACGCAGACTGAGCGCCGCTGCCGCCGTGGCGGCAGTGCTCCTGGCGGGCTGTGGCACAGGTACCCCCAAGGCGGCCCCGCACCCCAGTGGCCCCGACACATCCCTCGCCTCGCCCGCCGCACCTTCCCACTCGTCTTCGGCTCTCGCCCCGTCCGGCGTGCCCTCCTCCCTCGCCCCGTCCGGCGCTCCTTCCCTCTCCCCCTCGTCCCTCGCTCCGGACCTCGCCGCCACCGCCACCGCGTGCACCAACACCACGAAGCTGACCGCGTGGTCGAACCGCCGGCTGGCCATGCTGACCATCGCCGTCCCGGTGTCGGAGACCTCGGTGTCCGACGTCACCTCCGAGGTGAGCGCCGGTGCGGGCGGTGTGCTGCTGTTCGGCAGCAAGGCGCCGTCCGATCTCGGCTCCCGGCTGACCACCCTGAAGTCCCATGTACCCGGCCGCCTGGGCCTGCTGGTGATGACCGACGAGGAGGGCGGCGGCATCCAGCGCATGTCGAACCTCGTCGGAAACCTGCCCTGGCCCTCGTACATGGGCGCGCACTGGACCCCGGCCCAGATCCAGCAGAACGTCGCCAAGGTCGCCGCCAAGATGGCCGCCGCCCAGGTGAACATGGACCTCGCACCGGTGGTCGACGTCGACGGCAGGAACGTGGCCCCCGGCCGGACCAACCCCGACGGATGGCGGTCCTTCAGCGGCAACACCTCGGTGGTCTCCAAGGACGGTGTCGCGTACATGAACGGGTTGCGCGACGGACACGTGATACCCGTCGTCAAGCACTTCCCGGGCCTCGGTGGCTCCACCTACAACTCCGATTTCGGCCCCGCCCGCACCCTGCCCTGGCCCACCCTGCAGAAGGTGGGCCTCCCGCCGTTCACAGCGGCCATCAAGGCGGGCGCCCCGGCGATCATGGTCTCCAACAACATCGTGCCGGGCCTCGGCACCAATCCGGCGAGCCTGTCCCCCACCGCCATCAGCTACGAGCTGCGCGGCAAGCTGGGCTTCAAGGGGCTGGTGGTCACCGACTCGCTCAGCGCCAAGGCGATCTCCGCCGCCGGCTTCAGCGTCTCCTCCGCCGCCGTCCAGGCCCTGCGCTCCGGTGCCGACATGGTCATGTTCGACCTGGGGACCAATGTCAGCTCCCAAACGTCCTCGATCGCCACGGCGATCACCAATGCGGTGGCCGGCGGACACCTCGCCCGCAGCCGCCTCATCGAGGCGGCGGGGCACGTCCTGGCCGTCCGGCACGTGAATCTCTGCTCCTGAGCGGGAGCCGATCGCACCCCTTGCCCGGTGACTCCCTGCGTTCCCTGCCTGGCCCGGCGCGAACCCGGCACACGGGTCGGGGGATCCGCCCTCGGCACCGCGCACAGCCTGCACGATCTGAGCGTGTGCCGGGAGCGCGCCGCCCTGGCGGCCTGGGACGAGAGGGATGTGGCCGGGTCGCTCCGGTTCGACCGGAGCGGCGGCGGACCGAAGCTGCGGTCGGCGACACCGCTACATAGGCCTGGGCGCCCTGCCACGTGTGGGGCGCCCAGGCCGGCTTTCGGCTCGCATGCGGGGGCAGGCCCACCGCGAGGGGGCGAGCCTGACCCCGCACGACGGCGCCGGCCTCCCCCCGGAGTCCAGGCGCCAGACCCCGCCCGGGGTCACTCTCTTCAGCGGTCTGTGCGGCTGCTGTGTCACGGGTGACGGCAGATGGTTGCAGGACCAACGCTCCCGTGAAGCCGGCCACTTGGGTACGTCACATCCGGGTCACACCCTTCACGGCAGCCGCGCATGGCCGACACGATGCGCGCCAGACGCCACCTCGGGATGGGCCCTGACCTGGTCTTACAACGCTCTCGTCCGGCCCCGTCGTCCGGCCATGCCGGCCGGACGACGGGGCCGGACGCTCATCGAGGCCGAGGAGTCCGACACCCAGGCGCAGGCACACGTCACCGGCCCCCCGGCCACCGGTCCACGCCTGCTTCAGTGATCCAGACCCGAGCTGACGAACGGCTCACGTGCAGGTCACGGGCGGCGCCCAGTGCTTGACGTGAGTCACCTCTCTCCTCCCGACATTGATCAACGAGGTGGCCATCAGGCGCCAAGATCACCAGGCGGGTGAGATCTGATACGCCGTCAGAGGGTCAGATTCCGGCCGTCGCCGGGACAACCGGCTCCCCTTAGAACACCTCCCTTAGCGTTCGGACGCGAGGAGATCCCCCGATTCACCGGTGGGATCCAACCAGGCTCCCCCACGGCCATAAGGACTCTTCCGTGCACTTCGCACCCAAAGCCGGCGGCACACTCGCCGCCATCACGCTGGCCCTCGGGCTGGCCGTACTCCCCGCCCCCGCCTACGCCGCACCGATCACCTGCGACGAAGCCGCCCTCGTAGCCGCCATCGACACCGCCGATCTGGCGGGCGGCGGCACCATCGACCTGGCGCCGAACTGCGTCTACTCCCTCGACAAGATCGAGCCTCCCACCGGCGGCAGCGGACCGAACGGGCTACCGGTGATCACCGAGCCCATCACCATCAACGGCTCCAACTCCGTCATCGAACGCGCCGCCGCACCCCTCACCCCGAACTTCCGCATCTTCGAAGTCGGCGGCACGGACGGCGAGCTCACCCTCAACCGCGTCACCCTGCGCAACGGACACCTCGGTGACGAGTACGGCGGCGCCGTCCTCGTCGACGCCGGCCGCGTCCTGTCCGTCAACAACAGCATCCTGACCGGCAACACCGCCCACGAGGGCGGCGCCGTCGCGTCCTTCGGAGGCAGCAGCACCACGATCTCCAGCAGCATCGTCAGGAACAACGCCGTCAACTGGGGCGGCGGAGGCCTGTACACCCTTGGCGGCAGCGTCACCGTCCGCTCCACGATCGTGTCGGGCAACGAGGCCCACCACGGCGGCGGCATCCACAATCTCGGCACCCTGCTCATGCAGTCCAGCTACGTGCGGAACAACTCCGCCCAAGCCGAGGGAGGTGGTGTCTATGACGTCGGCACCGGGACGATCAGCAGCAGCAGCGTGCAGAACAACACCGCCGACGTCGGCGGCGGCGTCTTCAACCTCGCCGGCTCTCTCACCGTCAACTCCAGCACCATCAGCGGGAACAGCGCAGCCGACGAAGGCGGCGGGATCCGCAACTTCGCCACACTTGACGTCAACTCCTCCAGCCTCGCGGCCAACAAGGTCACCGCTGCCGACTCCCGGGGTGGCGGGCTCTACAACGGCGCGGGCACCGCGACCCTCACCAGCAGCTCCGTGCTGGGCAACAGCGCGGTGCTCGAAGGCGGCGGCATCTTCGAGAATCCCGGCAGCACCGTCGACCTGATGGGTAGCTCCATCGTCGGCAACACACCGGACAACTGCCGACCCTCCGGCGCCGTCCCGGGCTGCGCTGACTAGATGGACGCTTGAGCGGGGGCATCGGCGCAGCCCGTGCCGTGCCACCTGGCGAAATGTCAGCGGACGGGCCGACGTTCCGTGATCTCCTGAAGCACCCAACCGTTGCCGTCCGGGTCGCTGAAGGTGGCATAGGAGGCATAGGAGGTGCGGTCGGGGTGCGGGCCGGCGATCCGCTCCTGGCCTGCGCCGCGGTGGACGGCGTCTCCGGACTCGTGGCCATGGTGGAGAAGTCCTCCGGCGTCGTGGACCACCTCGCTCACGTCGATGCCGCGGCCGACGAGCTCCGCGCGCGCCTTTCGACATCCGAGACGACGAGGTACAGGCCCTGGGCGGAGCCGGGGTCGGCGGAGATCATGCCCTTGCCGAAGAGGATCGAGCACGCGGAGCCGGGCGGCGTGAAGTGCACCAACCGGTAGTCGTCACTGAACGTGTTGTCGACATCCAAGCGGAATCCCGCCGCCTCGTAGAAGTTCTTGGCCCGAACGACGTCGGAGACGGGCAGCACGATGGCTTCGAGTTCAGATCCATCTCTTTTCACCTTCATGGAATCGAATTCCGAGAGAACGCGATATCGGTGGAGCAGGTGGAGACCTGGGACTCGATGCGTCACCTGTGAAATCGATGGCATCGACGTCTCCGCCAACTGCCGCAGCCGAAGAGCTGCAGGACGCCCGGAATCGGGCACGGGCACTCGTAAGGGGAGCTCAGGAGCTCAGGGAGGCGGCCGATAAGCGCCATGCCGGTCTGCCCCGAGCGCGGCTGGTGCGCATGCGGAAGGAACAGCCCCATCCTTCCGTGCTCGGCACCGCTCCTTCCGTGCTCGGCACCACGTCGCTCGGACTGCTGTGCCGAGGCGCGTGTGTCCGGTGGAGGCCCCACTCATCACTGCGTCGCGGGAGCGGACCCGACCTGCGGGGCCGGGGCCTCTCCGGCCGCGGTGAGTGCCGTGACCAATTCCTCCAGGTCAGCCCCGAGGGGGGTGTCGCAGTCCCAGACGGCCTCGTAGGCGATCTCGACGGGTTTCCCCGCCTGGAGGAGGGGACGGCAGCTCGTGTGCTCGTGTGTGATCTTGGAGCGGGGCAGGAGTGCCGCACCCAGGCCTATCGCCGCCCACTCGTCCACCGCCCGGAAACTGGCGGCTTCGCCGGGGTACGTACGCAGCGCCAGGTCGTCGCTTTGGAAGAGCTCGGTGGTGAAGGTGGTCAGTCCGCAGGTACTGGGCCCGAGGATGTAGGCGGCGTCGGCCACGGCCTTGAGTTCGACCGGGCTGTCGTCCCCG
Source organism: Streptomyces sp. NPDC046900 (assembly GCF_040644975.1). Taxonomy (NCBI): domain Bacteria; kingdom Bacillati; phylum Actinomycetota; class Actinomycetes; order Kitasatosporales; family Streptomycetaceae; genus Streptomyces; species Streptomyces sp. NPDC046900. Next base: position 179,474 of record NZ_JBEYXD010000014.1, on the reverse strand, counting down.
GAGGCGGCCGGGTCGATCACGACCACCGGTTCGCGGGCGATGACGCGGTGCCGGAACGTGGGCATCCCCGCCACAGCCGGGACGAGGACGATGTCCAGGCGGCCTGCCTGGAGGTCGCTGGTCAGGGGCTCGAGATCCCCCTCCCGCAGGACCAGGTCGCGTGGACGCGTCAGGCCACGGGCGGCCTGGAACGTCCGGGCGACCAGGTCGGCCCCGATCAGGGGTGACACGCCCATGCGGATCGCTTCGGTGACCGGACGGGCCAGCCGCTGGGTCTCGGCGAGAAGAGTGTCGAGGTCGTCGAGGACGTCGTCGATCAGCGGCAGGATCCGCGCGCCATGTGCGGAGGGCTTGACTCCGCGCGGTGAGCGATCGAAGAGCTTGATGCCGAGCTCCTCCTCCAGCCGTGCCACGCCGTTCGACAGGGCCGGCTGCGTCACCCCGTAAGCCCGCGCGGCCGCGCTGAAGGACTTCGTGCGGGAGACGGCCTGGGCGTAGCGCAACGCTTCGATGTTCACGATGACGATTCTCATCTCTGCGGTATAGCGACCCGTTATACCCGCATTCGCCCTGATCCTCTACCGGAGCCGCATGGAGCGCCCTACAGTCTGAGACGTTCCCGGACATTCGGGGATCAGTTAATACCGAAGGCCCGGGCCGTCACCCGAGCCAAACCTCTTCAATTCATCTGACACTCATCCGGCGACCCGGTGTCCGGCACGCAGAGCTTCACGCTCTTCATAAGTGACTCGGCCACCTTCGACATGGCGCTTGCGCAGCACAAGCACAAAGCGAATCTACGGCGCTCAGGATGAGCACTCGCCCACTGCCTCTGGGCGTACGTCATTTCCACATCCCCCTTTTATCCGGTTATCCAGAAACAACCCAAGCGCGAGCCCGTACGGCTCGCTGCGATCCGTGCAGAACACGCATCGAGGAGCACACGCATGCCCAGCAACACTCCCGACTTCACCGGGCAGAAGGTCATCGTCATCGGCGGTACCAGCGGTATCGGGCTGGCTTCCGCCCGCCGTGTCCTTCAGGGCGGTGGCAGTTCCGTCGTCACCGGCCGGAGCCAGACCAGCGCCGCCAAGGCCACGGCCGAGCTGGCCGAATTCGGAAACGCCGTCGGCCTGGCCGCCGACCTGTTCGACCGCGCCGCGGTGGATCGCCTGCGCGACGAGCTGACCGAGCAGCACGCCGACGCCACCCTGCTCGTCAACGCCGCCGGTGTCTTCGAGCCCAAGTCCTTCCTGGAGCACGCCCAGGACGACTACGACCGCTACCAGGCCATCACCCGAGCCTTCTACTTCGTGACCCAGACCGTCGCCGGCAACATGATCGCCCGCGGCAACAAGGGAGCCGTCGTCAACATCGGCGGCATGCTGGCGCACCAGGCCATGGCCGCGACACCGTCCTCGGCGTACTCCGTGGCCAAGGCCGGCCTGCACTCCCTGACCCAGCACCTGGCCATGGAACTCGCCCCGCACGGCATCCGGGTCAACACCGTGGCCCCTGCCGTGGTCCGAACCCCCATCTACGAGGCGTTCATCCCCAAGGACGAAATCGACTCCACGCTCGACGGGTTCAACAGCTTCCACCCTCTCGGCCGCGTCGGAACCCCTGACGACGTCGCTCCCGCCGTGGCCTTCCTCCTGTCGGACCAGGCCGACTGGGTCACCGGCGCCACCTGGGACGTCGACGGCGGCGTCAGGGCCGGACGCAACATCTACTGACCGGCCGTCACCCGCCCGCTCCCCCAGACACCCACCCGACTGTGGGACGCCACCACGTCCCGCACCCCGTCGGCCGACATCACAGGAGCGCATCGTGTCCTACCACGAGCACACCGACCACCAGTACGCCAAGCACATACGCGCCGGCGCCCCCGATGCCTTCAAGACGTTCATGGCCTGGGACACACAGGTCCTGCGCGGCACCAACAAGGCCATCGCTCCCAAGCACACCGAACTCATGGCCGTGGCCGTGGCGCTGACCACCCAGTGCGCGTACTGCATCGAGGCGCACACCAAGGCCGCGCATTCCGCGGGCGCGACCCAGCAGGAACTGGCGGAGACCGTCATGATCGCCGCGGCACTGCGCGCGGGTGGCAGCTATGCGCACGGCTTCATGGCCATGAAGTTCTTCGACCAGGCCGAGCAGGGCAGCGCCCCGTGAGCCCTTTCCGACCTCGCCTCGAGCACGTGGGGGCGGGGACGCATTCACCAGGTCGGTGACCTGGTTGTGCTGCAGCAGGGCTTGAACAAGAGGGGTCAGGACTTGCAGAGCGTTCTGAAACCTCTTGGGGTCTTACTTCCAGTGGCTTCCAGTGGTTGGAGATCGGACCTTCCCCAATTCGGACAACGGTCCGTGACTTCTCAACGACAGACCTAAAGCGCGCCCTAGAGGAGTCGAACCTAGGATATTTGGATCGGCAAGGCTTCATGACCCAGAAAGGCAAGCCGTCATGCATTGCTTTGACTGCGTTGCCGAGAGTCGTGCTTCGACCGTCCCACCAGGCGCGCCTATTGCTGTAGCCGCTTGCGCTCGGTGCGGGGCCGGGATCTGTGGCGGGCACCTGCATGTCACCAGCGACCCGCTTCCCGGCCCGCCCGGCTCCTCCACCCACATGCCCGAAGCCAGACGAATGACATGCGGACTGTGCTACGAAGCGGAGCATGCTGCCGCCGGTCGTGTGTAAGCACCACCACCAGCCGTAGCCGGGCCTGACGGGGAACTTGTCGGCACCTGGCACGTCTACGCCGCGGGGGCGGCACCGCCGCAAGCAGCTGACGCGAGCGTTGTGGAGACGGCTCGGCAACTCGGCCGAGCAACGGGCGAGACGGCCCCGATCACCCACTTGAGCTGGACGGTTTCGTTTGAATCACGGACGGACCTGACCGCCACGATTGGCCTTTACGTGGGCGGCCTCCAATGATCGACTCGGAGTCTCATGGACAGGCTTCTGGGGAGGGGTCACGGGGATGGGGGAGGGCGCAGCCGTGCGCACCGCCGAGGAGATTTCTCGGTCGTGCCCGGAGTGTGGGGCCGAGATCCGCGGACAGCAGATACGTCGCCTGGTGCGCGGTCTGTGACTGGAACGTGGACCCGGAAACGCCGCACCAGGAGCAAAACCGGCTGGACAGGGCGCGGCGTGTCCTGTCGCGACGGCACGGCGAGAAACTCCTGGCGGAGGTGACGGCCGGCGGAAGCCTGCGCGCCCGGCGCGACGCCTCCTCGCTGCTCGCCATCGCCATCGCCCTCGCCGTACACGGCAGGCGTCACCGTGGCCCTCGTCTTCGGCGGCCTCTGGTGGCTGGTGCGCGGATGAGGCGACATGGGCATGGTGCTGGGACTACCCTCCTCGGGGTCGCGTGGCCCTTCAGACCGCGGGCCGCGCGGTTGCCCAAGACAGACCAGGTTCTGCACCGTGGCGATGCGCCCGAGCTCTACGCGCTGGTCGACGAGGTCGCCCGGGTGGTCGGCACCCGCGGTGTCGACGAGGTCAGGGTCGACGCGCAGGTCAACGCGAGCGTCATGACCCATGGCGTGCGCGGGCGGCGACCGCTGACGCTGGGGCTGCCCCTGTGGGAGATCCTCACGCCGCAGCAGAGGATCGCACTGCTCGGCCACGAACTCGCCCACTGCAGCACCGGCGACACACGCCAAGGTCTGGTGCTGTCGACGGCGTACCGCTCGCTGACCACCTGGCACTACTACTTCATCCCGATAGCCAAGCCGTCCGCCGTCGAAATGCTCGTCAACCTGCTCTACATCGTGCCCCGGCTGCTCCTCCAGGGCGTTCTGACGCTGCTGGACCACCTGACGCTGCGGGCCGCCCAGCGAGCCGAGTACCTTGCCGACCGCGAGGCCGCCCGCGCGGCGTCCACCGAGGCGGCGGTGGGCCTGGTGGACCGGCTGCTGGTCACGGATTCCGCCGCCGTCGCCCTCCGGCGCGAGGCCGGCCAGACCGCCCTCGCCGGACCGCGCGGCGCCCGCACGGTCGAGGCCAAGCCGGAGGAGATCTGGGAGCGGCTCAGAGCACACATGGCATCGATCCCCGAGTACGAGTACGAGCGGCAGCGACGTGTCTGCTCGCCGGCCCACCCGCACCCGCTGCCGTGGCGACGGACGACGAACGGCAACAGCGGATCAACGCTGAACTCGCCGGGGCCCGCGTCGCGGTGGCCCGCCGCATTGTCCGAGACGGCTTCGACGGCTAGGCCCTGTCCCGAAGCCAGAACCGACACCGGGCCGTGCGAAGCGAACCGGCGCCCTCAGACGACGACAACTGGCCCGGACATCCGCGCAGATGACAGGGCCAGCCACGGCAGGCCGCCGCACGGGAGAGCCTTGGCTCACCACTTCCACCAGGACACGGTGAGCCGGGCACGGCCCTTACTCGCCGCCTCACCGCCGGCAAGCACTTGATCGAAAGCCGTCAGTGCGACTGTCTGCCGATCGCACATACGCCGGGGTCCGGATACCCGACCTCACCGGTCAGGCGCGGGAGCGGCGAAAGAACTGGCACCACCGGTTGTCGTCGGGGTCGCCGAGTACGGGCACGGAGGGTGATCGAGTCCCTGGCGGGCACGACCACTGCTGTCAACGGCGATGAGTCGCACAAGACGCACTTCCCTGGCGCGGCCAAGGCAGCCAGCCGGCCAGTGATCAAGGTCACCGGGCGTGCCACGACCGTGCCGGAACGGACGGGGGAACGGTGGGAACTCACGTGAGCCGAGAACGAGAGCGGCCCCCGACCAGACTTGCTGGTCAGGGACCGATTCCCACTAGCGTGTCGGCGCCAGGATTCGAACCTGGGAAGGCTGAGCCGGCAGATTTAGAGGCCGCGCGGCTACGGGGTGCTGGCCTGCACGTTTCGTGGCTCACTGCTAAGGCGCCCCATGGATGCCCCAGGTAGACCGCCTAGAGCTCTGTTACCCAGGCCGGACAAGTGCAGGATCGCGATCCGCGCGATGCCATGAGTGTCGGGCCATGGACGGAGTTCTAGCTGGTCGGCGGCCAGTTTAGGGAGCAGCTCACGTGTTACGCGGCCGCGGCGGAGTCCGGAAGCGTGCGCCGCCGGGCTCTCCGGGCACCGTCAGTCGGAGATCCCGTCCAATCAGCTTCGTTCCCAGGCCAAGAACGTGCGCGCCATGAGGCTTTTGCAGCTCAGGCCGACTTGGTGAGCGCCGCCCTCGGCGAGGTCGGCCAGAGGCACGAGATCGTTCGACGACCACTGCTGGCGACGTACGACGGCCCGACGAGCTAGCACTGGAGCTGCCCGCGCTGGTCGGCTCGCTCGACCCGGGATTCGGCACCGTCACGCGCGTCACCGTCGGCACCGCCGCTTGGCCCGCCGCACCTCGTACCGTCATGACGCCTGGCCACGCGATCGAGGTGGCCCTTACAGACGTCGATTTCGAGGCGCATGCCATCGTCCTGGACGTCGGCACCGTGCATCGGTGGCAACTGCTGGTCATCCCACCCGTTCAGCCTCTTGGAACGGCCACCCTGGCTGCTGGATGCCGCCACCGACCCCGAGATCCGCCTGACAGCCCCGCAAATGTTGGCTCTCGCCGAGGCCGGGTTCAGCGGCGAAGCCGCCGGGAAGCCAGAAGGGCAACCGGGAATCGCGTGAAAGACCCGCTGTCGGCAAGCGACCAGCTCAGAGCGGTGCACCCACCATCACCGCATGCCGCTTCGGCCCGAGTGACGGCGGTCCTCCACCGGGACGCCGCAGCGCGGGGTCCCGGGTCCAAAAAGCAGCGACGACAGGCGTGGGCATACGCTTCAAGAAGGGACGTACGTGCAGGAAGAGGCGTGCGTGGAGGCGTAGTGGCACGCGGGCCCCAGGATTCCGGTGACTGCTTGTGCGCCCTCAACACGCCTGCCGGAGGTACGCCATGGATCATGAACCCTTGCCCTCCCCAGACCATGCTGAGGTCCGCATCATCGCAGCAACGCCAGAGGTCGCCCGTCGCGTCGCCCAAGTACTGCGTTGCTGCTTCTCTTCGACCGAACAACGCAGCTACCCAGCCGGCCGCGAAGGGGCGACCCGTCTCCACCTCATCATTGACACCGCTCATACCGCGCAGTCCGCAGGATCCTGGCTGACCTCGAGCGCATCATCCTTCGCGGAACACGATCCCAGTGACGAGGTGTGACCGGACGGTGAGAACGCGAAGCCGCCGACCCCAACGTCGCCCGCACCGTCGGCCACAAGCCCTGGAGCGACAGCCATGACGACACTCCGTGAACGCAAGGCCTACCGCAAAGCGGTTCTCCGATCTCTGTACGGAGCCGTCGAATGCAATCGCCCCGAGGTCGGTGGAGCGACACTCCGCGACGAGCTCCACGTACCCGACGAAGATCTCACCGCGGCCTGCGCCTTCCTCGTCGGCGAAGGACTGATCACCGTCGACTGGACATCGCACAACACCCCCGCCACCGTCTCGCTGACTCACGACGGCATCCGCATCATGGAGGAGGAAGAAGAGTCAGAATCGACTACTCAGGGTGACCAATAAAGGGATCGTCCTCGAATGTTCGGCAGCCGCTGGCCACCCATCCTCGTCCAGATCAGGCTTCGCAGTGGTAGGTGCACTGCCGGAATCTACCGTAGTTACCCAGACGGGCGAGGGAGCGTCGGCGGCAACAGGCCGCCCCGGATCCCACGGCATCGGTGTCCGCCCACTCAGCGGCGTCTCCGTCCCGTGGCGGTTCACTCGCTTCGCATCGCCGGACGTCGAGGATGAGCGAGCAGCTTTACAGACCGCGCCAGCGGCGCGGCTTGATCAGCACTCGCGCGCTGGAACCGACCAGTCGCCCCACACCTGCCCCACATGGCAAGACCCGCTGCGGCGCCTGCACGATGATCGCTGCGCCTCAAAGCGACTGCTCGCCACGCGCACATTCGCGTGGCTCGCGCTGCTGTAACACCCCAACCGGGGCTAGGCGCACCGACAACCGACTCAGTTGTGATCGATCCACTCGCTGAGTCTGATCCTCACCTGGTGGTTGTGGTCGGTGTGCCAAACGACCTCGCCACTGACCTGAGCTCCCAGCGCTGGAAGGCTTGCACCGGACGACATGGAGCCAATATCTGCCAGCCCGAGCGCGTTCGGCGCATCGTCGATGCGAATGAAGACTCCGAAGGGCCGGCGACCGATGACCTGACCAGTGATGCGGGTGCCTACGGGGAGCGCGGCCACGGTTGCTGACCACTCTCGGCGGACTTGTTCAGGGGAGGGATCGTTGGGCCAGGCGTATTCGGTCATGAGCCGATCCTGTCAGTGGAATGACGCGCGGGGGGGGACCCTAGTTTGGAAGATCGCGTAACTGGAATCGGGCTGACCTGGCAAGACGCTGACCTGCGAGTCTCCGAGCGACTCGCCGACGTTCCCCGCTGTTCCCCGCCTATGGCCGTCCGATCGGGCACGCAGGGGGCACACGTGGCCTTCTCCCGGCCTTCCCGGCTGCGAGTGCGTCTCTCCCCATACTGAGCCTGCTCGGCGCTTACGCGGTCGGCGGAGCCTCACGAGCCCAGTCGAAAGGCATCGGCGCGCCCTGCGGGATCACCCAAGGGTTGGGATAGCGAGCGTGACAACCGGTGCAGCGTGCGACGAACGGACCGACCTCGGGGTTCGTGAGAACGCTGTAGTGGCTGGAGGGCTGAGCCGGAAGCATGTGCCCGTTCGCCGTCGTCTCCAAGCCGGGCCACTCCGGCGAGCATTGGCACGGGCGCTCTACCACGAACGGGTCGCCGTCAGGAGTCTTGGTCGTGGTCTTGAAGAGCTTGGCGAAGTTCTCGCGTATCGACACGGCGGCGGCCCCCCGTCACTGCGCCCGGCTCTCGGGCCCCCAGACAGTAACTGAGGTCGGCGGAGTCCATGACCTTCATTAAGTCAGCGGGCGCTGTCCACCAGCTGAGGGAGTTCGGGCACGGCTGGGGCACGGACAACTTCTACTCCGTAACTCTATGTGAACGGGGCAGGGTCGGGTACTTCAGGAGTCGTTCCGGCGTCCCACTGAAGACGCGTACTTCGCCGGGGAGGTGCCTATGGATGCGGTGAAGTCGCGGGTGAAGTGTGCTTGATCGGCGTAGCCCAGTTCGGCGGCGAGAGCGGACCAGTCCTGCGGGTCGGTGGCCGCACGTGCGGCGGCTTCCTGCATGCGGGCTCGCCGGATCACCCACTTGGGTCCGATGCCGACGTATTCGGCGAACAGCCTCTGCAGCTGGCGCACGCTCATGTCGGCGATCGCGGCCAGCTGGGACACCCGTAGAACAGCAGGGTCGGTGCTGATCGTTTCGACCAGCCTGGCCGCCTTGTCGATGACAGGGTCGGGCGTGGGCCGGAAGTCGCGCAGGAGCGTGGCTGCGCGGTGGAGCGCGGTGGGCACGCAGGGTTCGGTGATGATGGCGTCTGCTGCTGCCCGCGCTGCCGGGCCGAAGATCTCTTCGATGTCCAGGACTCGGTCGGTGAGGGTGGACACCGGGGCAGTGAGGAAGGGGCGGAAGCCGCCGGGTCGGAATCGCAGGCCGAGTGCCCGGCCGGTGCCAGAGATCTCTCGGGTGAACGTGTCGCTGACGATGCCTGTGATGTGGGCCTGCCCGCCGGTGGTGAAGGTGAGGTGGACCACCGGGTGAGTGAGGACTTGCTGCCGGTGTGGTTCGGTCAGTTCCCAGTGGAGGATCCAGTACCCGTCCACGAATGGGGTCAGATCCGCTGGGGCCGGCTCGTGGTCGAGTCGGAACCGCTCAGCCGCGGTGCGCGGGTCGAGGATGGCCCGCTGTCGCGTTTGTTCAATACCCGTCATCGTCGTCCTGTCTACCGTGCCTGACGGCAAGCGGGGAAGGGATGACGTGGAGACGAGATCTGTGATGGCCCGAGCCGCCGAATCGGCGGTGGACATCGTCCGAGGGATCGGGCCGGACGCGTTCGACGGGCGAACACCCTGTCCGGAGCTGAAGGTCGGTTCGCTCCTGAATCACCTGATCTTCTTCACCGGTGTGCGGGGGCACGCCGCGGGGCTGAAGCACCCCCCGCAGGCTCCGAACGAAGTGGCGGAGGAGCATGACTTCACCGCGGAGCCGGATTGGGCCGAGGCGTATGCCGCCCGGTCGGCGGCGACCGCCGCCGTCTGGAGTGCTCCGGAGGCATGGGCTGGCGAGACGGCGCTGACCGGGAGCGGGCGGATGCCGGCCCGCTTCATCGGTGGGATCGTGCTGGGCGAGTGGCTGCTGCACGGCTGGGACCTGGCGGTGGCCACCGGGCAGAAGCTGAGCGTGGACGACGAACTCGCGGCAGTGCTGTACGAGGACATCGCCGGCAAGGCCGAGATGGCCAGGCAGTACGGGGTGTTCGGCCATGAGGTCAGCGTGCCGCCGACCGCGCCGCTGTTTGACCGCGCTCTGGGACTGGCTGGCCGTGATCCGTCATGGAAGCGCCCGGCCGACCGCATGTGAAGGGGCGCAAGCAGCCGCTGCACCCTCGAACGGCCCGGAGACGGCCCGGCTGAGGCACCACGGCAGATTTACACTCCGCGCGGAGGACGACCACCAAGCTGCGGATTCCCAGCCGCCCGCGACGGTCACCCCACGCCTGCCCCACCGGAACGTGATTCTGGTGGGCCGTCGCACCGGTCGGCCAGGATCATCGCCACATCGTCCGCCAGGTCGCCGCCTGTGTGACGGATCAACGCCTGGTGCAGTTGCTCCAGGAGTTCCGGTGGGCTCGAGCCGACACCCAACCCCTCCACGGCCTCCGGCAGAGCGAAGAATTCGCCTTCGCGGTTGCGGGCCTCGATCACACCGTCGGTGTACAGCAGCAGACGGTCACCGGGGAGGAACGCATAGCTTTCAGGCTTCTCCGGGAGGTCGGTGATGAGGTCCTCGAGGCCGAGAGGCGGCGACGGCAAACTCGGCAGGAGTGGTGAAGCTCTGCCCTGGTGCAGCAGCAGCGGTGGTGGATGTCCACGGTTGACCAGCTGCACCACGGGTTCGTCCGGCACCTGCGCGATGAGGGCCGTGGTGAACCCTTCCAGCAGAACCTCCTGACCATATGCACCCGGGACGGCGACTTCCCGTCGCAGCGCAGCCGCGCAGCGGTTCATGACCTCTACCAGGTCGTCCTCATAGTGCACGGTTTCCCGGAACGCGCCCAGTGCCACTGCGACGGCTCGCACTGCGGACAGTCCTTTGCCCCGGACGTCTCCGACGATCATCCGGACGCCGTACCGCGTCTGCACGGCCTCGTACAGATCACCACCCACACGTGCCCCCGTCCCAGCCGCGAGGCACAGGCTGCCGGCCCGCAGTGGGCCCAGGTGCGCGGGCACGGGCCGCAGCACGACTTCCTGGGCCGCCACGGCGATGCTTCGGACCTGGTCTAGCTCTCTCTGCCTGCGCTCCTGCATGGCGCGGCTGGTGATGAACCCAGCCACGGAAACCAGGATCAGAGCCAGGAAGTTGCTGTAGACCTGCAGAGTGCCCCACGCCCCGTTGTACGTCGCGGTGGTCACACTGATCGCCAACGCGAGGGCCGCCGCCGCGGTGGTCCCCTTGGGCCCCAACGTCACTGCCGCCAGGGCCGGCATCGCAGTGAGAAAGGGACCGGTGTAGATGAAATGCGCAGGCGTGAGCTCGATGACCAGCACGGCCAGCGCGATCAAGAAGGGCACGCACTGCATCAGCGTGAAGAGGACCCGGTTATGACCGCCTGCTCCTGGCACCGAGGGTGATCGCAAGGGCGACCTCATGCGACAAGCCTGCCTCGCTGAAACCCACGGCTCCACCCCAGCCCGCCGCCCTGGACAGCGCGGAGACCGACCCAGCCCATCTACAGACCGCGCGGCTACCTGCCTACCACCAGTGGAAACACCGTCGCAGAACATCGCTGCCCCAGGTCTGCCCGGGGCGCCGTGACGTGCCGCCACTCGTGTCCAAGCGAGTCAATGCCGTTGGCGAGGTACAAACGGGCCGGGTTCACAGGCGCACGATGACCAGGGCGGTGTCGTCGGTGGCGTCACCGGATGGGAGCAGCTCGGTGAGTACGGCGTCGGCGAGGGCTTCGGGATCGTCGGCCTGGTGGCGGGCCAGGGAGGCGGCGAGCCGGGCGAGGCCCGTGTCGATGGCTTCGCCCCGGCGTTCGATCAGACCGTCGGTGTAAAGCACGAGGACGGCGCCCTCGCGGAACGCTGCGGCCGCCTGGATCCGGGGGCCGTGTTGAGGGCGGGCAGCCAGTGGCGGGTCGGTGGCCTGGTCCAGGAACTCGACGGTTCCGTCCCTCTGCATAAGCGCGGGTGGCAGGTGGCCGGCACAGCTGTAGGTGATCGTGCGGGTCTCCCAGTCGATGAATGCCGTGGCCACGGTGGTGTTCTCGGCGCCGTCGACGGTGCGGGCGTACAGCCCGAGGACTTCCAGGGCGCGGGCGGGGCCCTCGGCGACGAGGGAGGCGGCGGTGAGGGCGCTACGCAGTTGTCCCATGACGCCGGCCGCGGGTAGGCCGTGGCCGACGACGTCGCCGACGGCGACGGCGATGCGATCGCCGGGCAGGTCGACCAGGTCGTACCAGTCGCCGGCCACATTCAGCGCCTCGGCCGCGGGTCGGTAGCGCACGGCTGCCGGATGCCGGCCGACCGGGCGGGGAGCGGGCAGCATGGCTTCTTGCAAGGTCAGCGCGACTTCACGGGCGCGGATGAGTTCGGTGACGTCCTCCACCCGGTGCAGCAGTAGCGTCACCCGCCCGTCAGGTCCGAGCACGGGAACGTTGGTCATGTTGAAGTACCGCTCTTGCCACACTCCGGGCTGGTCGGGGTCCTCCGTGTCGTAGCGCTGCAGCGCCACGATGCTGCGCTCACCTGTGCCCGCCGTGCGGCGCAGTGACGCCAGAACTTTGAGTAGGAGAGGCTCGTTGGGGTCCTTTTCGGGGTGGTCCTCGGGCACGAAGCAACCGACCACTTGCTCGCGGGTGACGCCCCGGAAGCGCAAGAACTCCGCGTTGGCGTCCGCGTAAATCAGCTCTGGAGTCACCAGCGCCACCGCCCCGGGAAGTGCCCGGAACACCGCCGCGTAGTCGACCGCCGGTACCTTCATGACTTCCCTGCCTTGCCCCGCAGCTCTGCCTCTTTTCACGATACGAGCGGGGAGTCACGGCTCGCTCCATGATGTTGTAGGCCCAAGGGCGGCTACACACGAACGATGATCGGGTGCAGAGCTCAGGCGATGCTGGACTCGCCGACCGTGGCAGAGACGGTGAGCCCGGCCGTCAGCAGGCCGAGAAGCTTTGAGCCTGGCTGCGCGGGCCATCGCCACGGACTGTAGTTGCTGCTGACCACCCTCGGACGGCCCGGATACGCCCCCGCTCTGGCCGTCCAGCAGCTTTACAGACCTCGCGGCAGATGGCCCGTGGCCTGGTCTTTCGGCTGTTCGACGCCACGGCGCCCCACAGATGCCCCGCAGCGGCGTACCGCTGCGCGAACGCGGCTGCTCCGTCGGCGCGTTCGGCAGTTGCGGCGTGCTCGCGGGCGGCGTCGAACCAGGCGGTGTGGGCGGCTTCGTGCCACGCGAGCGTCCTGGTGGTGTCGGACTCGGCCGCCAGGGAGGCGCGCAGCACACCAGCGTCCTCGATGCCGAGGTGCCGCCTGCGGAGATGTGCGGGGACAGGCCGTGCGGGTTTCGTCGTCGGGTTCGACGGCCGGTGTCCAGGCCTCGGATCGTCGTCGCCATCTGACGGCGGTGAGGGCTGTCACAGATCGCGACTCCACGGTGTCTTATGACGCAGAGGGTTTTAACCATTTACAAATAGCGAGGACACTCATGAGCGCCGAACACTCGCACCACATCGAGAACCCCAACGCGACCACACCGCCGCCCCAGATCGACGTTATCGGCTCCGTACCCGGCGCACCGCAGATACCCGAGGGTGCCGAGGCGATGACGCTCCTGGTCACCCTCCCGCCGGGCTGCGAGGGAGCACCGCCGCACCGCCACTCCGGCCCTGCCTACGGCTATGTCCTCAAGGGCGAGATGATCTTCGAGCTGGAGGGCGAGCCGCAGCGCGTCCTCAAGGCCGGCGATACCTTCTGGGAGCCGGGCGGCGACGTCATCCACTACCAGGACGGCAACAACCTTGCCGACGCCGAGTCCGCATTCGTCGTGACGATGTTCTGCGCCCCCGGCCAACCGATGCTCATCCCGGTCAGCGCGGAGGAGCTCGAGCAGCGGCGGGATCGTCGCGCGCCTCGCCCCTGACCGCATGGGGGGGGAGGCGGTTCCGTGCCGGCCTCCCCCGGCATTCCGGCGCCCAACGACAGCCATGAACAAGACATTGAACCGTTCCGGGTTTGATCGAGACTGATGTGCCCCGGGTCTGGTGGAGTCCGGCGTCCAGCGTTAGGCCCGGCCCTTCGACCACACCGTCGGTGACCATGACCAGCGCGCTGTCCTCGTCCAGGGTGAAGGCCCCCTCGCGGTACTCGGTACCGGGCACGACTCCCAAGACCGGCCCGCCCCTGCTTGGGGGTAGCGGCAAGCCGTGGCAACGGCCGGGGCCGCCGCCACGGCACCTACAGAGCCTCCTGGCGACGATCACACACCCGACCATCCCTCATTTGAGGGGTTTTCCAGAGGTTCCATGCGCTCAACGGTGCAACATGCTACTAACGGAGCGCGACTGTGGTGTGACAGAAGACGCATACGCGGCGTTGAAGCAGACACGGGCCATCGTGCGGCCTCGGCAAGGGGGCAGCGTTGAAAGAGCTGAAGGTGGGAGACCCGCGACAGGTAGGGCGGTTCCGGATCGTCGCGCGCCTGGGAGCGGGTGGGATGGGCCGGGTGTACCTAGGGTGCTCCCCGAGCGGACGCGCCGTGGCCGTGAAGGTGGTGCGGGCGGAGCTGTTGGAGGACACGGGGTTTCGGCGGCGGTTCGCCAGGGAGGTCGAGGCGGCCCGGCGGGTGACCGGGTTCTTCACTGCGGCGGTGGTGGATGCCGATCTCGAGGGATCCCCGGCCTGGTTGGCCACCGCGTATGTGCCGGGGATGTCGTTGGAGGCGGCGGTGCGCACCCACGGGGCGTGGTCGCAGAGGTCGGTGCTGACCCTGGGAGCGGGGTTGGCCGAGGCACTGGAGGCCATCCACGGGGCCGGGCTCGTCCACCGGGACCTGAAGCCGTCGAACGTGCTGCTGTCCGCTGATGGCCCACGCCTGATCGACTTCGGAATCTCAGCCGTAGCCGGGGCGAGTGTCCTGACCCAGACCGGGACGATGGCCGGGACTCCCGGATTCATGTCGCCCGAACAGATGACCGAAAAAACGGTTGGCCCGGCCAGTGACGTGTTTTCCTTGGGTGCGGTACTGGCTTTCGCGGCCACCGGAAGCAGCCCCTTCGGGACCGGCTCTGCGCTCGCGGTGAACTTCCGTGCCGTGTACGAAGAGCCTGACCTCGGCGGGGTGCCGCCCAGCCTGGACGTGATCGGCCAGTGCCTGGCCAAGGACCCCGGCCAGCGGCCTACCGTACCCGACCTTGTGGCAGCACTGACCCGAGCGCTCGGCGAGAGTGATGGGCACACCACTGCCACCCAGGTGCTCGCCGAGGCCGGCTGGCTCCCCGATGCGGTAGCGCAGGCCCTCCTCACCCACGCCCCGCCCCCTCAGCTCCGGCGCCAGGACCAGGGGCATGACGATGGCGAGACCGCCGGCGACGGGGCCGCTGGGTCATCTGCTACCTCCGCCGATGCCTTGCCCTCACCGTCCGCAACCCCGACGGTGCCGTTCGAGCCGCGCCACCCCAACCGCAAGAAAGTCCTTGCGGTGACGGCGGCCATGCTCACTGTGGTCCTGGGCGTGGTGGCCCTCACGGTGGCGCAGACCATGCCCTGGCGCGAGAAGTCCTCCGGCCAACACGACTCCACCGTCCCGGCCAGCACTACCACCTGGCCCGGCACAAGTACGTTGCCGACCAGACCGGCTCAAGACCCGGTCTCTGACCTTTCAGGCAACCCCGTCAACGCCCCTGACATCCTCAAGACCATCACGGCAACCTCCACCTCCTCGCAGCCCCCCGCTACACCCGCAGACCTCACGAGCGGTGGAACCACCAGCAGCGAGTCGGCTGAGGGGAAAAAGGTTTCTTCGTCCACGGATTCCCCTCCCACCTCCAGCCCCAGCCCCAGCCCCACCACAATCGACAGCGGCGGCTTACTCGGCGGCCTACTCGTCGGCGGCCTACTCGGCTGACGGCGGCGCCTGAGCAGTGCCATACAGGGCGTAGGGCACAGATGACGCAGCAGCTGACTGTGCCCCCCCCCGTGCCCGATCGCACGGGAAACCACGGGGAACCACGGTGACGAGCGGGCATCTCGCAACGGCACGGCCCCTGACCGTTTCGCCTGGTCAGGGGCCGTCCACCTGCGCGGTGGGTGTGGGATTTGAACCCACGGTGGCTCGCGCCACGACGGTTTTCAAGATTGCTTGCCTTCAGGGTTCACGAGACGGCCACCCGGGTGTCCTTGGTCTGCGCCGCGCCCAGCGTCATTAACGACTGCGCCGGAGGCGCGGCGAGTGGCGCGCCAGATCAGCGGCGCTCCCACCGCCGCGGGCAGTAGCCAGTAGGCCGGAGTCGGGAGCCGGTCCCACAGGGGTAGTTGGTGCCCGTTGTCGACGTAGAACGCGGTGAGCATCGCGACGTAGGAGCCACCCATGCCAATGATGTGCGCCCGGTCGCCGGACCAGTGCCGACGGCGGGCCAGGCGCCCGACGTATGCCGCCGCGAAAGCCGCCGCGCCGATCAGGAACAGGTGGTAGTCCTCCCGCAGCCGCATTGCTGCCAGTGCCGTGGCGGAGGCGAAGACCACACAGATCGCCCAAAAGTACACCCCGCCGAACCGCGTGTGCCGTCCCCGACTCTTACGTCGCACCAACGCCGCCCCCGCCCCGGCGATCACAGCCGCCAAGGCCGCCAGCACGTGCACCGCCAAGAACGCGAGGAAGACCGGCGAGGTCTCCGGCACGTGGATACCCAGCACGTCCACCTCAGACCCCCTATATGTAGTGAGGCTACTCATCGGGCCACGCTACTCGTGGTTGCCTGGCGTGAGAAGCCCCCGACGAGTAGCGTCACTACGCATGAGGGCAGAAGTACTCAAGGGCCACTTGGACGGACTGCTGCTGGCCACGTTGGAGGACGGACCCCGCCACGGCTACGCGGTCATGGAGGCATTGCGGGAGGGCTCGGGTGGCCGCATCGACCTGCCCACCGGCACCATCTATCCGGCGCTGCGTCGCCTGGAGCAATCGGGGCTGATCGCGGGCACTTGGGACACCGAGGGACCCCGGCCCCGCCGCACCTATGCCCTCACCCCAGCAGGCCGCACCGCCTTGAGCGGAGAGCGATCGGGCTGGCAGGAGTTCTCCACCCTCATGACGACACTCCTGGAAGGTCGGCCATGGCCACGCCCCGCCTGATCGACGCCTACCTCGACACCCTACGCAGCCAGCTGCCCGCCGACATCGTCGCCGAACTGGCCGATGGCCTCACCGAGACCTATGACCATCACCGCGACCGGGGCCTCGAAGCCGAAGCCGCAGCAAGGGCGGCCATCTCCGAATTCGGCACCCCCGAGCAGCTCACCGCCGCGTTCGCCCGCGGGACCCCCGGACGGCAACTCACCCGCCACCTGCTGACCACCGGACCCCTGGTCGGCGCCTGCTGGGCCACTGCCCTGGTCACCACCCATGCCTGGCAGACCATGCCCACAGCCGCCCACGTGGCCCTCCCACTGGCCCTGCTCCCCGTCATCGGCCTGCTGACCGTCGCGTGACGCGGCCCCTACCGAGGCATCAGAGCCGCCGCGCTCACCGCCGGCACCGGCGTGATCCTCCTCGACTCCACCGCGCTGGCCTTACTCGCCCTGCTCTCACCGACCCTGACTTGGCCCCTGATGCTCGCCGCCACCGCCAGCTTCTGTCGGATCGCCCTCACTTTGCGCGCACTGCCGCACCTGCGGACAGCGACCTGACTGACCTGATCTGCTGCCGTGCACCCAGAGTACGGACAGGACGTGGTCTCAGTTTTGGTCTCATTCATCGGTGGCCGTAGCCGTTCACGGACGTACGAGCCTGCCGACTGGAGTGCCGTGGTGAACGAGGGTGGACAAGGCCGAACGCTGTCCTGACCAACAGGAACAGAACTCGAAAGCGAGTGCGTCACCCGCCTAGCCCGCGGTCCCGGTGGTGGGCCGGACTGCCTGGCGACACCAGGAAACACTGAGCGCGTGAGACCGGCGCGCTCCTGCGTGATCAAGGTCATGCTGCGCTTGACAAGTGTGACCGAACGCGGGACGCGGCGGGTCTAGGGCGCCACGATCAACCGTGCCCGCTGCGTGCCCGAAGAGGCGGGGAACCACGGGGAGCGGCGGATAGCCGCAGGGGTCAGAAAAGAGACCGGCCTCTGACCAAACTTGCTGGTCAGGGGCCGGTACTCCCGAGTGTGGCGGCGCCAGGATTCGAACCTGGGAAGGCTGAGCCGGCAGATTTACAGCGGGCTCCGCCCGCCTGCCGTGACCTGCGGGTTTCCTAGACCCTAATGCTGTTGGGGGATGCCTGGGGGAATCGGTTGATCGCAAGCGCGGCTGCGGACTCGTGCGAGCGCGTGCCCGCAACATCGCCGGGCGGACGGCCCACTCTCGCTCGACCGTGTGTCGACTGGGGCGGCCGATTTCCACGCTCACCAACCGACTCCGTGCTGTTTCGCATAGCTGAGTCAGAAGCCCGGGCGCTTAGAAGACGCTCTGCGGGTTGAGTCCCGTCCACTTACTGACCTGCAGCTCCTCCTCAACTGAGGAAGCCTGCAACCGGATTTCAACAGCATTCGTCAGGTACTCGATGTCCCGGAGAAGCGCGTTACCGCGACCGTCTAGCGGATTGAAATCGAACTCCTAAAGCGGATGTCGCAGGTTCGAATCCTGTCGGGGGCACCACGGCAAAGGCCCCGGACCGATCATGGTCCGGGGCGAACGATCTGCCGCCGAGCCTGCCACGCCTTCGCATCCTGGAGACCTGGTTGGCCTACACCCTCGCCCGGGTTCGGCAGTAGATCGCCGACGCTGAACGTCGAGAGCAGGAACGGCACACGGACCCGCAGTGCTCCTGGTGCGATGCGGCAGACGACAGGGGCAGGCAGGAGAACCGACTCGCCGTCGATGCCGGCCGGGACCATGGCCGCATCCCCTCGACAACGACTTCCGGCGCGGTGAGCCGGGTGACGCCCGACGAGGGGGGGCCGCACAGCAGGCCGGCCGCCTGGGCGGAGTTGTCCACGCGTATGCACAGGACGCCCAACTCTCCGGAGTCGAGTCGCTCCCGGCGGCCGGGGTGCACCGAGTCGACGGCGCGCCGGTACGGGTTGTTGCTGACGAGCAGTGCCTGCAGACCGTCGGCGCGGGTGTGCCCGGCCCGCATCCGCAGCCTCGGCGCGGCGGGGCCGCTGAGCAGGCCGGGCAGCGCCTGCAGGGTCGTGCGGAGTTTGTCGTCCCGGTAGGCCGGGTCGCCGACCACGGCCGCAAACGTGCCGAAGGAGGCGTTGTTGACGAACACCCGGTCGGCCGCGTATCCGAGGTCGACGCGGATCTCGACGCCGTCGGCGAGCGCCTCCAGGGCGGTGGCCGGGTCGTTGCGGTCGAGACCGAGGTCGAGGGCGAAGTGGTTGCGCGTACCGGCCGGGACGACCCGCTCGACAGCCTCCTGGGAGGCCCGGGCCGGCTCGAGCGCGAGCAGCGGCCCGAGCCGCTGGATCACCCGGCACACGGTCGCGGGCGAGACACCGAATAGTGGAGCGTGCTGCCGCATGGTGAGGTTCGTGCGGTAGTACGCGGCCACCAGCAGCACGCATTCGGCCAGCGGCAGCCGCCACGGCCGCCCCACCCGCACCCTTCCCACCACGCTCCCGGACCGCTTTGAGTAGCCGACCGAACTGATCGCCCCGTAAGCCGGTGAACGTCTCCACCCACAGCCGCTCAGCCCTCAACACCCCACCCATATACGAGAGATGCCTTGATCACGGCCTTCTGCAACACCCTTTAGTACGCGCTCTCCATCGCTTGACCGGATCAGACAGCCCCCGGCCCGGAACTCATCGCTGCCGGGCGGAAAAGTTCCGGGATTTCCTCCCCGGCCTGTCTGCGCCACCTGCACTGCCGCCCGGCGCCCGCACCTGCTTGGCTGTCAGCAATACCGAAAGTGCCCCCAGCCTGCGAGATCGAGGCCTTTCGGTCTCCTTGTTCCCGCAGGCCGGAGGCGCTTTCGGTGTCGGGCTCTGCTGGGGAGGGCAACCCCCGGGCCCGTGTGCAGGGGACGGCACAGGCCAGCACGGCCTCCCGGGCCCCCGCAGGGCCGGTTTCCGGGATCAGGCCGCCTTGAGCTGCTTCGCGCGGTGTCCGAGGTACAGGACGATCAGACCGCACAGCGCGGTGGGGACCGCGAGGATCATGAACAGCTGCTCGTGGCGCATGCCGCCGGCCAGCATGCCTCCGACGATCATCGGGCCGACGATTCCGCCGACGCGGCCGATGCCCAGCGCCCAGCCGACACCGGTGGAGCGTACTTCTTCGGGATAGAAGGCCGCAGCGAGTGCGATGACGCTCTTCTGGCCGCCGCTGACGGCGCAGCCGACCAGGAAGATCGCCGCCAGGACCATCCAGACCGGCGAGCCCAGCACCAGGCCCATGAGGACCAGGAAGCCGCAGCCGACGAAGTAGAGCGTGCCCAGGGAGCCGTAGGCGCCGAGCCGGTCCATCGCGGGCCCGATCACGAAGGCGATCACGATGCCGCCGATGGTCGTCATGGACGCGGCGGTCGCCAGGGTGCCGGCGGAGTAGCCGCGCTCGGCAAGGATGGTCGGCATCCAGCTCTGCAGGCCGTAGAACATCGCCAGGTTGATCGCGAAGACGACCCACAGCAGGACCGTGCCGAGCAGCTGGCGGCCGGAGAGCAGCTCGGTGACCTTGACCCGCTTGCCAAGGTCGGCGCTTTCCGCCTCGACCTGCGCCTTGTCCGTCTCCGGCAGCGTCCGGTCGATCCGGCGGCACAGAGCGTACGCCTTGGCGTTTTCCCCGCGGCGCAGCAGGTAGGAGATCGACTCGGGCAGCTGCCAGACCAGTACGAGGAGCAGGGCCAGGGGCAGCACGGCGCCGGCGACGAAGACCGAGCGCCAGCCGTGGGCGGGGATGAGCCAGTCGGCGGCGTAGTTGGCGACCACGAACCCGAGTGAGAAACCGCAGTAGATCGCCAGAACCAGGCTCGCCCGCAGCCGCTTGGGGCTGTACTCGGCGGTGAGCGCGATGGTGCTCGGGGTAGCCGCGCCGAGGCCTATTCCGGTGATCACCCGCATGATCATGAGCTGGTCGGGACTCTGCACCCACACCGAGACCAGCGTCGAGAGCGAGAAGACCGCAACTCCCGCCACGACCAGCCGCTTGTGGCCGAACTTGTCGGAGAGCGGGGCCAGCAGCAGGTAGCCGATCATCAGGCCGACCAGTGCGGCTGAGAAGATCGTGGACATGGTGCCCTTGGACACACCCCAGTCCTGGGTGATGGCCGGGGCCATGTAGTTGATCGCCTGGGTGTCGAACCCGTCGAGCAGCATGACCAGCCCGCACAGCAGCACGGTACGCAGCTGGAAACCGCCCAGGCGGCGCCCGTCGATGAAGCCGGGAAGCTTAAGCGGCCCCCGCAGGCCGGATACGGCGGCGGACGGGGATGAAGTGGTTTCGAACATAATGTGCTCCACATGAAGAAGGGTTACTCGACGCCGGCGAGGGCTCCCACGGCCGAGACGAACGCATCGGAGTGGAACCGGTCGGGAGCCACATCGCGCTCGCGCGCCAGCTCCTCGGCGGCAGTTCGGGTCATTGCTTCGCTGCCACAGGCGTAGATGTGGTGGCTGCTCAGGTCGGGATAGTTCGCGATCGCGGCTGCTTGTACCCAACCGGTGGCACCTTCCCAGCCGGTGTGCGGCCGGGAGAGCACGGGGGTGAACCGGAACCATGGGTAGCGCCGGGTCCAGGCTTGGAGGGTGGTGCGGGCGTAGAGATCCTCGATGGTGCGGGCGCCCCAGTACAGGTGGACCGGGCGGGTCAGGCGCCGGGCGATGTGGTCGAGGATGATCGACCGCATGGGTGCGAACCCGGTGCCGGTGGCGAGCAGGAGGAGGGGCCCCTCGCCGTCCTCGACGAAGAACTCGCCGAAGGGCGCCTCGATCTCCACGGTGTCGTGGAACTCCAGCTGCTGCAGGATCCGGGCTGAGAACACGCCGTTGGGTTCGTGCCGGACATGCAGCTGGGCGAGGTCGTTGTGCTGGGGCGCATTGGCCAGCGAGTACGACCGGGTATCGCCGTCGTCGAGGATGACGTTGAGGAACTGGCCGGCCTGGAAGGGCGTCCGCCGGCCGATCGGGTAGCGCAGGTCGAGAACAGTGACGCCGGGGGCGACCTGGCGGCGCCGGTACACCGTCGTGGTCAGCCGCTTGCGCACGGGCGGGGTCCGTGCCGCGATCAGGCGCGGCGCGATCTCGATATCGCCCGTCGGCCGCGCCCGGCAGAGCCGGACCTCGGCCGGGCCGCAGACGGAACCGCTGCCTGGCATGTCCAGCGGGCCTGCGGTCACCGAGCCGAGGCAGGTGTCGCACACGCCCTTGCGGCAGGAGTACGGAATCGCCCAGCCGGCCGTCTCGGCGGCGTCCAGGACGTTCTGCCCCGGCTCGCAGCCGAAGGTGATATCAGAGTCGCGGACACTGATGGTGAAGGTCATCTCAGCCCTCCTGAACGGTCGGATCGAGCAGCCGGAGAGCTGCGAGAACGGCGCCCGGGTCGGCACTGCCCTGCCCGGCGATGTCGAAGGCGGGACCGTGGCCCACGCTGGAGAACGGCGCACCGGCACCGATGGTGACCGCGGCCGCGGTACGTCCGGCCAGGACCTTGACCGGGATGTGCCCCTGATCGTGGTACATCGCCAGGTACGCGTCATGGTCGCGGGCGCCGCCGAGCAGGATGTCGGCTCCGATCGGGCCCTCGGCGGTGACGCCGCGCTCGCGGAGAGCGGCCACCGCAGGCTCGGTGACCAGCTTGTCGTCGTCGCCGAACAGGCCGTCCTCACCGGCGTGCGGATTGATCCCGAAGACGCCGATCCGGGGATCGGCGATGCCGGCTGCCCGCAGCGCCCGGTGCAGCGCCAGCCCGGCGTCGGTGACCAGCTCGGGAGTGAGCCGCGCCAGCGCGTGGGGCAATCGCTCGTGCAGTGTGACGTGCGCGATCCGCAGACCGCCGCCGACCAGCATCAGGAAGACCTTGTCGAGCGGGGTGCCGGTGAGTTCCGCGATCAGCGGCGGGTAGCCGGCGAAGGCAATCCCGGCCCGGTGGACGGCGGTCTCCGAGTGCGGGCAGGCGACGACACCGGCGTAACTGCCGTCCATCGCCAGCCGTACCGCTGCGGCGGCGTACGTGAGGGTGGCGGCGCCCGCGGGCGCGGTGACCTGACCAACCGCCAGGTCACCGGGGGCCAGGGCGCCGACGTCGACCAGGTCGCACACGCCGCGCTCGGCGGCCGCACCCGGATGCGCCGCGCGCAGCGCGAGCCCCGCGCGCTCGGCATACGGTTCGAGTACATGACGGTCGCCCACCACGACGGGCGCCCGGTCACCGAGCTCGGCGACCGCCGCGAGCGCGATCTCCGGCCCGATCCCGTTCGGATCGCCGGTGGTGAGCAGCAGCCGGGGCGTCCCGGTCACAGCGGCAGCACCAGTAGTGTGTCGGTACGGGAGCTGTCGCAGACCACGATCCGCTTCTTGATCAGGGCCCTGCCGTCCTCGAAGACGTACTCGTCGAGGTAGCGGCCGCTGGCGAACACATCGGTCGGCCCGTTCCCGGTGATGCGGATGACCAGGAACGAGGTCTCGCTGGTCGCGCCGGCCTCGCTCTCCTCCAGTACCGCAGGCTGGCCGAGCATGTGCCGGTAGGCGTGCGGCTCGTAGATGTTGGCCTCCTTCAGCGCGGAGACCCGGTCTTTGAGCATCGCCTTGTTGTTCGCCCAGATGATCCCGGCCGGCAGCCCGCGCCGGTGGTTGTCCGCCGTGGTGACCTTGTAGAAGGCGTCGTCGGCGAAGAACTCCGGCCAGTCCTCGATCGGACCGTCGTCGATGGCGCGGACATAGTGCCCCTGGGCCCGGCTGATCAGGTTGTGTGCATCCATCAGGCCTGCGCTCCCTTGCCCGCGCCGACGGCGAAGCCCATGGCCTGGCGGTAGACCTTCCAAAAGCCGCGGATCGAAGCCTCGGTGACCCGGCTCTCGCTGGAGACCGCCTGGTCACCGCCCATCTGGACGGTCGCGAACTCCTTGCTCGCCCCGGCGATGCCACGCTGCACGAAGCCGCCGATGGCGCCGTCCTCCATGGAGACATATCCGGCCGGACCGACCAGGTTGGACTGCTTGAGGCGGATCAGCTGCTGCTCCTCGGTGTCGTCCTCGAAGCCGAGGTAGGTCCAGTGGAGGTCGGTGGAGTCGACCCCGGTCGGCAGTACCTGGCGTACGGCGACGGAGTTCTGGATCTGCTGGAGTACGAAGCCGGGCGAGACCGAGAGGATCTGCAGCGTGATGTCGTCCCCGACCTCGCTGAAGCTGTCGACCAGCGACGGGTCTTCGAGCTGGTACTCGGAGTCGGAGCGGATCTTCTGGTCCTTGTAGTGCTCCCCGGCCTCCGCCTCTCGGTTGATGGCCGACCAGCTCACGTGGTGGCCGCCGTTCTCCGAGACGATGATGCCGCCCTTCTGGTTCAGCTTGTTGAGCCCGAAGGTGGTGAAGAACAGGTGCAGGATGCTGGCGTGGTAGGAGTCCTTGACGTTCTCCATGTACAGCTTCCAGTTGTTCGGCAGGCTCTGGGTGAACCGGCCCAGCACGACCGGCTTGCGGCCGCCGAGGACCCGCTCGATCCGGTCGAGGACCTCCTGGCCGAGGTACTCCTCGATCTCCGGCACGTCGTTGTCCAGGCTGCCGAAGACCAGGCCGTGCACATTGGCCAGCCGCAGCCGCCGCGGGCTGTGGGCGGCCTTGCAGAACTCCGGCGACATGCCGCCCTTGCCGTTGATGCCTTCTTCGAAGGCGACACCGGTGAGGTCGCCCTGCAGGTTGTACGTCCAGGCGTGGTAGACGCAGGTGAAGTCCTTGGTGTGGCCGTAGTGCTCCATGGCGATCAGCGAGCCGCGGTGGGCGCACCGGTTCTCGAAGGCGTAGATCTGGCCGTCGTGGTCGCGGGTCACGAGCACCGGCTGCTCGCCGATGAAGGTGGCGCAGAAGTCACCCGGTTCGGCCAGCTCGGCCTCGAGGCAGAGGTAGTTCCACATCGGGCCGTGGAAGATCCGCTCCTGCTCGGCCCGGTAGACGTCCTCGTCCTGGAAGACCCAGTACGGCACCTCGGTCAGGGACTCGGGCCAACTGCGCTCCACGATCCCGGCCGGCGCCGGAGCGCCCTCCCCCGTGTTCCGTGCGCTCATGCGTACACCTCCAGCAGTGCTTGACAGCTCTCGTTCGCTATGCGAACATATGCTTGTTTTCCGAACACCTCGCCAGTAGATTTGCCAGCAGTCACATCTGTCAAGAGGGAGGCCGCATGGCCGTCGAAGGAATGGCAGGGCTCGCCAAGGGACTGGCGGTCCTCGAGGCATTCGGGAACGGCGCCCCCCGACTGACCATCAGCGATGCGTCCCGCGCCACCGGCCTGAGCCGGGCAACGGCACGCCGCTGCCTGAACACGCTCACCGAGCTCGGCTACGTCACCTTCGACGGGAAGTTCTTCGCGCCCACTCCCCGCGTACTGCGCATCGGCGCCACCTATGTCGAGTCCGCCGCGCTTCCCCAACTCGCCCAGCCGCACCTCGCCGCCATCCGCGACGCAACCGACGAGTCCGCCTCAATGGCCGTGCGCTACGAAAACGACTCACTGTTCATCGCGCGCAGCGAAGGCACCCGGATCATCAACACCGGCATACGTGTCGGCGCCCGACTCCCCCTCTACGCCTCCTCCACCGGACAGGTCCTGCTCGGCGCCCTGGACGCAACCGAGTTGGCCGACTACCTCGCCGCCGCTCCGTTTCCCGCACGCACCCCGGAGACCCCCACCACGGCCACCGCAGTCGAAGACCGCGTCCGGGCCGCCCGCGCCGCAGGCATGGCGATCAACTCCGAGGAACTCGACCTCGGGCTGCTCTCCATCGCCGTACCGGTCCACGATCCGGCCGGCCAGCTGGTCGCCGCCATCTCGGTCAGCGCCCCGAGCTCCCGCTTCACCGTCGATGAACTCCGCGACCGGGTTGCTCCGGTGATGCAGCAGCACGCGGCAGCGCTCGGCCGGCAGTTGTAAGAGACGGGATCCGGTCAACCTAAGAGTCTCGTCCCGCATCGCACCGAGGATCTTGGCGGCCTCATCCTCGCGGGCCTCGACGGCACGGGCGTAGTGCCGTGTCGTCACGCTGGCGTTGGAGGTCGCTGTGCTCGGTACTCTCGGCGCATGACGGTTGAAGCCCACGACCCCAGGCCCAAGAAGGTGCAGATCGCTGGCGCCTTGCGCGAAGAGATCGCAGCGCTGCCGGCGGGGCACCGACTTGCGTCGCTGCGCGAGCTGGCCGACCGGTTCAAAGTCACCACAGTGACGGCGGGCAACGCGCTCAAGGTGCTCGCGGATGAGGGCGTGATCGTCTCGGTTCCGACCCGGGGGTACTTCGTGCAGTCCCCGCCGAGCGCTGGCGAAGCCGGACAGGAGGCCGGCGGGCCGGTTAACCGAGATGAGATCAACGCCATCCACTCCGAGATTCAGCAACTTGCCGCTCGAGTAGCCGAGTTGGAGAAGCGCGCCCAGTCCCCGAGCAGTGCCTGACTGTTGATCCACCATGCGTGGCGAGCCGTGGAGGCACTAGGGACAGGCCTGGTGTCACCGGGGGACAGCCTTGATGCCAACCCCCTGTCACCCCCGTGTCACCAGCTCTCTGAATGCCAGACTCGAAGGCAGGCACCCGACGGGAGGGCAGCACATGAGTGACGAACGGCCAGCATGGGCACGACGGCTCTCCTCGGAGCGCGAGGCCCGGCAGTGGTCACAGGCCGAAGTGGTGGCCGCGCTGCGGGCGCACGCACCGAAGCCCCTGCCCGAAGGCTCCAGCATGGTCCGGCAGTGGAAGCGCTGGGAGTCTGGTGAGGTCATGCCGAGCGACTTCTACAAACCGATCATCGCCGCCACCTTCGGCACCGTCACCCACGCGATCTTCCCTGTAGCCGGGCAGCGAGACGGAAATGCCGAGATCGTTGCCGTCAGCGGCATGGAAACGCTCGACATCATCAGCAGGTTGCAGGCGTCCGACGTCGGCAACGCCACTCTGGACGCACTCCGCATCACGGCCGATCGGCTCTGCTCCGAGTACGCCCATCTGCCAGGCACCCAGCTGGCTGCCGAGGGTAGGCAATGACTCAAGCGAGTTGCCGGACTCCAGTCCCAGCGGCTCACGCTCGCGCAGCACCGCGAAGTCCTCACCCTGTCCGGGTGGCTCGCGCTCCTGATCGGCTGCGTCGAGTACGACATGGGCGACCGGGGCGCAGCCGAGAGCACGCGCAAGGCAGCCCTGTCTTTAGCGGATGAGTCCGGTAACGCAGAGATCGCCGGTTGGGCTCACGAGATGCGCGCCTGGTTCGCCCTGACGACGGGCGACTACCGCGGAATCCTCGCCGCCTCGCAGGCCGGCACGGAAGCGGCTCGCACGCATGGCGTAGCCGCACAACTCGCCGCCCAGGAAGCGAAGGGATGGGCACGGCTGGGAGACCGCCGACAGACCGAGGTGGCACGACCGAGGACGCAAACTCCTCGAAGGGATGCCGTATCCCGAAAACCTCGATCACCACTTCGTCGTGGACCCGGCCAAGTTCGACTTCTACGCCATGGACTGCTACCGGCTGCTCGGAGAGGACCGGTTCGCCGAGAACCTCGCCCACGAGGTCATCCGGGCAGGCACCGACTTCGACGGATCCGAGCGATCGCCGATGCGGATGGCCGAGGCGAGGATCACCCTCGGTGTAGTCGCTGCACGACAGGGCGACTTGGACCAGGCGGTGAACTACGGCGAGTGGGCCTTGAAGGGCGACCGGCAGTCCCTGCCGTCCCTGCTCATGGTCAGCCGCGAGCTTGCAGCCATCGTCAACCGAGACTTCGCCGCCGAGCCCACAGGCCACGAGTACCTCGATCACCTGACCGCACTGAGCCGCGCAAGCTAGAGCGCGTTACGGGTTCCTCTAGGGCCGCCACGTCCCCGAGGCGCTGCAGCCCTGACCGAACGGAGCGCCATCGGCTGAGGTGTGCCGAGCAACCCAGTTGACGGAAAATGTCTCGGGACGTACCAGGCGATCAGGATCCGCAGAAGGACAATGGCAACACTCATAGAAGACGTACGCGCCTCAGCCGAGTGGATAGCCAAGGCGCTCACGCAATCCCGCTACCGTGCCGACTTCACCATGGGCAGCCTCCGTGAAGTGGAACGCTTCTTTGAAGAGCACAGCACAGACGGAGTCCCCGCGGCCGGCGGTCAACTTACCCAAGACACCGAACAGCGCCTCTTCGCACTGGGCGCGTACGTCGGCGAAACACTCCGACGCGAACTCGGAGGGATTTGGCAGGTCGATGATGACGACCCTTACGGCGAGATAAATGTCCGGCTGCGCCTGAACAGCGGCGACATCATCTGGCCTGTCCAGCGTGTCATCAAACGCTTCCGAAACGGCACCGAAGACAGCATCACCGCATACGCCGCACTCCTCGGAACATCACTCGGTACCGAGGGCACCGCCCAGCCAGCCGAAGCCCCCCGGCGACACTGGTTCCGCCAGCGTTGACGAACCGCTCAGCGATGAGGCTGGTGAAACCGTCTCCCATCAGGCCACCAAGATCAGCACGGCTCTTGCCTCTGCCCCGTCTCGGGTGAGGCCTGACGCCTTCCCCAGACGATCTTTCGCTGCAGCAGCTGTTACGGGTTTCTCTACCTCATCAGGCCCCGGCTGCGCTCCGCTCCGCCGGGCGCGCTTCCCGGCTCCGCTCCGCGCGACGCTCCTGCCTCCGGCCCGCTCCGCCCGCGCTGCGCCGACGCGCGCCCACATGTGGATAGGGCCGGAGGCCATGAGTCGAGCACCGCAGAGAGCGGCCACGGTCAAAACGAGCCTCCGGCGGGGGCGCTCAGGCTCCGAGATGGACGGGGCGCCGTACGCGAGTGCCGGCCGGACAGTGGCGAACGCGGGGAGCTCCCATCCCGCCTGCCATCGACCCAGGCAGAGCCGAGCAGACGCGGCCCCTGGCGTCCAGGTCGTTCGTACAGTGGCGCGCTCCACCTGGACGCCAGGAACCACGCCCGCTCCACGGTGTGTGGGTCGACGGCGTACGGGATGGGAGCTGGGGTGAGTGGTGGGTACGGGAGATAGCCTCAGCACCTGGTCTCAAGAGTCGCCGGCGCCGTCCGGTCCGTCTGCGGACACGAGTATGGGCCGGTCAAACGTAGGGGCGGAGTGGATGAGCGCAAGTGGGGAGCGCGAGCGCTGGGAGCTGCTGGCCGGAAGCGGCGTGGGGCCGCTGCGGTACGGGATGTCTCCGGCAGAGGTCGCCGAGGCACTGCTGGTCTCCGAGCCGGAGGCACGGGTTGGCGGCCCGTACGGGCAGGAAGACTTCCCGGGCGGCGTGATGGCGTTTTACGACGTGGGCAAGCTTGCATGCGTTGCGCTGGATGCCGTCGCCGGTCCGCAGGTCTTCCTGGCAGACTTCCCGCTGGCAGGCAGCGATCCGGCGCAGGGTCACCAGTTCCTCCTGGACCACGCCGCCGAGCACGCGAACTGGGTGCTCTTTCCCCCTGACGCATCGCTCTCCTTGACAGATCTCGGAATCCTCCTGCGTGAGCAGCGGGTCGGGGAAGCGCTCCTCACGCGCCCGCTCTTCGTGAAGGAGGAGTGGTTGGAGTCGGAGTACTACCGCGACCACCTGCCGTTGGAAGGTGTCCCAGGTTGAGCGCTCGACGGCGCAGGAGGGCTAAAAGCGACTGAGAGCCACACGTGCCCCCTGCGTGCCCGATGAGGGGGTTCCTCACGGGGAACAGCGGGGAGTCACGGCAGCCAGCACAGAAACGCGCAGGTCAACGTCTCGCCAGGTCACCGCACATCCGCATACGCGATCTTCCAAACTAGTGCTCCAAGCCCCAGGCAGTGGCGCTTGACTGGGTGATTGAAACTCCAGGCCAAAGTCGCTCCGCCGACCTCACGAGCACCCTTCCGGCGCCGAGTCGGCCGTGCGATGATCCACCCTCGCGGCCACGGAGCCGTACAAGTCACAGGGGTCGCCACATGTTGGTTGCGGACAGGTCTGTCGTTGGTCTTGGGGTCGTGTTGATCACGCTGACCGTTCTCGTGGTCCGGATGTCGCCTCGCAAAAACGTTCGTGCCGAGTGGAGGCGAACTCGCTTTGGCGCGCTCCCGGCACTGCTCGGTAGTTCGATGATCTTGAATCACTTGCCGAGGCTTCTCGGTGCACCCCACGTCGTAGTGATGTTCTTCGACACCGTCGCTGTCGTGCCAGTGATCATCGGGTGCATTCTGGTGGTCTTGCCCCTCAGGCGCTCTCCCTGATCAACGGCCTTCGCCCGGCGACATTGACTCCTGCCATGTCTCCGGGCCGTCTGTGGGCCGTGCGAGGCGAGTCAACGTTGACAGACGACGACAGCCGACGACCGGGTCGGCGCAGATGAGAGAGCCGCCGTCGAGAAGGAACCGACGCGAGAGACTGACCGCACCACTTCCAGAAGAACTGATCGAGCGTGCCATGCGCCCGTGACTCGATCATTGGAACTCCGACCCGAGGCCGCTGCGCCACCCGCGACGCCGTGCGGCTGAAGGTCACCGGGGAATTAGCTGCCCGGCTTCGGTGAGGACGAGCGTGAGGCGACCCAGCCACTCGCCGCCGTCTGGGTACTCCCAGTTGTCAGCATCTGCTAGCAAGGCAGGAAGGTCATGTCGCGGGATGGAAGGACCAAGCTGGAGTCCCAACCCGCCATCGGGAGCGGTCCAGGGAACGAGCCGGGAGACTTCGATCCAGCCTCTGCCAATGAGCGGCAGAAGGATTGCGGCAAGATCGGTGGGACTGGCGGATGCCAGCGGCTCTTCCAGGTCTCCCCGAACGCCGGGCAAGATGTCGATCTCCGTCGCATTGATCATGAATGCGCGCTCTGCTGACGACAGTTCGCCTGTCGCGGGATAGCTCACCGGGAAATCATCGCAGCTCCGGGCAGGACCGCCACCCGCGTGATCAAGGTCACGGCACCGTGCCATAAGCGTGCCAGAACGAGGGGGGAACAGCGGGGAACGACGGATACTGGGCTCAGATGGAAACGAGAACGACCCCCGACCAAACTTGCTGGTCAGGGGCCGATTCCCACTAACGTGGCGGCGCCAGGATTCGAACCTGGGAAGGCTGAGCCGGCAGATTTACAGTCTGCTCCCTTTGGCCGCTCGGGCACACCGCCAAGGATTGCTGCTTCGGAGCCGTTTTTCGCGGTGGCCCCTGGCAACGACGTAAACGATACCTGATGCACAGGGGTGCTTCGCCACCCGATAGATCGGCGCTCTGAGGGGGGTGGGTGGCTAGGCTTAGCCGGATGCGGCCCGGATCGATGCCGGGCCAGGCGGCCGCGCTCCCGCACGCCTGCACGTACCCCGATCCATCCCGATACAAGGAGCCACAGGACATGGCCGACTCCAGTTTCGACATCGTCTCGAAGGTCGAGCGGCAGGAGGTCGACAACGCCCTCAACCAGGCCGCCAAGGAGATCTCGCAGCGCTACGACTTCAAGAACGTCGGCGCCTCGATCTCCTGGTCCGGCGACAAGATCCTGATGCAGGCCAACTCCGAGGACCGGGTGAACGCCATCCTCGACGTCTTCCAGTCGAAGCTGGTCAAGCGCGGGGTCTCCCTGAAGTCCCTGGACGCCGGCGAACCGCAGCTTTCGGGCAAGGAGTACAAGATCTTCGCGTCGATCGAGGAGGGCATCTCCCAGGACAACGCGAAGAAGGTGGCGAAGATCATCCGCGACGAGGGCCCGAAGGGCATCAAGGCGCAGGTGCAGGGCGAAGAGCTGCGCGTCAGCTCGAAGAGCCGCGATGACCTCCAGGCCGTGATCGCCCTCCTGAAGGGCAAGGACTTCGACTTCGCTCTGCAGTTCGTGAACTACAGGTAGGTCGTCCGTCGGCCAGTACGGACGGTACGAGATATGAGAAGGGTGGGCGCCCGGACGGGCGCCCACCCTTCTCTGCTGCCGACTGCGAGGTGGGGCGGCGCTCAGCGGCGTGAGTCACCGAACAGAAGACGGTAGATGATCAGCAGCACCAGCGAGCCGCCGATCGCGGCCGCCCAGGTGGCGCCGTCGTAGAACTGCTTGGTGATCGGGTGGTGCAGCCAGCGCGCGGAGATCCAGCCGCCGATGAAGGCACCCGCGACGCCGATGAGAGTGGTGCCGATGAAGCCGCCGGGGTCCTTGCCCGGCAGCAGGAACTTGGCGATGGCCCCTGCCAACAGCCCCAGAATGATCCAGCTGACAATGCCCATGCCCTGAACCCTGCCTTCCCGCGCTGCGCCTGTGCTGTGCTCCTGCTCCGGCCAGGCTGTGTTCATGCGTTGCGCTGCTCGTCCTGTTGTCGGTCTCGCTCGATCTTGCGTTCGCGCGGGCCCGTCGTCGGGGAGGACGCCTCGCCGAGTCCGCCGGTTGCAGGCATCAGTATGGTTCGCCCCATGACACAGTCCAGGGCGCAGCAGCCCGGTGGCGTGGGGTTGCGCCGGACCCTCGGGGTGGGGGACGCCGTGGTCATCGGGCTCGGTTCGATGATCGGCGCCGGGATCTTCGCAGCCCTGGCTCCGGCGGCGGACGTGGCCGGGTCCGCACTACTGATCGGGCTGGCCGTGGCCGCCGTGGTCGCCTATTGCAACGCGACGTCCTCCGCCCGGCTGGCCGCCCTCTATCCCGCCTCCGGCGGCACCTATGTCTACGGACGCGAGCGGCTCGGTGCTTTCTGGGGGTATCTGGCCGGCTGGTCGTTCGTCGTCGGGAAAACCGCTTCCTGCGCGGCGATGGCACTCACCGTGGGTGCGTACGTCTGGCCTGGACAGGCGCACGCCGTGGCCGTGGCGGCCGTCGTCGCGCTGACCGCCGTGAACTACGGCGGCATGCAGAAGTCGGCCCTGTTGACGCGTGTGATCGTCGCGGTGGTCCTGGCGGTCCTCGCTTGCGTGGTCGTCGTGTGTCTCGGTTCCGGGGCTGCCGATGCCGCACGGCTGGATGTCGGCCGCTCCGGTGGTGCCGGTGGCTTGCTGCAGGCCGCCGGGCTGCTGTTCTTCGCGTTCGCCGGATACGCGCGAATCGCCACCCTCGGCGAGGAGGTGCGGGAGCCGGCGCGCACCATCCCGCGAGCCATCCCGCTCGCCCTGGGCATCACCCTCGTGGTGTACGCGGCGGTGGCTGTCTCCGTCCTTTCCGTGCTCGGCGCGGATCGACTCGGGCATGCGGCGGCACCGCTGGCGGACGCTGTGCGGGCAGCGGGTGTACCCGCTCTCGCGCCGGCGGTGCGGGTGGGCGCCGCGGTGGCCGCGCTGGGCTCGCTGCTGGCGCTCATCCTGGGTGTCTCGCGGACGACGCTGGCCATGGCGCGCGACCGGCACCTGCCGGGCGCGCTGGCGGCCGTGCATCCGCGCTTCCAGGTGCCGCACCGGGCGGAGTTGGCCATCGGTGCCGTGGTGGCCGCGCTCGCCGCGACGGTGGACGTGCGGGGCGCGATCGGTTTCTCCTCCTTCGGGGTGCTGGTGTACTACGCCATCGCCAACGCCTCTGCCTGGACGCTCAATTCGTCGCCGGCTTCGCGTATCGCACCCGTCGTCGGGCTGCTGGGGTGCCTCACACTGGCGTTCGCACTGCCCGGCGTATCGGTGGTCGTGGGCGCGGGTGTGGTGTGCCTGGGGGCGCTGGTGTACGGCGTACGACGCTGGGTGGCCGCGCGCTAGCCACCAGCCGGGGTTTCAGTGCACTGCCGCTGTCGCGCCGACGGTCAGCTGTGAAGCCCGCGACGCTATGGCTGTACGTATCGTCAAGTCGGGCCTCCACGGCTGGTCCGTGCCGTCTGTGAACTTCTCGATGGGCGCGGGGAGCAAAAGCCGGCCCTGCGTGCGGGAGTCGCGGGCCCGTTTCGCCCCCCTGTCCGGCAACTGCTCGGTCTCGGTCATGGGTTCATGATGCAGGGCGCGGCGTGACGGTGGGGCGGCCTGTGGATAACCCCGGTCTCAGCCGTCCGGGGCCGGGGGAAGTGGCCTTGCCCCGCCCGACCGGGCAGCCCTTGGCCACCCGGCCAACGATGCCTCAGCGGGGACGCCGAGGCAGTTCCGCCCTGGACCCGGGCGGGCCATCGGCCCGCCGGTCAGCGCGGCGCGAAGGGCTCGTCGGTGCGCACGATCTCCCGGCCCAGGGGGAGCAGCGAGACCGGGATGAGCTTGAAGTTGGCGATGCCGAACGGGATTCCGATGATCGTGAGGCACAGAGCGATGCCCGTGACGATGTGGGCGAGGGCAAGCCACCAGCCCGCCAGGATCAGCCACAGCACGTTGCCGATGCAGGAAGGGGCTCCCGCGTCGCGGCGCTCGACCGTCGTATAGCCGAAGGGCCACAGCGCGTACACGCCGATACGGAAGGCCGCGATGCCGAACGGGATGCCGATGATGGTGATGCAGAGCAGCACGCCCGCCAGCAGGTATCCGAGGAACAGCCAGAAGCCGCTCAGTACGAGCCAGATGACGTTCAGGATTGTCCTCATCGGCGACGACCTGCCATCTGCTCGAGCCGGGCGATGCGCTCCGCCATCGGTGGGTGTGTGGAGAACATCTTTGCGAGTCCCTGGCCCGGACGGAAGGGATTCGCGATCATCATGTGGCTCGCTGTCTCGATGCGCGGCTCGGGCGGCAGCGGAAGCTGCTTGGTGCCCACCTCCAGCTTGCGCAGGGCACTGGCCAGGGCGAGGGGGTCGCCGGTCAGCTGGGCGCCGGAGGCGTCCGCCTCGTACTCCCTGGAGCGGCTGATGGCCAACTGGATGAGGGTCGCGGCGAGCGGACCCAGGATCATGATCAGCAGCAGTCCGAGAATGCCCGGGCCGTCGTCGTCGTCCGAACGACCGACCGGGATCAGCCAGGCGAAGTTCACCAAAAACATGATCACCGAGGCGAGGGCGCCGGCGACCGACGAGATCAGGATGTCGCGGTTGTAGACGTGGCTCAGCTCGTGCCCGATGACGCCGCGCAGTTCGCGCTCGTCGAGGAGACGGAGGATGCCGTCGGTGCAGCACACGGCTGCGTTGCGCGGGTTGCGGCCGGTCGCGAAGGCGTTGGGGGCTTCCGTCGGTGAGATGTAGAGGCGGGGCATGGGCTGGCGGGCCTGGTTGGAGAGCTCGCGGACCATGCGGTACAGCGCGGGGGCCTCGAACTCGCTCACCGGGCGCGCGCGCATCGCGCGTAGAGCCAGCTTGTCGCTGTTCCAGTACGCGTAGGCGTTCGTGCCGATGGCGATGAGGAGCGCGACGATCAGGCCCGTACGGCCGAAGAAGCTGCCGATGACGATGATGATTGCGGACAGTCCCCCGAGGAGTACTGCCGTCCTGAGCCCGTTGTGCCGGCGGTGCACGGTACGCCCTCCAAGTGGTGCGGCAGGGGAACCCTTTTGTCTGCGGATGCTGTTGACTCCACTTCTCAGTGGACCCTCCTGCACTGGTCAACGCCAGGCGGACAGCTCAAGTTCCCTTGTGCGTGCAGCGGCACACGTAGGCCGCCCGGGTGACGATCACGGCTCCTTGCACGCGCGCCTACGTGACGCCGTGCGGCACATGCGTGGTTTGCGTTCCTCGTCAGAAGAGGACCGTGGCCGAGAAACGCAGCACCAGCTCAGGGGCTCCCGAAAGGACGACGCCCACGACGGCGGTCAGGCCGATGGCGGCCGAGAGCGGGGCCGGGACCCGGTGCTTCTCGGGCTCCCCCTCGGGGGCGCGGAAGAGCAGGGCCGTCCACTGGAGGTAGTAGAAGAGCGCGATCACCACGTTCACGGCCATGACCACGGCGAGCCAGCCCAGCCCCGCGTCGACAGCCGCGGAGAAGACGGTGACCTTCGCGAACAGGCCGATGATGCCTGGCGGGAGCCCGGCCAGGCAGAGCAGGAAGAAGGCCAGAAGGAGCGCGGTCAGAGGGTTCGAGGCGTACAGGCCGCGGTAGTCGGTGAGGCGATTGAGTGTCCTTGTACGGCCCACGAGGGCGGCGACGGCGAACGCACCCAGGTTCACCACCGCGTACATCAGGGCGTAGGCCACGGTGGAGCCGATCGGCTTCTGGGCGTCCTTGGCGTAGGCGGCCGCTGCGATCGGCACCAGGAGGTAGCCGGCCTGGCCGACGGAGGACCAGGCGAGCAGGCGTACTGCGCTGTACGCGCGCGTGGCCTGCTGCCGGAGGGCGCCGACGTTGCCGACGGTCATGGTGAGGGCCGCCAGGACGGCGAGGACCGGGCCCCAGACGTCGGAGTACGAGGGGAGAGCCACGACAGTGATGAGGATGATGCCGGAGAAGCCGACCGCCTTGCCGACGACCGACAGGTAGGCGGCGACCGGCAGGGGCGCACCCACGTAGGTGTCGGGCACCCAGAAGTGGAACGGCACGGCGGCCGTCTTGAAGGCGAAGCCGACCAGGGTCAGGACCACGCCCGTCTGGGCGATCGTGTGCAGTTGACCGTCGACGTGCTGGATGCGCTCGGCCACCTGGGTGAGGTAGAGGGTGCCCGTTGCTGCGTACACGAAGCTGATACCCATGAGGCTCACCGCGGTCGCGGTGACGGAGGACAGGAAGAACTTCAGGGCCGCTTCTGAGGACCTCTTGTCGCCGTACCGGATGCCGACCAGGGCGAATGCCGGCAGTGAGGCGACCTCCAGGGCGACGATGAGGGTCGCGAGGTCCCGTGAGGCGGGCAGCAGGGCGGCGCCGGCCGCCGAGGACAGCAGCAGGAACCAGAATTCCCCTTCGGGCAGCTGCCTCTTGGCGTCCTTCAGGGCGGTGACGGTCAGGAGAGCCGTGAGCAGCGCGCCGCCGAGCACGAGGAACTGGATGACCAGGGTGAAACGGTCCGCCGTGTAGCTGCACACATGGGGGTCGCCCGTCAGGCAGAAGGTGGCGCGGTCACCGTCCAGCAAAGGCAGCAGCATGAGCGCGGCGGCGGCGAGTCCGGCGACGGAGACCCAGCCGAGGAGTGCCTTCCGCTGCTCGCCCAGGAACAGGTCGGCGACGAGGACGACGAGCGCGACGACGGCCGCGATGGTCGGCGGGGCGACCGCCAGCCAGTCGACGGACTGGACGAGGGAGCTCATCGGGTGCCTCCTGCGAGGAGTTGCTGCACGGCCGGGTCCGTCAGGCCGAGAAGGGCCCTGGGCCACAGGCCCGCCACGACGGTGAGGGCGACGAGCGGTGTCCACGCCGCGAATTCGTAGGCGTGGACGTCGGCGAGCCTGGGGGCCCCCTCCGGTGCCGCGCCCATGCACACACGGCGTACCACGATGAGCATGTACGCGGCAGTGAGCAGCGTGCCGAACGCGGCGATCGCCATGAAGGTGAGGAAGGCAGGGCGGCTGAGGTCGGCGGCGGGCTTGAAAGCACCGAACATCGCCAGCATCTCGCCCCAGAACCCGGCCAGGCCGGGCAGGCCGAGCGAGGCGACGGCGCCGAAGGCCAGCAGCCCGCCGAGGCGGGGTGCCTTGCCGTAGAGGGCGGCGCCGGTCTCCTGGGCGAGGGTGTCGAGGTCGGTGCTGCCGGTGCGGTCTTTCAGCGCGCCCACCAGGAAGAAGAGGAGGCCGGTGATGAGGCCGTGGGCGATGTTGGCGAACAGCGCGCCGTTCACCCCGGTCGGGGTGGTCGTGGCGATGCCGAGCAGCACGAACCCCATGTGCCCGACGGAGGAGTAGGCGATGAGCCGCTTGAGATCGCCCTTCGCGCCCCGCTTGGCGAGAGCGAGGCAGGCCAGGGATCCGTAGATGATCCCGACGACGGCGAAGGCGGCGAGGTAGGGCGCGAAGGTGTGGAACCCCTGGGGTGCGATCGGCAGCAGGATGCGCACGAACCCGTACGTGCCCATCTTCAGCAGGACACCGGCCAGCAGGACCGAGCCGACGGTCGGGGCGGAGGTGTGGGCGTCGGGCAGCCAGCTGTGCAGCGGCCACATCGGCGCCTTCACGGCGAGTCCGATCCCGATCGCCAAAACGGCGATGACCTGCACGGATGCGGTGAGTGACCGGCCGTTGTCAGTGGCGAGTGCCACCATGTCGAACGTGCCCGCCTTGAGTCCGATGAGGAGCAGGCCGAGCAGCATCACGACGGAGCCGAGCAGCGTGAAGAGGATGAACCTCCAGGCGGCCCGGGTCCGTCCCTCGCCGCCCCAGCGGGCGATGAGGAAGTACATCGGGATGAGGACCATCTCGAACGCGAGGAAGAACAGCAGCAGGTCGAGGACGGCGAAGGTCGCGAGGGTGCCGGACTCGAGGACGAGCAGCAGGGCGACGAATGCCTTCGGGGACGGGCCCGAAGGCATCTTGAAGTAGGAGTACAGCGCGCAGAGGAAGGTCAGCAGCGCGGTCAGGACCAGAAGGGGGAGCGAGATGCCGTCGATGCCGAGGTGGATCCGTACGTCGAGTGCGGGGATCCAGCTGATGTCGGTCGTGGCCTGCATCTTCGACGGGTGGTCGTGGTCGAAGCCGAGCGCCAGGACGATCACCGCGATGAGGATGGCGCCGGTGACCGTCACGCCGTGCCTCAGCACAGCCTGTTCGGGCGACTTGCCCTTCAGCCCGGGCGGGGCCGGCAGAAGGGCGGCGAGCGCGCCGATGAGCGGCACGACGACGATGAATGCCAGAAGGAACTGCATCACGGACTCGCTGATATCGATCACGCCGGCTCACGCTCCCGTGGCGACTAGGAGGGCGGCCACCACCAGGACGACGGTGCCGGCGAGCAGCGCGCTCACATAGGTCTGCACATTGCCCGTCTGGGCGCGTCGTACGGCGGCCCCGAGCAGCCGGGGCAGTGCGCCGGCGCCGCGTACGTAGGTCTCGACGACCTCGCGGTCGAGGAACCGGACGAGGGCCGCTCCGGCCTGGACCGGACGGACGAAGAGCAGGTCGTACACCGCGTCCAGGTGGAAGCCGACGGCCGCGTGGCGGTGCAGCGGGCCGAGCAGTAGACGGCCGGGGTCGGCCGGGTCCGGTGCGTAGGCCACATCGCCGTAGGCGGGGGCGTGGCTGGCGATGGCTTCGGCCTCCACCAGACCGGCGTCCGCCTCGGGGTGGGCCGCCACGGCGCCGAGCGGGACGCGCCCTGCGAGCACGGTGGTGTGCCGCCAGGCGCTGTACGTCATGAGTCCGCCCACCACAGCGAGTCCCGTGCCGAGGACGGAGGTGGTGAGCGTCGGCGTCAGGGAGCGGCCGTCGAACCAGTCGGGCAGCAGCCTGTACACGAGCCCGAACGCCAGAGAGGGCACCGCGAGCACCCACAGCACGGCGTTCATGACGAGGGGCTGCCTGCCGTGGTCAGGAGCCTCGGCGCCGTGGCCGCGGAAGGCGAGCAGCCACAGACGGGTCGCGTACGCGGCGGTCAGCAGGGCGGTGACGAGGCCGGTGACGAGGACGATCCAGCCGGCCGCGATGGGCGCGTGCTCGGTGTGGCCGGTGGCGACGTGCTCGGCCGCGCCGAGGACGGACTCCTTGGAGAAGAAGCCGGCGAACGGCGGGATCGCGGCGAGCGCGAGAAGCGCCACGGTCATCGTCCAGTAGGCGTCGGGGACGCGCAGGCGCAGGTCCTTCATACGGGACATGGCCGCGAGCGAGTTGGTGCCGGCGGCGTGGATGATGACGCCCGCGGCGAGGAACAGCAGCGCCTTGAAGGCGCCGTGGGCGAGGAGGTGGAAGACGGCGGCACCGCGGTCGCCGACGGCTAGGGCGCCGGTCATGTAGCCCAGCTGGCCGATCGTGGAGTACGCGAGGACGCGTTTGATGTCGTCCTGGGCGAGGGCGGCGAGCGCCGAGCCAGCCATGGTGACCGCGGCCATGGCGGCGAGGACGAGCATCGCGGCCGAGGAGGCCTCGAAGACCGGGAGGAGACGGGCGATGAAGTAGACACCGGCGGCGACCATGGTCGCGGCGTGGATCAGCGCGGAGACGGGGGTCGGGCCCGCCATCGCGTCGGGGAGCCAGGTGTGCAGCGGGAACTGCGCCGACTTGCCGGCCACGCCGGCCAGCAGCAGCAGCGCGACCAGGGTCGGGTGATGCAGTCCGCCGCCCGCGACGGTGCCGAGTACGCGTGTGATGCGGAAGGAGCCGGCGTCGGTGCCCAGCGCGAACAGACCGATCAGGAAGGGGATGTCGCCGAGCTTGGTGACCAGGAAGGCCTTGATGGAGGCGGCCCGGGCCTCCGGGGTCTCCCAGTAGTGGCCGACCAGGAAGTAGGAGCAGATGCCCATGATTTCCCAGCCCACCAGCAGCACGATCAGATCGCCCGAGTAGACGACCAGGAGCATCGCTGAGGTGAACAGGGAGACGAGAGCGGCGTAGGAGGGGTAGCGCGGGTCGTCCCGCAGGTAGCCCGTCGAGTAGATCTGCACACACGAGGCGACGACGCCGACCAGGACGGCGACGAGGGCGGCGAATCCGTCGATGTTCAGGGCCAGCTCGATCGGGACCGAGCCGGTGGGCGTGAGCTCGGTGGCGGACTCGATGGTCGCGCCGCCGCCCTGGCGCACGGCGACCAGCACGGCCAGCGCCAGGGACG
Source organism: Streptomyces sp. NPDC046900 (assembly GCF_040644975.1). Classification (NCBI taxonomy): domain Bacteria; kingdom Bacillati; phylum Actinomycetota; class Actinomycetes; order Kitasatosporales; family Streptomycetaceae; genus Streptomyces; species Streptomyces sp. NPDC046900. Next base: position 139,539 of record NZ_JBEYXD010000014.1, on the reverse strand, counting down.
CGAGGCTGGGCAGGACGGCGATCGGGCGGACGAAGCCCGGGGCCGTGCGGCCGAGCAGCAGGCCTGCCGCGGCGCCGAGGAACGGAAGAAGGGGGACGAGGACGGCGAGGGTGGTCGTGGTCACGCGGTGGCCTCAGCCTTCTCAGCCGCGGGGGGTTCGCCTTCGGGGCCCTCGGCGGTGTCGCGGAGTCTGTCGATGTCCGAGGTGCCGCGGTTGCGGTAGACGGCGAGAACGATCGCCAGGCCGATACCGATCTCGGCGGCGGCGATGGCGATGGTGAACAGGGTCAGGGCTTGGCCGGAGTGCAGCGTTTCGCGGGCGGTCCTGCTCAGCCAGACGTCGAAGGCGACCAGGTTGAGGTTGACGGCGTTGAGCATCAGCTCGACCGACATCAGGACCAGGATCGCGTTGCGCCGGGCGAGGACGCCGTACAGGCCCGTCGAGAAGAGGAGGGCGGAGAGAACGGCGGGATAGACGAGGTGCATCAGCGGACGCCCTCCTTCTCGCTCCGGCTGCCGGGGACGGTCGCGGTGCTCGTGGTGGCCGCTGCCTTGTCCGCCTTCGACTTGCGGGACAGGACGATCGCGCCCACCAGGGCGGCGAGGAGGAGGACGGAGAGGGCCTCGAAGGGGAGGACCCAGTTCTGGAACAGGCTGGCGCCCGTGACCTTGGTGGAGCCGGAGGCGGCGCCGCCGAGGTCGATCCAGGTCGTACGGAAGGCGTCGACGACCACCCACACCAGGGCGGCCGCGGCGGCGACGGCCACGGTGAGGGCGGCCCAGCGGTTGCCGGAGTCGGCGTCCGGGGAGCGGCCGATGGGGGCCTTGGTGAGCATCAGACCGAACAGAAGGAGGACGACGACGGAGCCGACGTAGATGAGCACCTGCATCCACGCGATGAACTCGGCGGTGAGCAGGAGGTATTCGACGGCGAGTCCGCCGAGGGTCACCACCAGCCACAGGGCGGCGTGCACCAGTTGCCTGGTGGTGACCGTGACGAGCGCGGCGCCGAAGGTGACCAGGCCGACGAGCAGGAAAGCGATCTCGACGCCGGTCGGGGAGAGGAATCCGTGCGTCTGGGTGGCGGCCGTGGTCACCGCCGCGATGGCAAGGCTCACGACTCTCCTCCCTGCGGACCGGCAGGCTCAGGCGGCTCAGTCGGCTCGGCCTGTGCGGCGGCGAGCTTCTCGGCGGTCTTGCGGGCGGCGGCGATCTCCTTGGGTTCCTCGGCGCCGGGATCGAGGGCGGGCGGGGCGGGCACGGTCCACATCCACTCGCGGAGCTTGTCGCGCTCGTGTGTGAGGTCGCGGATGTCGGTCTCGGCGTATTCGAACTCCGGGGACCAGAACAGGGCGTCGAAGGGGCAGACCTCGATGCAGATACCGCAGTACATGCAGAGGGAGAAGTCGATGGCGAAGCGGTCGAGCACGTTGCGGCTGCGCTCACGGCCGCCGGGGGCCGTGGCCGGGATCGTTTCCTTGTGGGAGTCGATGTAGATACACCAGTCCGGGCACTCCCGGGCGCAGAGCATGCAGACCGTGCAGTTCTCCTCGAACAGCCCGATGACACCGCGGCTGCGGGGCGGGAGGGCGGGCCGGGCGTCCGGGTACTGCTGGGTGACCGTCTTCTTCGTCATCGTGCGCAGGGTGACGGCCAGGCCCTTGGCGAGACCGGAGCCGGGAATCGACAGCCGGGACCGCCCGGACGGCGTCGTCGAGGAACCCTGGCCGGGCGACGGACGGGACATCAGGAGATCACCACCTTGACGATGCCGGTGAGGGCGATCTGGGCGAGGGAGAGGGGGACGAGGAGCGTCCAGGAGAACTTCTGGAGCTGGTCCTCGCGCAGACGGGGATAGGTGACGCGCAGCCAGATGACGACGAAGGCGAGGATCGCGGTCTTCAGGAGCGTCCACAGCCAGCCGAGGCCGCCGGCGCCCCAGGGACCGTGCCATCCGCCCAGGAAGAGGACGGTGGTCAGACCGCACAGGACGATGATTCCGGCGTACTCGGCGAGGAGGAACAGGGCGAATCGCAGGCCGGTGTACTCGGTGTAGGCGCCGAAGATGATCTCGGAGTCGGCGACGGGCATGTCGAAGGGCGGGCGTTGCAGTTCGGCGAGGCCGGCCACGAAGAAGACGAGCGCGCCGACGACCTGCCAGGGCACCCACCACCACTCGAAGGCGTCGACGATGCCAGGGAGCGAGACGGTGCCCGCCGCCATCGCCACCGAGGCGGCGGCGAGCAGCATCGGGAGTTCGTAGGCGAGGAGCTGGGCTGCGGTGCGGAGGCCGCCGAGAAGGGAGTACTTGTTGGCGGAGGCCCAGCCGGCCATGAGTGAGCCGAGGACGCCGACGCCCATGACGGCCAGCACGAAGAAGATGCCCGCGTCGACGACCTGTCCGACGGCGCCCTCGCCGGGGCCTATGGGAATGACGAGGAGGATCAGGAGGTACGGGAGCAGGGCGACGGCGGGGGCCAGCTGGAAGATGCGTCGGTCCGCACCCGCCGGGACGACGTCCTCCTTCTGCGCGAACTTCACACCGTCGGCGACGAGCTGGGCCCAGCCGTGGAAGCCGCCCGCGTACATCGGGCCGAGGCGTCCCTGCATATGGGCCATGACCTTGTGTTCCGTCTGACCGATGATCAGCGGGAAGGTGAGGAAGACGACGAACACGACGAGGAGTCGCAAGGCGACGTCCAGAGCGCCGTTCACTGCGTGCCTCCTGAGGGGTCGTCGGGGGTGGCGGGTTCGTCGCGGGTCGGGGGCTCAGGACGTCGAGCGTCCTCGGGGCGTTCCTCGCTCCCGGCCGCCTCGGCGGCCTCGGCTGCTTCCGATTCGGCTTGCGGTTCGCCCTCCGTTTCGGCCGGCGGTCCGGCCTCCGCCTTGGCCGGAGGTTCGGGGGCGGGCTCGGGCTTGGCCGGAGGTTCGGCGGCGGACTCGGGCTCATCGAAAGCCGGGCGGGCGTGGTGCCAAGGGGCGTCGGAGCTGCGCGACGCCGCGGGGCGCCCCGCGGCCGTGTCCTCCGATTCCGGGGCAACGGCACGTTGCGAGGCGGAACCCTCGGACGCACTGCGCGCACGCCGTGCACCGGCAGCCGGAGCCGCAGAAGCCTCCCCGCCCCCCGCACCGTCCGCACGCTGCGAAGCCGAACCCTCCGACGCACTCCGCGCACGCCGGACACCCGCCGACGGAGCCGCAGACCCGGTGGCCGGCTCCGCGCCGCGTTGCGAGGCCGAGCCCTGCGACGCACTCCGCGCGCGGCGGGGCGCGCCGGGCGTCTCCGCGGGCTCGCTCGTGGCCGGAGTGGCGGCCGGAGCCTGGCTCGCCGAGCCCTCCGCTGCCGTGCGGGCGCGGCGGACCGGGCGTTCGCCGGCCGCGCGCCCCGCGGCCCGGGCCGGGCGGGCGGGAGCCGGGGGAAGCTGGCCCTTGAGCGGGCCCCACTCGTTCGGATCGGGGACGCCCGGGGGCAGCATCTGGCGCCGCTTCGGGCCGCCGTGCTCCGGCTCGCCCGGTTCCTTGGCTCCCGGCCAGGCCTTCGCGACCCGGGCGGCCAGGACGAAGTCCTTGCGCAGGGGGTGGCCCTCGAAGGTCTCCGGCAGAAGCAGGTGATCCAGGGCCGGGTGGCCCTCGAAGAGGACGCCGAACATCTCGTGCGTCTCACGCTCGTGCCAGGCCGCGCCCGCGTACACGTCCACGGCGGAGGGCAGGACCGGTGCCTCGTGCGGGATGGTCGTCCGCAGCAACAGCCGACGTACCGGGGACAGGGCGACGACGTGTGCCGAGACGCGGAAGCCCGTGCCCGGTTCGTCGACCGCGCTCAGCCAGTCGAAGTAGGTACAGCCCAGCTCGTCACGGGCGGTGCGCAGCGCGGGGATCCAGGCCGACGGGGGTACGTCCACGGTCAGGACCTCGTACGACTGCTCCGCCGTGGCCTCGGTGCCGAACAGTTCCTCGGCGGGCGCGGGCAGCCAGCCGGCCGCGGTCATCACGCGCCCCCTTCACTGGTGGCATCGGTGGCACCGCTGAGCGGCGGGCGTACGAGCCCGCTCTGCAGCGCGGCCACGGACGCCCTGGGAGCCGCGGCGCCGTACCGCTCCCCCAGCGACTCGCGCGCGATCTTCTCCTGGAGTTTGAGGATGCCCTGGAGAAGCGCCTCGGGGCGCGGCGGGCAGCCGGGGACGTACACGTCGACCGGGATGATCTGGTCGACGCCCTTCGTGACGGAGTACGAGTCCCAGTAGGGGCCGCCGCAGTTCGAGCACGCGCCGAAGGAGATCACGTACTTCGGCTCGGGCATCTGCTCGTACAGGCGTTTGACCGCCGGGGCCATCTTGTCCGTGACCGTTCCGGACACCACCATCAGGTCGGCCTGGCGAGGACCGGGGGCGAACGGGATCACACCGAGCCGGATGAAGTCGTGGCGGGCCATCGACGCGGCGATGAACTCGATCGCGCAGCAGGCGAGGCCGAAGTTGAAGACCCACAGGGAGTACCGGCGGCCCCAGTTCAGGACCACCTTCATGGGCTCGGGGGCGAGACGGGACAGCACGCCGAGCCTCGCGTTGCCTTCGGCGGGGAGGACTCCGGGCTCCGGCAGCAGCACCGGCTCGGGAGCCGACGGGGTAGAGGGGTTCACGTCCATGCCAGGACCCCCTTCTTGTATGCGTACAGCAGGCCCACGGTCAGGAAGCCGAGGAAGATGAACATCTCCACGAGCGTCGTCGCGCCGTAGCCGGGGGCGGCGAAGACCGTTGCCCAGGGGAACAGGAAGATCGAGTCGACGGCGAAGATCACGTACAGAAACGCGTAGACGTAGTAGCGGACCTGTGTGTGGGCCCAGCCCTCGCCGACGGGGTCGACGCCGCACTCGTAGGTCAGCAGCTTCTCGGGCGTGGGCACGACCGGGCGCAGCAGACGGCCCGCGCCGAAGGCGACGGCCACGAAGAGCACGCCCACGACGGCGAGCAGCCCGACGACGGAATAGGACTGGAAGTAGCCCGCCGCGACGACGTTTCCGGCGCTTCCGGTTCCCGCCGTGGAAACGTTACCCGCGATTCCGGTGCTCACGGTCTGCGCCATGACGGCGACGGCGGTCGGATCCGACACGTCAGCCCCTCACTCCCTGACCTCGTGACCCTGGTGAACCTTGTGTTCGACGTTCTGTACGCACGGGAGTCTAGGCCCTGCTAAAGAGAGGGTAAGCAGCCCGTCGTGCTCGGGATACGCCGGTACTCCTCGTGCGGCTCCGCTCACGTACCCCTGGTGCGGCCTGCGCTCACTCTGCGGCGGTCCCGCCGGGGTGGGGTTTGCCCCACCCCACGGCGGCGGTCCGCCTCATGGCGTCATGGCGCTCCGGGTTGGCAGGCTGGTGTTCATGACCGAAAAAGGCCGGAAGATGCGCCGGAAATGCCGGGAGATATGACCGAACCCCTCACGAGCCGCGGCGCCGGGGACGACGAGCGCCCACCACCGCGCTTCGCCCTGGACGGATACACCTGGCGGGAGATCGCGCATCTGCTCGCGAACCTGCCGATGGCGCTCGTCGGCTTCATCTACGTGGTGATGGTGCTGTCCACAGGGGCGGGGCTGACGGCGACCGTGATCGGCCTGCCACTGCTGGCGGCCGGGCTCATGGGCGCGCGGCAGCTGGGCAAGGCGGAGCGGGCGCGGGCCAGGGCGCTGCTCGGGGTGCGCGTGGAAGAGCCGAGTCCGCTGCCGTTGCGCCGGGGCGGCGGGGTGATGCAGCGGCTGTGGATGGCCCTGAAGGACCCGGTGGGCTGGCGGACGATGCTGTACGACTTCATCCGGCTGCCCTGGGGGATCGCGACCTTCACTGTGACGCTCGTGTCGCTGTTCCTCCTCTGGCCGGTCCTGCCGTTCATCGCGCGGGGGCTGACGAACGTGGACCGGGCGATGGTGCGGGGGCTTCTGTCGCCCTCGGACGAACTGGAGCGGCGCATCGCGGAACTGGAGTCCGACCGCGGGGTGGTCGTGGACACCGCGGCGGCGGATCTGCGCCGTATCGAACGCGACCTGCACGACGGGGCGCAGGCCCGGCTGGTGAACCTGGCGATGGGACTCGGTCTGGCCAAGGAGAAGTTGCTCGAGGACCCGGACGCGGCGGCGGCGATGGTCGCGGAGGCGCACGGAGAGGTGAAGCTCGCTCTGCAGGAACTGCGGGACCTCGCCCGCGGCATCCATCCCGCAGTGCTCACCGACCGGGGTCTGGACGCGGCGCTCTCGGCGGTCGCCACGCGGTGCACCGTCCTCGTGAAGGTGACCGTCGACCTGGAGACGAGGCCGGCCGCGGCGATCGAGGGCATCGCCTACTTCACAGTCTCCGAACTGCTGCAGAACATCAGCAAGCACAGTGGGGCGAGGACCGCCTCCGTCGAGGTCTGGCGGGCTGATCAGCGGCTGATGATGCAGGTGAGGGACGACGGCCGCGGCGGCGCCCGCCTCGACGGCGGCAGTGGAATGGCGGGGCTCGCGGAGCGGCTGGGCGCGGTCGACGGCCTGTTCGTCGTCGACTCGCCGCTGGGCGGTCCTACGGTCGTCACGGCGGAGCTTCCGTGGCGGGACCGGGGCGACGAGACACGTCAGCGGTAGCGGGCACGCGGAGGGGTTTCGGGAGCGGTGGTACGCGGGGGCGTACTACCGCTCCCGCATGACGACCGCTCCCGCATGACGACCGCTTCCGTTCTAGGGAGCGATCGGGGGCATGAGCGCGCGTCCGGCCTTCTTCCTTCCATCTCTACTTGCTCCTTCTACGAGGTCTTCCGACCACCCGTACCCGCGTGAAGTGCGGGGTGGGGAAAACCCCCGCTTGAAGACGCCGACCTGCTCCATGGCCTGGCCGGCGCGGAAACAGCAGGGTGGATGTACGAAACAACGCGGGCCGAAAGAGCGGCCGCGTCGGGGTGCACGACGAGGAGAACGGACGAGCCGATGGCCACGCAGTACGGGCAGGGGTACGCAGACTGGGACGGCCCTGGGTCCCAGGGTGCCGGGGTGCGGCGGCACCGGCTTCCGGTCGCGCTGCGGGCGCCGATCGAGCGGCGCGCGTGGGGTGAGCTGTGCTACCTGCTGCTGAGCCTGCCCCTCGGGATCGCGATGTTCACGTACAGCGTCACGATGTTCTCGCTCGGGGCGGGACTGCTGGTGACCTTCCTCGGGATCCCGGTACTCGCGGCGGCGCTCGCGGGGTGCCGGGGTTTCGGGATACTCGAGCGGGCGCGGGCACGGGGCCTGCTGGGGCTGGAGGTGGCCGAACCGGAGCCGCTGTCGCCCAAGGGGCGCGGGGCGATGGCCTGGATGGGGGCGATGCTCAAGAGCGGGACGTCGTGGCGGCACATGCTGTACACGGTGCTGCAGTTCCCGTGGGCGGTGTTCTCGTTCACCGTGGGGGTGACCCTGTGGGTGAACGGCTGGGGCATGCTGACCTATCCGCTGTGGTTCTGGGTGTTCCCGGCGTACGTCGGCCAGGGCGGGATTCAGCTGTACGGCGACGAGGCGCACCACGTCTACCTCGACAACCCGTTCGAGATCACGGTGACCGCACTGGTCGGGCTGCTGTTCACACTGGCCACGCCGTGGATCGTGCGGGGTCTGACGACCGTGGACCGGCTGCTGGTGCACGGTCTGCTCGGGCCGTCGCGACTGGCGACGCGCGTGGTGGAGCTGGAGTCGGACCGCGGGGTGGTGGTCGACACGGCGGCGGCTGATCTGCGGCGCATCGAGCGGGATCTGCACGACGGGGCGCAGGCGCGGCTGGTGGCGCTGGCCATGGATCTGGGGCTGGCGAAGGAGAAGCTGACGGAGGATCCGCATGCGGCGGCGCGGATGGTGGACGAGGCGCACGGAGAGGTGAAGACGGCGCTCCAGGAACTGCGGGACCTCGCCCGTGGGATCCACCCGGCGGTGCTGACGGACCGGGGTCTGGACGCGGCACTGTCGGCCGTGGCCTCGCGGTGCACGGTTCCGGTGCGGGTTGAGGTCGACCTGCCGTCGCGGCCGGCGCCGGCGATCGAGGGGATCGCGTACTTCACGGTGTCGGAGCTGCTGCAGAACATCAGCAAGCACGCCCAGGCGTCACGGGCCACGGTGGACGTCTGGCGGGTGGAGGACCGGCTGCTGCTGCAGGTGACGGACGACGGGCTGGGGGGTGCGGACGCCTCCGCCGGTTCGGGGCTGGCCGGGCTGGCCGGTCGCCTCGACGCGGTGGACGGGATTCTCGTGGTGGACTCCCCGCCCGGGGGGCCGACCCGGATCACCGCCGAACTGCCCTGGCGGTCGGCCTGACCGTCCAGGCACCGCCGCGGCACACCGCCCCCTGTTCGTTCGTCCGAACGGGGGGCTTCGGCCGTGGGAGGACAGGACGTGCGAGGGCGCCGCGCCGCCCTCGCGCACGCCCTCCTTCCGCCTGCTTGCCGACCACGCCCCCGGCCGGCGGAAAGAACACGCCCGTCCAGTCTGTCCACAGGCCCGGTGAGAAAGCGCGGACGGCGAGATACTGAGGGTGCCGAGGGGCGGCGGGACCAGGGGCCGCCCGGACACCACCGGACGCACAGGACGCGCGGCCGAAGACTGAAGGCGCGGGGGCCGAAGATCGTGGAGGACAGGGTGCGGGTGGTCATCGCCGAGGATTCAGTGCTGCTCAGAGAGGGCCTGACCCGGCTGCTGACCGACCGCGGGCATGAGGTCGTCGCCGGTGTCGGGGACGGGGACGCACTGATCAAGACCATCACCGAGTTGGCGGACCGCGGCGAGCTGCCCGATGTCGTCGTCGCCGACGTGCGGATGCCGCCCACCCATACGGACGAGGGGGTCCGGGCGGCGGTCCAGCTGCGCAAGGTGCATCCCGGGCTGGGCGTGCTGGTTCTGTCCCAGTACGTCGAGGAGCGGTATGCGACCGAGCTGCTGGCCGGTTCCAGCCGTGGAGTCGGTTATCTGCTCAAGGACCGGGTCGCCGAGGTGCGCGAGTTCGTGGACGCCGTGGTGCGGGTGGCCAAGGGGGGCACCGCACTGGATCCGGAGGTCGTCGCACAGCTGCTCGGACGCAGCCGGAAGCAGGACGTGCTCGCCGCGCTCACCCCGCGCGAGCGTGAAGTCCTGGGGCTGATGGCCGAGGGGCGGACGAACTCCGCGATAGCCCGGCAGCTCGTCGTGAGCGACGGAGCGGTCGAGAAGCACGTGAGCAACATCTTCCTGAAGCTCGGCCTGTCGCAGAGTGACGGGGATCACCGGCGTGTTCTGGCCGTCCTCACCTACCTCAATTCCTGATCGACTGACACTGTTTCAGACAGCGGGGCTCCGGCGGAACGCTCGGGTCCGGCGTCCCGCCGGTCCGCGCCGGCCGCCCCGCGAGTCGGCGCGCCGAGTACGCCAGAAGCACCGGAAACCAAAGGATGAGCACGGAACGTCTTCAAAAGCACGGTCGGGGGGTGGGTAAATCATGACAATTCAGGGCGCCGGATCGTCTCGCCATGATGTCCATCATGCGAACGGCCGGGGGAAGGCGACCCTTACGGACGTAGGGTTGATCGTGGGAAGGCCGGCGGGACGGCCCGTCCCGGTCAGCCGCCTCGAGGGAGGTCCAGTTCAGTGACCAGCCAGGTCAGCAGTCCAGCGGAGCAGGCAGACGAAGCCGTCGTAGGAGAACAGCGCAAACCGGCGGGCGGGAAGGACGTACGCAAGCTCGACCGAGTGATCATCCGGTTCGCGGGAGACTCCGGTGACGGCATGCAGCTCACCGGTGACCGTTTCACCTCGGAGACGGCGTCCTTCGGCAACGACTTGTCGACGCTGCCGAACTTCCCCGCCGAGATCCGCGCCCCCGCAGGCACGCTGCCGGGCGTCTCCTCCTTCCAGCTGCACTTCGCGGACCACGACATCCTGACCCCCGGGGACGCGCCGAACGTGCTGGTGGCGATGAACCCGGCCGCCTTGAAAGCGAACGTCGGCGACCTGCCCCGCGGCGCGGAGATCATCGTCAACACGGACGAGTTCACCAAGCGGGCCATGCAGAAGGTCGGCTACGAGGCCAGTCCTCTGGAGGACGGCTCGCTGGACGGCTACAGCGTCCACCCGGTGCCGCTGACCACGCTCACCGTCGAGGCGCTCAAGGAGTTCGACCTCTCCCGCAAGGAGGCCGAGCGCAGCAAGAACATGTTCGCGCTGGGCCTGCTGTCGTGGATGTACCACCGGCCGACCGAGGGCACCGAGAAGTTCCTGAAGTCGAAGTTCGCGAAGAAGCCGGACATCGCGGCCGCCAATATCGCCGCCTTCCGCGCCGGCTGGAACTTCGGCGAGACGACCGAGGACTTCGCGGTCTCCTACGAGGTCGCACCGGCCGTCAAGGCGTTCCCGGTGGGCACCTACCGGAACATCTCCGGGAACCTCGCCCTGTCCTACGGGCTGGTCGCCGCGTCCCGCCAGGCGGACCTGCCGCTGTTCCTGGGCTCCTACCCGATCACTCCGGCCTCGGACATCCTGCACGAACTGTCCAAGCACAAGAACTTCGGTGTGCGCACCTTCCAGGCCGAGGACGAGATCGCCGGTATCGGAGCCGCGCTGGGCGCGGCGTTCGGCGGCTCGCTCGCGGTGACGACGACCTCCGGCCCCGGCGTGGCCCTCAAGAGCGAGACCATCGGCCTCGCCGTCTCGCTGGAGTTGCCGCTGCTGGTCGTCGACATCCAGCGCGGCGGGCCGTCCACCGGTCTGCCGACCAAGACGGAGCAGGCGGACCTGCTGCAGGCGATGTTCGGGCGCAACGGCGAGGCACCGGTCCCGGTCATCGCCCCGAAGACGCCCGCGGACTGCTTCGACGCGGCCCTCGAGGCGGCGCGGATCGCGCTCACCTACCGCACGCCCGTCTTCCTGCTCTCCGACGGCTATCTGGCCAACGGCTCGGAGCCCTGGCGGATCCCGGACCTGGACGAGCTGCCTGACCTGCGGGTGCGGTTCGCCGAGGAACCCAACCACACCCTGGACGACGGCACCGAGGTGTTCTGGCCCTACAAGCGGGATCCGCACACTCTGGCGCGGCCGTGGGCGCTTCCGGGCACGCCGGGTCTGGAGCACCGGATCGGCGGCATCGAGAAGCAGAACGGCACGGGCAACATCTCCTACGACCCGGCCAACCACGACTTCATGGTGCGTACCCGCCAGGCGAAGATCGACGGCATCGAGGTCCCCGACGTCGAGGTGGACGATCCGCAGGAGGCGAAGACGCTGGTGCTGGGGTGGGGGTCGACCTACGGCCCGATCACCGCGGCGGTGCGGCGGCTGCGCACGGCCGGGGAGTCGATCGCGCAGGCCCATCTGCGCCATCTCAACCCCTTCCCGCGGAATCTGGGAGCGGTCCTCAGACGTTATGACAAGGTGGTGATCCCCGAGATGAACCTCGGTCAGCTCGCCACGCTCATCCGGGCGAAGTACCTGGTCGACGCCCACTCGTACAACCAGGTGAACGGTATGCCGTTCAAGGCCGAACAGCTCGCCGCGGCTCTCAAGGAGGCCATCGATGGCTGAGACGTCCACGGAAGGCAGGGACACGATCGAGGCGCTTTCCCTCGTTCCCAAGGCCGTGGCCCGGCAGTCCATGAAGGACTTCAAGTCGGACCAGGAAGTGCGCTGGTGCCCCGGCTGCGGTGACTACGCGATCCTCGCCGCCGTCCAGGGCTTCATGCCGGAACTGGGTCTGGCCAGGGAGAACATCGTCTTCGTCTCGGGCATCGGCTGCTCGTCCCGTTTCCCGTACTACATGAACACGTACGGCATGCACTCCATCCACGGACGTGCCCCGGCGATCGCGACCGGCCTCGCCTCCTCCCGGCGCGATCTGTCGGTGTGGGTGGTCACCGGTGACGGCGACGCGCTGTCCATCGGAGGCAACCACCTCATCCACGCGCTGCGCCGCAACGTCAACCTGAAGATCCTGCTGTTCAACAACCGGATCTACGGGCTCACCAAGGGCCAGTACTCCCCGACCTCCGAAGTCGGCAAGATCACCAAGTCGACGCCGATGGGGTCGCTCGACGCGCCCTTCAACCCGGTGTCGCTCGCCATCGGGGCCGAGGCGTCCTTCGTGGCCCGTACCGTCGACTCCGACCGCAAGCACTTGACCGGAGTGCTGCGCCAGGCCGCGGCCCACCCCGGCACCGCCCTGGTGGAGATCTACCAGAACTGCAACATCTTCAACGACGGGGCGTTCGACGCCCTCAAGGACAAGCAGAGCGCCGAGGAAGCCGTGATCCGCCTGGAGCACGGACAGCCGATCCGCTTCGGCCCCGAAGGCAACCGCGGCGTCGTGCGCGACCTCCGCACCGGTGACCTGAAGGTCGTGCCCGTGACACCGGAGAACGAGGCGGAGATCCTCGTCCACGACGCCCACGCGGCCTCCCCCACCACGGCGTTCGCGCTGTCCCGGCTTGCCGATCCGGACACGCTCCACAACACGCCGATCGGCGTGTTCCGCTCGGTCGACCGGCCCGTCTACGACACCCAGATGGCCGACCAGCTCGACGCCGCCATCGAGCACAACGGCAAGGGCGATCTCGCGGCCCTGCTCGCCGGCGGGGACACCTGGACCGTCGTCGGCTAGGACACGACGCTGCTCACGAGGCCCGGGTCTTCGATGCCCGGGCCTCGTCGTATGCCTGGCGCGCCTCGTCGACGTCGTTCATGCGCTGCTCGGTCCACAGCGACAGCGCGCGCACCTGCTCGGCGGCCTCGCGTCCCAGCTCGGTCAGGGAGTAGTCGACCCTCGGCGGGATCACCGGCTTGGCGTCGCGGTGGACCATGCCGTCGCGCTCCAGCGTCTGCAGGGTCTGGGTGAGCATCTTCTCGCTGACCCGGGCGATCTTCCCGACCGCGCGGCGCAGTTCGCTGAAGCGGTGGGGCCGGTCGAGGAGCTCGATCAGGACGAGGACGCCCCAGCGACTCGTGACGTGCTCGAGTACCAGACGGTAGGGGCACATCGCCGCGTCGGTGTCGCCTCCGCTGGGGACCGCGCTACTTACTGTCATGCCAGTACCTTACTTCAAAGTGGGTACTTTCCACAGGTTAGTGCCCCTCCTAGAGTGAGTGCCAGACGCACCCCACAAGGAGATCCAAGTCATGAGCATCGTCGTCACCGGAGCCACCGGACACCTCGGCCGCCACGTGGTGGAGCAGCTACTGGAGAAGGTTCCGGCCGAGGAGATCACCGCGGTGGTCCGCACCCCGGAGAAGGCCGCCGACCTCGCGGAACGCGGCGTACGGATCGCGGTCGCCGACTACAACGACCCCGCGACCTTCGACGGCCTCTTCGCCACGGGCGACAAAGTGCTGCTCATCTCCGGCAACGAGTTCGACAAGGGCCGGGCCGGCCAGCACAAGGTCGTCCTCGACGCCGCCCGGACGGCCGGAGTCGCCCTCTTCGCCTACACCAGCGCCCCCGGCAGCCTGACGGCCGCCCTCGCCGACGACCACCGGACCACCGAGGAGGCCATCCTGGCCTCGGGCGTGCCGTATGTGCTGCTGCGCAACGGCTGGTACCACGAGAACTACACCGAGCACCTCGCCCCCGTCCTGGAGCACGGCGCCGTGGTCCAGGCCGCCGGGGAGGGCCGGGTCGCCTCGGCCTCGCGCGCCGACTACGCGGCCGCCGCCGTCGCGGTGCTGACCGGCGAGGACCACGAGGACAAGACGTACGAACTGAGCGGCGACACCGCCTGGGGCTTCACCGAGTACACCGCCGAGCTGAGCGAGCGGTCCGGCAAGGAGATCGCCTACAACAGCGTCTCCGTCGAGGTGCTGAAGGGGATTCTGACCGGCGCGGGACTGCCCGAGCCCCTCGCGGCGATCCTGGCCGGTGTGGACGCCTCCATCGAGAAGGGCGAGCTGGCCGTCACCACGGGAGACCTCTCCCGTCTCACCGGCCGCCCGACCACGCCGATCAGCGAGTCGATCACGGCCGGGCTGAAGGGCTGATCACCTCCGGCGGGCCCCTGGACGTCCCGGCCGACCTCCGCCTGTCATGACCGTATGGCGATACGGGTATGACAGGCCGGGGGCGCTCGCGCTACCTTCATGGATGCTGCACGGGAGCAGTCGCGCGAGAAGGAGGGGCCCGTGGCTGAGAAGTCGAAGAGTGAGCGGCGGACAGGTCTGCTGAACGGCTTCGCGGCCTATGGGATGTGGGGGCTCGTCCCCCTTTTCTGGCCTCTGCTGAAGCCGGCCGGAGCGATCGAGATCCTGGCCCACCGGATGGTCTGGTCCCTGGTCCTGGTCGGCGTCGCACTGCTGGTGATGCGGCGCTGGGCCTGGATCGGGGAGCTGCTTCGGCAGCCTCGCAAGCTGGTTCTGGTGACCATCGCCGCGGCGGTCATCACCGTCAACTGGGGCGTCTACATCTGGTCCGTCAACAGCGGTCACGTGGTCGAGGCCTCGCTCGGCTACTTCATCAACCCGCTGGTCACCATAGCGATGGGTGTCCTGATCCTTAAGGAGCGGCTGCGGCCCGTCCAGTGGGCGGCGGTCGGGGTCGGCTTCGCCGCGGTGCTCGTCCTGACGATCGGCTACGGCCAGCCGCCGTGGATCTCGCTGTGCCTCGCCTTCTCCTTCGCCACCTACGGACTGGTGAAGAAGAAGGTCAGCCTCGGCGGCATCGAGTCGCTGGCCGCGGAGACCGCCGTGCAGTTCGTGCCCGCGCTGGCGTATCTGCTGTGGCTGACGGCGCACGGCGACTCGACGTTCACCACCCGTGGGCCGGGGCACGCGGCGCTGCTCGCCGCGACCGGTGTCGTCACCGCGCTCCCCCTGGTCTGCTTCGGCGCCGCCGCGATCCGGGTCCCGCTGTCGACACTGGGTCTGCTCCAGTACCTGGCACCGGTCTTCCAGTTCCTGCTGGGCATCCTCTACTTCCACGAGGCGATGCCGCCGGAGCGCTGGGCGGGCTTCGCCCTGGTGTGGATCGCACTGGTGCTGCTGACCGGGGACGCGCTGCGCACGGCCCACCGGGCGGCGCGCACGCTCAGGGCCGGGACAGCGGCGCCAAGCGGGATCGTCGCCACCGGGACGGTGAGCGCGCAGCCACCCGTGGACGGTGTGGTGGCGGGAGCCGATCAGCCGGTGGACGCCACGTCTTGAGTCGCGGCCGCCCATCGGGCGACCGGAACAACATACGAGGGGCCACGGCCGTGCGCGGCTCTGGCCCCTTTCCGGTCAGTGTCCCCGGGAGTGCTCACCGCCGACGGCGTTACGGGCGCGTTCGGCGAGCCGGACCATCCGGCTGCGGGCGCGTTCGAGTTGGTCGAGGTCGTCGGCTGCGGGACCTTCATCGGCCACGAGTTCGGTCCACACGGCGATGAGGTCGCGGCCGAGGCGCAGCCCCTGGATCGGGTCGCGGACCGCACGCCAGGCGGCGGCCGCGCTCTGCACGTTCCCGTAGGCGCCGCGCGGGTCGCCGAGGCGGTGGCGGAGCCGGGCCAGGTCGAGGGAGAGGTGGAAGGAGCGCAGCGCGTCCGCGGCCAGGTAGGCGATGTACGCGGTGAGTTCGCGAAGGCGCAGCACATCGGGGTGCTCGGCGCCGAGGGCGGCCGAGGCCTCGGCGACCGTCCGCTCGGCCAGGTCGGCGGCCTCCTCGATACGGCCCTGCTTCACGGCCGCGTTGATCCGGGCCATGGGTTCCGCGACCGGCCCGCCCGCACCGCCGGGCGGCACGACCCCGGACTCGGGCGCGAGCACGGCTTCGGCCACGGAGTCGAACTCCCGGACAGGCGGTTCCTTGACCTCCTCCACCTCGGCGACCCGAGCGGTGCGGGAGGCCGGGGTGGGTTTCCACGCGAAGGTGGAGTACGAGTCGGGGTCGGGCCCGAAGTCGGGCCTGAGCGTCTCCGGCTCGTCCGGCCCGGTCTCCGGCGCCCTCCAGGTGGGTGCCGGTGCCGGCGGCACGGGCGGGAGGGGCATCACCGGCGGCGGACCGAAGGTCCCGGTCGGGGCGGAGACCGTCCCCGGGGCAACGGCGCCGCCCCCCGGCAGCACCTGTGCGGGCCCCGAGGTGGCGCTGATCAACGGAGCCTCGGGCAGGGCCCGCAGCATGAAGGTGGCGACGGCGGCACCGAGGTGGGAGGGGCGATCACCGACGGGGGGTTCCTCGGCAGAGGGCTCCTCGACGGGCCGAGCGGGGGCGGCGCCCTGCGAGGCAGCGGCCTGGTGCTGCACCGGCGCGGAACGATGCGGCACCGGAGGCCGCACCGCCGACGGCACCTCCTGACGTGGCGTGGCCTGCTGATACGCGGCGGCTTCACGGCCGTCGGCGGAGTGCGCTGTCGGCACGGGACGCCCGGCGGCCACGAACGCCCCGGCGGCAGAAGGTTCCTCCGCGGACTGACCAGGGGCGGAACCCCGGGAGACAGCGGCCTGGTGCTGCACCGGAGCCGGCCGATGCGGCACCGAAGGCCGCACCGCCGACGGCACCTCCTGACCTGGCGTGGCCTGCTGATACGCGGCGGCTTCACGGCCGTCGGCGGAGTGCGCTGTCGGCACGGGACGCCCGGCGGCCACGAACGCCCCGGCGGCAGAAGGTTCCTCCGCGGACTGACCAGGGGCGAAACCCCGGGAGACAGCGGCCTGGTGCTGCACCGACGCGGGACGATGCGGCACCGGCGTGGCCTGCTGATACGCCGCAGCTTCACCGTGGGCAGCGAAGTGCGGTGCCGGCACAGGACCCGCTGCGACCGCGAACGACCCGGCGACAGCATGCGCCCGGGCCGTCGGCTGCCCGGGCGTGACGGACTGCGGTTCCGGCGCGGGCTGTCCCGCCGTCGGCTCCGGTACCGCATGCAGAGGGAACGTCGCCGCTCCGGCCGCCGACTGCTGCTCCTCGACAGCGTCCAGCAGGTGCGTCGGCTTGTCCCGACGTAGCCGGACAGGTTCAGGTGCCGTCGTGGGGGGTGCCGCGTGCACCCTCGGCTGGTCAGGCGCCCGTTCGGGCCCTGGGGACGGTGTCTCGGCCGCGTCCACCGCTACCGGCTCCCCCGCGAACTCGCTCGCCCCGTCCGCCGACACCCTGATCGGCACCACGAACCCGATCCGCTCGTCCCGGACCGCCGCGAGGACCGGATGGCCCACGGCCAGCGCGAGCCGGTGGAGGTGGTCCAGGACCGCCTCCTGCGGCGACTGCCCCGGCGCGGCGACCACCGGCACTCCGTCTACGGTCGTGCCCGCACCCGCTGCACCGCCGTCCCTCACATGGACCTCGATCGGCGTCACCCCGGCCTCCGCGCCCCTGGCGGAAGCGGCGCCCTCGGCGGTACGCCCGCGCTCGGGCTCGCGGCTGAGTCGAGACATCGTTCCCTCACTCGGATCGGTCGGTGGAGGAGAGGGCGTCGGTGGGAGAAGGAAGTGCCGCCGTGTCCGCCGCCGGCACTTCCGGGAAACGCCAGAGCTTGCCCGCCCGCGAACGCACCGGCTTCGGCAGGGCGCCGGCCCGCGGCCCCGTCCTCGTCCAGCCGTCACGGCCGTGGGTCGTGCCCTCGACGAGGAGCGCACGGTAGGCCAGCGTACGCGGGTGTGCGGCGGAATCCCCCTCGGCGCCGCCCGCTCGCGCCGCGCGCGTCACGGAGACGGGGCGCGCGGCACCCGCCGAACGCGCAGCATCCGCCGCGAGCACCGTAGTTGTCATCGCTCCCCTCCCCCTCCAGCGAGGCCGAATGCGCACATGTGGTTGTAGTCCGTCCGGACGCGGTCACCGTCCATCGCCGCGCCGTACCGTCGTCACAACCCCGTGATCATCACGGCAGCCCGCAGGCGCCGGCCGAACTCCAGCGATGCCTTTTGCAGTTCAGTGTCCAGTCCCCACCCCCTGTCCCCCGTCACCACCGCGTCACAGACTCGTCCCGGAAATCGGGCCCCGCTGCAGAGAAGTTCGCCACCCGTGAAGATCGGGGGCCGACCACCGCCCGGGGAGACGCTGATCGACGTCTACCGGCTGCCGTGGGTGCCCGCCTGGCGCACCGGCGGCCTGAGCGGCCCACCGCCGCGCGAGTGCGCGCAACCGGCGCGGCTGACCGGGGCGTTCACCGGCACGAACAGAGGCCCTCGGTGAGCACGGCGAGCGCCGTACGACGACACCGGACACCCACCTGGGCCGTATGGCGACCGCCTGGTGGACCAGAGGCCACCGCACGATGTATATTCATGTGCATATACTGCGCATGCATATTGCCGCCCGCATCTGCCGCCGAGCTCGGGAGCCCCGCATGACCCGCCACTTCCTGTTCGTCCTCGGCAGCAGCCGCCCCGGTGGAAACACCGAACAGCTGGCACGCAGGGCTGCCGCCCAGCTGCCCGCCGACGTCGGCCGGCAGTGGATCAGCCTCGCCGAGCACCCGCTGCCCGACTTCGAGGATGTACGGCACGACAGCGACCCCCTGCGCCCGGCCGGCCGGAACGTCGCACGGATGCTCGACGCCACCCTGGCGGCGACCGACATCGTGATCGCGTCACCGCTGTACTGGTACTCGGTGTCCGGCCAGACCAAGCGCTACCTGGACCACTGGTCGGCCTGGCTGCGCATCCCCGGCCTCGAGTTCAGGAAGCAGATGGCGGGCCGCACGCTGTGGGGCGTCACCGCGCTCGCCGACGAGGAGCGGGAAGTCGCCGATCCACTCGTCGGCACGCTCAACAACACCGCCGCGTACATGAAGATGCACTTCGGCGGGGTCCTGCTCGGCAACGGCAGCAGGCCCGGTGACGTACTGCGGGACACGCAGGCCCTGGAACGGGCCGGGACGTTCTTCGCCCAGGCGGCGCCGCTCGCCCGCTTCCCGTACGAGACCGCGGCCGTATGAGCCCTACGCGGTGATGTCCTTCGTCGTGAAGCGCGCCCATGCCGCCGAGCCGAACACGGCCGCGTACAGAGCCTGGACGCCGAGGTTGCGGATGAGGTCGTCCCAGTAGACCGGATCCCGCATGAGGTCCGCGAAGGACAGCCAGTAGTGCGAGAAGAAGTACGGCTGCAGCGCGTGCAACTGCGGTATCTGGTCGAGGATCTGGACCGTGATCAGCAGTCCGACGGTAGTCGCCATCGCCGCGATGCCGCTGTTGGTCAAGGTCGAGATGAACAGGCCCAGGGCCGCGACCCCGATCAGGGAGGCGGCGACGACCAGGGCGATCAGCAGGGCGCGGCCCAGCCCCTCGGCAAAGCTGATACGGGTCCCCGAGATGGTCGTCAGATCGCCGAGCGGGAAGAGCAGGGCGCCCACCGCGAACGCGAAGACAGCGACGACGAGCGTGGCGACCAGACAGAAGGCGATCGTGGTCGCGTACTTGACCAGCAGCAGCCGGGTACGGCCGGCGGGCGCGACCAGGAGGTAGCGCAGTGTTCCGGAGCCCGCCTCACCCGCGATCGCGTCGCCCGCGATCACGCCGATCGCCATCGGCAGAAAGAAGGGGAGCGTGGCGGCGAGCGCGGTGAACACCAGGAACAGGCCGTTGTTGGTGATCTGCGAGATGAACGCCGGGCCGCCCCCACCGCCGCGTCCGCCGGCGCCTGAACCGTCGCCGGTCTCGAGCTTGACGGCGATCCCGACCAGGATCGGCACACCGGCCAGCACGGCGAGCAGGGCGAGCGTGCGCCAGCGCCGGAAGGTGGTCACCAGCTCGCTGCGCAGCAGACCGAACGTCCACAGCCGGCTGGTTCTCCGGGCGAGCGGAAGCGGGTCGACCCCGGTCGTCTCAGCCTGCGACATCGAAGCCCTCCCCGGTCAGTGCCACGAACGCGTCCTCCAGGGAGGCGCGTTCCACGCCGAAGCCGCGGACGCGTATCCCGGCGGTGACCAAGGCGGCGTTGAGGTCGGCCAGTTCGCGGTCCGGCGGTTCGCCCGTGATCCGGTCCTCCCCCACCACCATGCCGGTCACGCCCTGTTCCTTCAGGACGCGGGCCGCGTCGGCCACGTCCGGGGTGGTCACGACGAGGCGCCCGCGCGACCCGGCGGCCAGTTCCGCCACCGGACCCTGCGTGATCAGCCGGCCCTGTGCCATGACGGCGGCGTGCGTGCAGACCTGCTCGATCTCGTCGAGCAGATGGGAGGAGAGGAAGACGGTCGTGCCGTCCGAGGCCAGCTCCCGTATCAGCAGACGGATCTCGCGCATGCCCTGCGGGTCGAGGCCGTTGGTCGGCTCGTCCAGGACCAGGAGCCTGCGGGGCTGCAGCAGCGCGGCCGCGAGCCCGAGGCGCTGTTTCATGCCCAGGGAGTACGCCTTCGCCTTCTTGCCCGCCGCGGCGGTGAGCCCGACCCGGTCCAGCGCGGCCGCGACGCGTGTGCGCCGCGTGCGCGGGTCGGCGGTGGGGTCGGCGGCGTCGTACCGCAGGAGGTTGTCACGGCCGGAGAGGAAGCCGTAGAGAGCCGGGCCCTCGATGAGGGCGCCGATGTGCGGGAGCACGGCGCGCGAGGCGCGGGGCATGGGCCGCCCCAGTACGCGCGCCGTGCCCGAGGTGGGCTCGATCAGGCCCATCAGCATGCGGATGGTGGTGGTCTTGCCTGAGCCGTTCGGCCCGAGGAAGCCGAAGACGCTGCCCGCCGGGACGGTCAGGTCGAGTCCGTCCACGGCGAGCTGCCCGCCGCGGAAGCGCTTGCTCAGGGCGCGGGTGGCGATGACCGGGGCGTCCGGGTCGCTCACCGTGCCCGGCCCCGCATCCGCGGCGGACAGTTCCTCCATGGGCTCTCCAGCTCGTGCCGTGCGTAGGTGCTACTTGCCCGCGTCGGCGGCCTTCACCAGCGCGTCCTTGGTGACCGCGCCCGCGTAGACCTTGCCGTCGTCCGTGATCAGGGCGTTGACCAGGCGGGTCGAGTAGACCGTGCCCGAGCCGAATTTGCCCTTGACGTGGTCGCCGAGCGAGTTCATGAAGCCGGAGACCGCGCCGGAGTCGGACGACGGGCCCGAGGGCACCCCGCCCTTGCTTCCGGTGTCCAGCACGACGATCGCGTTCCAGCCCTCGCCGATGGTCTTCGGCTCCGCGCCACGCCCGAGCCGCTCGTCGGTGCCCTGCGGCTCCGCCTTGTGCTCGTTCCTCTGCTCCGCCTTCAGGTCGTCACCCTGAGTGACCTTCGTACCCTTGGGCGGCGTGAAGTCGAATGTCGACGCGGCCGGCCTGGCGAACGAGATCTGGGTGAAGCCCGCGTCCACCACGGCCGCGCCGCCCGACGCCGGGGTCAGCGTGAACTTCAGCGGCAGCCCGGTCTTCGCGTCCACCGCGATGCTGATCGCGCCGACCGTGGTGCCCGACTGCTTCGGCTTGACGAGCAGCTTGTACGCGTCCCGGCCCGCGACCTGCGCGGTGCCGTCGACCGTCACCGAGGTCGTCTTGTCGGCGGCCTTCAGGGCCTCCTCTGTGAGGTCCTTCGGCGTGGCCGGCACGTCCTCGGGCGTCGCCTTGCCGCTCTCGTGGCCGCCCGCACCGGTCGAGTGGTACGCCTCGTTCGAGGCACTGTCGTAGGCCCAGACGTTGTCGCCGTTGCGGATGACGCTGTACTCGGCGGCCTTCTCGATCAGGGAGAGCTTCTGCTTGTCCTGGCCGTCGGCGGCGACCCGCACGGTGTGCGTGCCGGAAGCCAGTTCCAGCAGCTTGGCGGACGGGTCGGCGGCCGATCCGTCCTTGCCCGCCGCATCGCCGGAGAGCGCACCCGAGGTCAGGCCGCTCTCCAGACCGCCGAGGTTCGGCAGGCCCAGGTCCGTGCTGATCTTCACCGTGCCGGACATCTGCTGGACATCCGACTTGGCGATCTTCTCGATGAGTTGCTGCGCGCTGATCTTCGGCAGGTCGGGGTCGCCGGATCCCGCGAACGCCGGGACGAGCCCGATGGTCGCCGCGGCCAGTCCCACCACCGTCACCGGGACGACGTACCGCGCGGCCCTGCGCCGCCCGTCGCGTACGTCCTCGACCTCCTCGGCGGGTGTGCTGTCGTCGGATTCGTACGGTGCCATGTGTGCCTTACCTCCGTCGTCGGCGGCGGCGTGCCGTCCGTGCACTCTCCCCGGCTCTGGTCTCGCTCGCGCCGGAGGGTGCGCCCACCCCTGTGCCGCCCATTCTCACCCGAACTCCTGTGAGGTGGTGTCTTCCATCTGACCAAATCGGCCGGGAAGAAGCGTCAGCCCGCGGACTCAAGTCCGCGTAATCCTCGGGTATGACACGGCGGAGCGGCGCCGGCCGCGACCCGTAGGGGTCGTGGGCCGGCGCCGCCCTCAGGGACGCGTGAGCCGCCGGGTTCGCGGTCAGCGCTGCACGAAGACGTAGTCGGCCCGGTAGGGGACGCCCACGACGGTTCCAGGGGTGCAGGAGCCGGTGGGCGCAACGCCGCCCACCGTGTTCAGGCGCAGGATCTCCGCGGAGTCCGCGAGCACACCGTGGTGCCTGCCGGACCGGTTGGCCTTCAGGTCGAGCTCGGGGATGTTCCTGTCCCCGTTGGGGCTCTTGCTCAGAACCGTGCCGGTGACGGCGCTGCGGTCGGGGGCGACCCACTGGGGCGTACCGGAGTTGGGTTTCACGAAGGAATGCAGGATCCCGCCGCCGAGCAGGGCGGCGACATCGCGCTGTGCGAAGGCGTAGCCGCCGCCGGCGGCCGGCTTGCACTCGTAGATCTGCTTGCCCTTGACCACCGAGGCCTGGAAGTTGTCCAGGGCGTGGCGGAAGTCGAAGGCGGTGGTGACGTTGTGGAGCTGGCCTCGGACGGCTCCACCCGGGAATTCGGCGGTGTGCAGATTGGCGTAGAAGGCGCCCGGGTCGCTCTTGAGCCGCGACAGCAGGGCGGCGTCCGTGACCTTCACGGTTCCGACGACGGTGTGGCCCTTGACGCCCTTCTCCAGCAGCTTGCTGAAGTCGATCTTGACCCCTCCGTTGGCGCCCTTGGGGCCCTGGTGGATGTGGAGCAGGGTGGGCCGGCCCGTGCCGCGCCAGGTGACGGCGACGGAGACCTTGTCGCCCTTGACCCTGACGAACTCCAGGGCGGCGCCGTCCTTGTCACCCACCGCGGGGCCGCCGGCGACGGGCACCTCGTCGGCGCCGCGCAGGCCCGCGACCAGGATGGTGCCACCGGAACCGGTACCGGTGAGGGTGCCGCTCTGGGTGACGACGGCCTGGTCGGCGTGCCCGGCATGGTCGGTGCCGTGCTGCGCGTTGCCGTGCCCGGCGGCGAAGGCCGGGATGACCGCGGCGGCGACCGAGGCCGCGGCGGCCACGGCGATGCCGGTGATGATCAGGCTCTTGCGGCGCTCGGTGAACGGAGCGTCTGTACGCATGTTCGGAAATCTCCCCGTATCCGAGCTGACGCCCCCTGCGTCAGCTTCTGGGCATGGATACGGACCCGATCCGAGACTGGACTCAATCCAAGAATGTGACCTGTCTCACATTCTGCGGGTAGGTATGGTGGAACGGTCACGGATGTGCCAGGCGTGTCACAAGAACCCGATGTGACGGGCGGTACCGATCGCCGGTACCGCCGCGCGGCGCCGACGGGTCAGCCCGCTCGGTGCACCACCGCGTCGCACATCTCCATCAGAGCCGCCTTCGCACCGCACTCCGGCAGCGGGACCAGAGCCGAGCGGGCGTCCTCCGCATAGCGGATCGTGTCGCGGCGGGCCTGCTCCAGCGCGGGATGCACCCTGAGGCGGGCGAGCGCCTCCGCATGGCGGGCGTCGTCGGTGAGGTCCGAGTCCAGGAGCTCGCACAGGGCGATGTCCTCGGCCAGCCCCAGACGCTCCGCGCGCTCACGCAGACGCAGGACCGGCAGCGTGGCGATGCCCTCGCGCAGGTCCGTCCCGGGCGTCTTCCCGGACTCGTGCGAGTCCGAGGCGATGTCCAGCACGTCGTCGGCCAGCTGGAACGCCACGCCCAGCCGCTCGCCGTACTGCGTCAGCACGTCCACGACCGTCTCGTCGGCACCCGACATCATCGCCCCGAAGCGGCAGGCCACCGCCACCAGGGAGCTCGTCTTGCCGCCGAGCACGTCGAGGTAGTGGTCCACCGGGTCGCGGCCGTCCCGGGGGCCGGCCGTCTCCAGGATCTGGCCGGTGACCAGCCGTTCGAACGCCTCGGCCTGGATGCGCACCGCCTCGGGGCCGAGGTCGGCCAGGATGTGCGACGCCCTCGCGAACAGGAAGTCACCGGTGAGGACCGCGACCGCGTTGCCCCAGCGGGTGTTCGCGCTGTCGACCCCGCGCCGCACCTCGGCCTCGTCCATCACGTCGTCGTGGTACAGCGTGGCGAGATGGGTCAGCTCCACGACCACGGCCGAGGGCACGATGCCGGGCGCGTACGGATCGCCGAACTGCGCGGCGAGCATCACGAGCAGCGGCCGGAAACGCTTGCCGCCCGCGTGCACGAGGTGCTGCGCGGCCTCCGTGATGAAGGGCACCTCGCTCTTGGTGGCGTCCAGCAACCCCTCCTCGACAGCGGCCAGTCCGGCCTGGACATCGGCCTCCAGAGCCTGGTCCCGCACGCTCAGCCCGAACGGCCCGACGACGGTCACGTGGGGTCTCCTGTCTGCTGACGTCTGCTGACGATCACACGGTCGGTCTCAAGCACGGTCACTCGGTCGATGACGCTGTCTGTCGACGTGGCTCACCGAGTTTGTCGATCTGTCGTTGCCATCACTCAAGTCAGCGTATCCGGTCACGTTTCGATCACCGCGAGCGCCCACTGTTCCAGGCCGGGCGGTATCGAATCACGAACGGTATGTTCTTGATCAGGTGATATGAACACATCTTCATCGACATACCCGGAAATAACCTCTCGCAGCCAGTGCCGGCCCCCTCACGTCCTCCCGTGTACCCCGCCGGACGCACCCCACCGGGTCGCGGGCGCCCGAACCATACACACCGGTCACCGTCACCCGACCGCGCGTGAACGGGAGGTCACCGCCCCGCGGCCGCGCCGCCGCCCCGGTCGGCTGCGGACATCGCCGAGGAGCCGAGGTACGCACATGCACATCCGTACGTCCTTCCCCCACCCGACGGCTCACGGTGATTTCTGGATCCCGCTCCAGGACGGCACTCGTCTGTATGCGCGCGCGTGGCGCCCGCATACCGCCGAGCCGGTCCCGGCCCTCCTCGAGTACCTCCCCGGCCGCCTGACCGACTCCACCGCGCCCCGCGACTGGCAGCGGCACCCCTGGTACGCGGGGCACGGCTATGTCTCCGTACGGGTCGACGCGCGCGGGCACGGCAACTCGGACGGCCGGCCCGCCGACGCGTACACGGCCACCGGGCTGTCCGACGGTGCCGAGGTCGTCGAATGGCTGGCTGCTCAACCCTGGTGCGACGGCCGTGTGGGCATGTTCGGCATCGGCCTGGGCGGTACCGCCTCGCTCAGGGTCGCGGCCCTCGCGCCCGAGCCGCTGGGGGCGGTCGTCGCGGTGTGCGCCGGGGACGTGCGTCTGGACAACGACCTGCACCACCTGGGGGGTTCCGTCCTCGCCGGGGACCTGCCCGCCCGTGCGTCGGCCCTGGTCGCCCTCGCGGCCCGTCCGCCGGACCCGGCACATGTGGGCACGGTGTGGCGGGACGTCTGGGCCGACCGCCTGGAGGCGCTCGACCCGCTCGTCGACACCTGGCCGGCCCACCCGGTGTGGGACGGCCCCTGGGGCCACGGCGGCATCCGGGAGGACCACGGTGCGCTCCGGGCGGCCGTGCTCGCGGTGGGCGGCGGGCACGACCCGTACCGGGACGCCGTCCTCGGGCTCGTGGAGCACCTTCCGGCCGATCGCGTACGCGGTCTGATCGGTCCCTGGTCGCACCAGTACCCGGACCACGGGCTGCCGGGTCCGGCGATCGGTTTCCTCCAGGAGACGCTGCGCTGGTGGGACCACTGGCTCAAGGGCGAGGACACGGGAGTCATGGCCGAGCCGCCGCTGCGGGTGTACATCAGCGACCCGCACCCTCCGGCGACGCACTACGACGCGCTGCCGGGCCGTTGGGTCGGCGAGCCGTCCTGGCCCTCACCGAACGTCACCCGGGTCCCGTACGCGCTCCAGGGCGCGCCCGTGCCCGTCCGGTCCCCGATGCACACCGGCCTCGACTCGGGCGGCTTCGCCCCCCGTGGCGACCACGCCGATCTGCCGTCGGACCAGCGCGAGGAGGACGCGAGGTCGGTGTGCTTCGAGTTCGAACCCGCCGAGGAGACCTGGGTGCTGGGGCGTCCCCGGGTGCGGCTGCGGCTGACCTGTCCGGTGCCGGGCGGCCAAGTGGTCGCCCGTCTCTGCGACGTGGCGCCCGACGGGTCTTCGACGCTGGTCACCCGTGGAGTCCTGAACCTGTGGGCGCGCCGCGGTCCTGATCGGGCCGCCCCTTGGATTCCGGGCACGACGGAGGACGTGGTCTTCGAACTGAGCGGTGTCGGCCATGCCTTCCCGCCCCGCCACCGCATCCGCCTGGCCGTCTCCTCCGCGTACTGGCCGTGGGCGTGGCCCCGGCCGGGTTCGGAGGCGGGCTTCACGCTGAACCCGGCCGGAAGCTCGCTGGAACTCCCGGTGCGGACCCGGGAGCAGGGGCCGCGCATCGCTTTCGGGGAACCGGAGCAGTCCGAGCCGCTCGGCGTCAGCGATCCGGCCACGCTCGACGAACCCCGCCCGGAGCGCCTGGTGGTGCGGGACGTGGCGAAGGGCGAGTGGCTCCTGGTCGTCGACCCGCGCCGGGACGGCACCCGCGTGTATCCCGACGGCCTCGAAGTGAGCGAGGACGCGCTGGAGGCGTACACCATCGAGGACTCGGGTCCGTTGACCGCCCGCATCCGCTGCGACTGGTCGGTCCGGCTGCACCGCCCGGAGTCGGGCTGGGACGCGAGGGTGGAGACGCACGCGGAGCTCACCTGCACCGAGACGGACTTCGTCACCTCTCACGAGGTCGTCTGCAAGGACGGCTATGAGGTGGTGTTCCACCGCACATGGGAGAAACGGATCCCCCGCGGAACGGGATAGAGGCGAGGCATCCGATCGCCACCCCAAGCCCTTATAGGGCAATATGCCCGATTAGCCGGAATGCCGGACGGGGGAGGTGTGCGCATCCGCCTGTCCGAATTGCCGTATTAGCCCCTTAGTTGCCGATCGGGTCTCACGCAAGGGCGAAGTGAATTGGGTCACGCACCCACCGGAGGGGGGCTTTCGGGCGGGTCACCCAATCACCCTTTGCATATGCCAAGTTGAGCATCTCTCGGCAAAGAGGATCACACCCCTTATTCCCCAATGTCAGGGTCAATCGGGCCGGAGCATGACTTCCAGGCTTGTTCCCGACATGTGCTCTCGCATACCTTCCCTTCGACCCGAGCGGGCCGCCGAATCCTGCCGCCGCTCGAGAAGCCATCGACCCACCACGGCAGGAGCGGGGGACCCAGGTAAGTCGCCGAGCCGGACAGCGTGCCGGAACGGCTTGGGGTGAAGCCGTGCCTCGACACCGAGGACACGGCCGGGCACCTCCCCGCCCGAACCCGACAGCTCACCTCGCAGGCGCCGGAGAGGAATGCCACATGTCCGCTTTCGCCCTGCCCGCACGTCGCCAGGACCGCAACTCCAAGGCCACCCGCATCCGCCGCGCACTCACCGCCGCGGGGACCGGAGCCGTGGTTCTCGCCCTGCCGATCATGGGTGCGACCTGCGCCTCGGCCGCCACGCCGGCCGCTCCGACGAAGGCCGCCAGCGTGACGTCCCGCGCCGGTAGCCTCGACGGCTGGATCCGCCAGTCGCTCGCGATCATGGCCCAGAAGGGAATCCCCGGCTCGTACAACGGCATCTACCGCAACGTGATGCGCGAGTCCTCGGGCAACCCGAAGGCCATCAACCTCTGGGACTCCAACGCCCGCAAGGGCATCCCGTCCAAGGGGCTCCTCCAGATCATCGACCCGACCTTCCGGACGTACCACGTGTCGGGCACGCCCTTCGACCCCTACGACCCGGTCGCGAACATCACGGCCGCGTGCAACTACGCCGCCCACCGGTACGGCTCGATCGACAACGTCAACAGCGCCTACTGAGGTCCGCGGGCCGCCAACCCCTGACCGGCAGCCGCCTGCCGGGGGATGGCGGCCGGGAACAGTCGCTCGAGGACGACGGCGATGCCGTCGTCCTCGTTCGACGTGGTGATCTCGTCGGCGACCGCCTTGAGTTCCGGGTGGGCGTTGGCCATGGCGACGCCGTGCGCCGCCCAGTCGAACATGGGGATGTCGTTGGGCATGTCCCCGAACGCGATGGTCCCCGACGGGCTCAGGCCCAGGAAACCGGCGGCCAGCGCGAGCCCCGTCGCCTTGGTGACGCCGCACGGCTGGAGCTCGACGGTGCCGGGTCCCGACATGGTGACCGTCGCCAGAGAACCGACCACGCCACGGGCCACCGTCGCCAACTCGTCGTCGGACAGGGTGTGGTGGCGCAGCAGCACCTTGCTGATGGGCTCGCACCACAGGTCGTCGCGCCGCTCCACCCGCACCGCGGGCAGCGTGGGATGCGGCATTTGGTAGCCGGGCTCGATGAGCGTGAGCCCGTGCACTCCGTCCTGGTCCACGGCCGCGTACACCTGCCCCACCTCGGCCTCGATCTTGCCGAGCGCGGTTTCGGCCAACTCCCGGTCCAGGGTGACGGAGAAAAGCAGCCGCTGAGCGCCGGCGTCGTACACCTGCGCGCCCTGTCCGCACACCGCAAGCCCCCTGCCGCCGAGGTCGTCGAGCAGCGGTCGCACCCTCGGCGCCGGGCGGCCCGTCACCACCAGGTGCTGTGCACCGGCCGCGGTGGCCCGTTCCAGCGCGGCCCTTGACCGGTCGGAGAGCGTGTCGTCACCACGCAGCAGCGTTCCGTCCAGGTCAGTGGCGATGAGTGAGTAAGCGAGGGGTGCGGCCATGATCAGAGAATACGGATGGAAACACCTCAGCGTTCGGGCGGTTACCGGACGGCATCCGATATCCCACGCAGCCCGGCACGCACGGGTATCCTCCCTCGCGTCGCGGCCCCCGGGAACGGCGACCGGCAGCTCGACTCCCCCTTCCCCACGCGCCGTTGAGCCCTTCCCTATGAGCCCCGGTACGTCGCGGTCCGCGTCGAACGGCACATTGCCGGCGCTGTCGACCACGAGGCCCCCATGGACCGGACCCACTTCGTCTGTGTCCCTGAAGGACGCCAAGCCGGAATTGATTGCTCCGACAAGACCTATTCGGACATAGCGAACACTTCGACACTGCCCAGACAGGCGACTCCCCCGTAACGTGTGCGGCGACCACATGGAACACATTTCCCATGCCCGGCACACCAGAAGTGCACGAAAGCGAGGCAGCATCAGATGCCCCCCTTCGACCTCCCCGAGGGCGACCCCTTCGGCCCGCACAATCTGCCCTACGGCGTGTTCTCGCCCATCGGCTCCGACGATCGGAGCGTCGGCGTCCGCCTGGGCGACCACGTACTGGACGCGGGCGCCGCGGCGCTGGCGCTCGGCTCCCCTTACGCCGCCCTGCTGGCGCGGCCGTCGCTCGGCCCGCTGCTGGCGGCGGGGCGCACCGCCTGGTCGGACGTCCGCCGGGCGCTGACGGCGTGGGTGACGGTGCCCGCGCACCGGGAGACCGTCGAACCCCTTCTGCGCCCGCTCTCCGAGGTCACCCTGCACCTGCCCTTCGAGGTGGCGGACTACGTCGACTTCTACGCCTCCGAGAACCACGCCCGCAATGTCGGCCGGATCTTCCGCCCCGACGCGCCCGACTCGCTGCCCCCCAACTGGAAGCACCTGCCCATCGGTTACCACGGCCGGTCGGGCACGGTGGTGGTGTCGGGCACCGATGTCGTCCGTCCGCAGGGCCAGCGCAAGGCGCCCCCGGACCCGGTGCCGGTCTTCGGGCCCTCCGTCCGCCTGGACATCGAGGCCGAGGTGGGATTCGTGGTGGGCGTGCCGTCGCAGATGGGCCGGCCGGTCCCGCTGTCCGGCTTCCGCGACCATGTGTTCGGTCTCTGCCTCCTCAACGACTGGTCGGCGCGGGACATCCAGTCCTGGGAGTACGTGCCGCTCGGACCGTTCCTCGGCAAGTCGTTCGCCACCTCCGTCTCGGCGTGGATCACCCCGCTGGACGCGCTGGAGCAGGCCCGGGTGGCGCCGCCGGAGCGCACGCACACCCTGTTGCCGTACCTGGACGACTCACAGGACGAACCGGCGGGCTACGACCTGCACATCTCCGTGGCGGTCAACGGCCATGTGATCTCCGAACCGCCGTTCTCGACCATGTACTGGACGGCGGCGCAGCAGTTGGCGCACATGACGGTGAACGGCGCGTCGCTGCGGACGGGTGACCTGTACGGGTCGGGCACCGTGAGTGGCACGGCCGAGGGCGAGCGCGGCTCACTCCTGGAGCTGACCTGGAACGGGCGGGACCCGCTCGAACTCCCGGACGGCAAGCGGACGTTCCTGGAGGACGGGGACGTGGTGACGATGACGGCGTGGGCACCGGGGCCGGACGGGACACGGGTGGGCCTCGGAGAGGTGTCAGGCCGGGTGGTAGCGAGCAGCTGAGTCGGCGGCATCCCGGAGAGCGGGCAGGAGACGCTGCTGGGGGGCCGCGGTGCGGGCGCTGTGGCCGCCCGTCGCCGAAGGACGCCCCCCGGCAGCACCTATGCCCAGTCCTCCGGTTCGGGCTCGTCCTCGGGCTCCGGCCACTCCGGGTCGGGGCCCTGGCCGGACACCGGCCCAGCGTCCGCGGAATCCTCCTCCGTCGGCCCGTCGAGGGCGGCCAGGACCCCGAGCACCCCCTCCCCGTACGTCGCGAGTTTCTTCTCGCCCACTCCGCCGATCGCGCCGAGCTCCGCCACCGTCTTCGGCCGGGCCGTCGCGATCTCGCGGAGCGTCGCGTCGTGGAAGATCACATAGGCCGGGACGCCCTGTTCCCTCGCCCGGGACGCACGCCAGGAGCGCAGGGCCTCGAAGACCGGCAGCAGCTCGGCCGGAAGCTCCGCCGCCACCTTCGGGGCACGCTCACCCTTCGGGGCCCCGGACCGGGTGACCGTGGGTTTGGGCGGCTCCTTGCGCAGGGGCACCTCACGCTCCCGCCGCAGCACCGCACCGCTGGCCTCGGTCAGCACCAGCGTCCCGTACTCGCCCTCGACCGCCAGCAGGCTCTGCGCCAGCAATTGCCGTATGACGCCGCGCCATTCGCCCTCGGACAGCTCCTCGCCGATGCCGAACACGGACAGCTGGTCGTGGTCGAACTGGATCACCTTGGCCGTGCGCCGCCCCAGCAGAATGTCGACGATCTGCACGGCGCCGAACTTCTGCCGCCGCTCCCGGTCCAGCCTCCACACCGTGGACAGCACCTTCTGGGCCGCGATGGTGCCGTCCCAGGTGTCCGGCGGCACCAGGCAGGTGTCGCAGTTGCCGCAGCCGCCGGTCCCGGGGTCCTGGCCGAAGTAGGCCAGCAGCTGACCGCGACGGCACCGGGCGGTCTCGCACAGCGCCAGCATCGCGTCCAGGTGCGCCTGGGCCCGGCGGCGGAACTCCTCGTCGGACTCCCCGGACTGGATGAGCTTGCGCTGCTGTATGACGTCGTTCAGCCCGTACGCCATCCAGGCCGTGGACGGCAACCCGTCGCGGCCCGCGCGGCCGGTCTCCTGGTAGTAGCCCTCGACCGACTTCGGCAGGTCCAGATGCGCGACGAACCGTACGTCCGGCTTGTCGATGCCCATCCCGAACGCGATGGTGGCGACGACGACCAGTCCGTCCTCGCGCAGGAACCGGGACTGGTGCGCGGCGCGTGTGCCCGCGTCCAGGCCCGCGTGGTACGGCACCGCCTCGATGCCGTTGCGGGTCAGGAACTCGGCCGTCTTCTCCACCGAGTTCCGCGAGAGGCAGTAGACGATGCCCGCGTCGCCTGCGTGCTCCTCGCGCAGGAATGTGAGCAGCTGCTTCTTGGGGTCGGCCTTCGGGACGATCCGGTACTGGATGTTGGGCCGGTCGAAGCTCGACGCGAAGTGACGGGCGCTCGGCATGCCGAGCCGCTGGGTGATCTCCTGGTGCGTGGCCTGCGTCGCCGTCGCCGTCAGCGCGATCCGGGGGACCTCCGGCCAGCGCTCGCCGAGCAGGGACAGCGCCAGATAGTCGGGCCGGAAGTCATGGCCCCACTGGGACACGCAGTGCGCCTCGTCGATGGCGAACACCGAGATCTTGCCGCGCGAGAGCAGGTCGAGGGTGGCGTCCAGGCGCAGCCGCTCGGGGGCCAGATAGAGCAGGTCCAGCTCGCCGGCCAGGAACTCCGCCTCCACCATGCGCCGCTCTTCGAAGTCCTGCGTGGAATTGACGAACCCCGCGCGCACGCCGAGCGCGCGCAGCGCGTCCACCTGGTCCTGCATCAGCGCGATCAGGGGCGAGACGACCACGCCCGTACCGGGTCTGACCAGGGCCGGGATCTGGTAGCAGAGCGACTTGCCGGCGCCGGTGGGCATGAGCACCACGGCGTCGTCACCGGCCACCACATGCTCGATGATCGCTTCCTGCTCGCCGCGGAAGGTCTCGTAGCCGAAGACCCGGTTCAGCGCGGCCAGCGCCTCGCTGCCACCGCCCGGCGCCGGCCGCACGCCTGCCTCGGTCATCACACCCGTCCCGTCCATCGCCCGTCCCCCGTACGTCGTCCTTCGACCACGACGTCCACGATAGGGGGCGCCGCCGACAGGTCCGGAGTTGTCCACAGGCTCCCATGTCCACCCCAGGTCGA
Organism: Streptomyces sp. NPDC046900; assembly: GCF_040644975.1. Classification (NCBI taxonomy): domain Bacteria; kingdom Bacillati; phylum Actinomycetota; class Actinomycetes; order Kitasatosporales; family Streptomycetaceae; genus Streptomyces; species Streptomyces sp. NPDC046900. The sequence goes on along the minus strand of NZ_JBEYXD010000014.1, from coordinate 106,832 downwards.
GGACCCGGTAGTCGTGACGCGTCGCGCGCCGAACCGGTGAGCCGCACGCACGACGGCCCGGCACCCCCCGAGCGGGCACCGGGCCGTCGCCCTGCGGGCGCTGTGCGTCAGCGCACGAACACACCCGCTTGGCTCGCCAGATCCAGGAAGTACTGCGGCGCCACACCCAGTACCAGCGTGACCGCCACGCCCGCCCCGATCGCCGTCATCGTCAGCGGTGAGGGCACCGCCACCGTCGGGCCCTCGGGGTGCGGCTCGCTGAAGAACATGAGCACGATCACCCGGATGTAGAAGAACGCAGCGATCGCCGACGAGATCACACCGATCACCACCAGCGGGACCGCCCCGCCCTCCGCCGCCGCCTTGAACACGGCGAACTTCCCGGCGAACCCGGAGGTCAGCGGGATGCCCGCGAAGGCCAGCAGGAACACCGCGAACACGGCCGCCACCAGGGGTGACCTGCGTCCGAGCCCGGCCCACTTGGACAGGTGCGTGGCCTCGCCGCCCGCGTCCCGGACGAGCGTCACGACGGCGAAGGCGCCGATCGTCACGAACGAGTACGCGGCCAGATAGAAGAGGACCGAGGACACGCCGTCCCGTGTCGTCGCGATGACACCCGCGAGGATGAAGCCCGCGTGCGCGATCGACGAGTAGGCGAGCAGGCGCTTGATGTCGGTCTGGGTGATCGCGACGATCGCGCCGCCCAGCATGGTGACGATCGCGACCGCCCACATCACCGGACGCCAGTCCCAGCGCATGCCCGGCAGCACGACGTACAGCAGCCGCAACAGGGCGCCGAACGCCGCCACCTTGGTCGCCGCCGCCATGAAACCGGTCACCGGGGTCGGTGCTCCCTGGTACACGTCCGGTGTCCACATGTGGAAGGGCACCGCGGCCACCTTGAACAGCAGGCCCATCACGACCATCGCGGCGCCGATCAGCAGCAGCGCGTCATTGCCCATGGTGCCCGCGAGCGCCGGGTCGACGTTCGTGACCGTGCCGTCCACGACCCGGGCGATCGTGCCGTAGGACACCGAGCCCGCGTAGCCGTACAGCAGCGCGATGCCGAACAGCGTGAACGCGGAGGCGAAGGCGCCGAGCAGGAAGTACTTGACCGCGGCCTCCTGCGACATGAGCCGCTTGCGGCGGGCCAGGGCGCACAGCAGGTACAGCGGCAGCGAGAAGACTTCCAGGGCGACGAACAGGGTCAGCAGGTCGTTCGCCGAGGGGAAGACGAGCATGCCGCCCACCGCGAACAGCAGCAGCGGGAACGCCTCGGTCGTCGTGAAGCCCGCCTTCACGGCGGCCTTCTCGCTCTCGCTGCCCGGTACGGCGGCCGCCTGCGCGGCGAAGGAGTCGACCCGGTTGCCGTGCGCCGCCGGGTCCAGGCGCCGCTCGGCGAAGGTGAACACGCCGAGCAGACCGGCCAGCAGGATCGTCCCCTGTAGGAACAGGGACGGCCCGTCGACCGCGATGGCGCCCATGGCCGCGATGTGCGCCTTGGTGGTGCCGTACCCGCCGGCCGCGAGGGCCACGACCGCGGCGAACGCGGCGGCGAGCGCGACCGTCGATACGAACGCCTGGGCGTAGTAACGGGACTTGCGCGGCACGAAGGCCTCGATCAGCACTCCGATCAGTGCCCCACCCAGGACGATCAAGGTGGGTGACAACTGACCGTATTCAATCTTCGGCGCGCCGATCTTCGAGATCGGATCGGCCGCGGTTGTCCACAGGCTGTGGACGACTGCTGTGCTCACTTGGCCGCCTCCACCTCGGGCTTGGGGTCGGTCTGGTGTACGTCGGACATGGTCTGCTGGACCGCCGGGTTCACGATGTCGGTGACCGGCTTCGGGTAGACGCCCAGGAAGATCAGCAACACGATCAGCGGGGCGACCACCAGAAGTTCACGCACGCGCAGGTCCGGCATCTGGGCGACCTCCGGTTTCACCGGGCCCGTCATCGTCCGCTGGTAGAGGACGAGGGTGTAGAGCGCGGCGAGGACGATGCCGAAGGTGGCGATGATGCCGATGGCCGGATGGCGTGCGAACGTGCCGACCAGGACCAGGAACTCACTGACGAACGGCGCGAGCCCCGGCAGCGAGAGCGTCGCCAGGCCGCCGATCAGGAAGGTGCCGGCGAGCACCGGCGCCACCTTCTGCACGCCTCCGTAGTCCGCGATCAGACGCGAGCCCCGGCGCGAGATCAGGAAGCCGGCCACCAGCATCAGGGCAGCGGTCGAGATGCCGTGGTTGACCATGTAGAGGGTCGCCCCGGACTGGCCCTGGCTGGTCATCGCGAAGATGCCCATGATGATGAAGCCGAAGTGCGAGATCGACGCGTAGGCCACCAGGCGCTTGATGTCCCGCTGGCCCACGGCGAGCAGTGCACCGTAGATGATGCTGATCAGCGCCAGGATGAGGATGGCGGGCGTCGCCCACTTGCTGGCCTCCGGGAACAGCTGGAGGCAGAAGCGGAGCATGGCGAACGTACCGACCTTGTCGACGACCGCCGTGATCAGCACGGCGACCGGGGCGGTGGCCTCTCCCATGGCGTTGGGCAGCCAGGTGTGCACCGGCCACAGCGGCGCCTTCACCGCGAAGGCGAAGAAGAAGCCGAGGAACAGCCAGCGTTCGGTGCTGGTCGCCATGTGGAGCGAGCCGTTCGCCCGCGCCTGCACGATCTCCGGGAGCGAGAAGTTCCCCGCCTGCACGTAGAGGCCGATCACCGCGGCCAGCATGATCAGGCCGCCGACCAGGTTGTAGAGGAGGAACTTGACAGCGGCGTACGACCGCTGCGTGGACGCCACCTTCTCGCCGTGCTCGTGGGCACGGTCCCCGAAGCCGCCGATGAGGAAGTACATCGGGATGAGCATGGCTTCGAAGAAGATGTAGAAGAGGAAGACGTCGGTGGCCTCGAAGGAGAGGATCACCATCGCCTCGACGGCCAGGATCAGGGCGAAGAAGCCCTGCGTCGGCCGCCAGCGGCGGCTTCCGGTCTCCAGCGGGTCGGCGTCGTGCCAGCCCGCCAGGATCACGAACGGCATCAGCAGGGCGGTCAGCGCGACGAGCGCCACGGCGATGCCGTCCACCCCGAGTTCGTACCGCACCCCGAAGTCCCTGATCCAGGCGTGGGACTCGGTGAGCTGGTAGCGGGAGCCGCTCGGATCGAAGCGGACCACGACCAGCGCGGCGAGCGCGAGGGTGGCGAGCGAGACGACCAGCGCCAGCCATTTGGCGGCGGTCCGCTGTGCGGCCGGGACCGCGGCCGTGGCGATCGCTCCCAGGGCCGGGAGCGCCGCCGCCGAAGTCAGCAGAGGAAAGGACATCGGTATCAGACCGCCCTCATCAGCAGGGTCAGGGCGACGAGCAGCGCCGCACCGCCGAACATCGAGACCGCGTACGACCGTGCGTAGCCGTTCTGCAGCCGGCGGAGCCGACCGGAAAGGCCGCCGACCGAGGCCGCGGTGCCGTTGACGACACCGTCGACCAGGGTGTGGTCCACGTACACCAGGGAGCGTGTGAGGTGTTCTCCGCCGCGGACGAGGACGACGTGGTTGAAGTCGTCCTGGAGCAGGTCGCGCCGCGCCGCCCGGGTGAGCGGCGATCCGTGCGGGGCGACGACCGGCACCGGGCGGCGGCCGTACTGGGCGTAGGCGATGCCGGCGCCCACGACGAGCAGCACCATGGTGGCGATCGTGACCGTCAGGGCACTGACCGGCGAGTTGCCCTCCGAGTGCCCGGTGACCGGCTCCAGCCAGTGCAGGAAGCGGTCGCCGACCGAGAAGAACCCGCCCGCGAACACCGAACCGAAGGCCAGCACGATCATCGGGATCGTCATGACCCCCGGCGACTCGTGCGGGTGCGGTTCGTGGCCGTGCTCGTCCGGCTGCCAGCGCTTCTCGCCGAAGAAGGTCATGATCATCACGCGCGTCATGTAGTACGCGGTGATGGCCGCGCCGAGCAGGGCCGCGCCGCCCAGGATCCAGCCCTCGGTGCCGCCCTTGGCGAAGGCCGCCTCGATGATCTTGTCCTTGGAGAAGAAGCCGGACAGGCCCGGGAAGCCGATGATGGCGAGGTAGCCGAGGCCGAAGGTGACGAACGTGACCGGCATGTACTTCCGCAGGCCGCCGTACTTGCGCATGTCGACCTCGTCGTTCATGCCGTGCATCACCGAGCCGGCACCGAGGAAGAGCCCCGCCTTGAAGAAGCCGTGCGTCACCAGGTGCATGATCGCGAAGACATAGCCGATGGGGCCGAGACCCGCGGCGAGCACCATGTACCCGATCTGCGACATGGTGGAGCCGGCCAGCGCCTTCTTGATGTCGTCCTTGGCGCAACCGACGATCGCACCGAACAGGAGCGTGACGGCACCCACCACGGTGACCACCAGCTGGGCGTCCGGTGCCGCGTTGAAGATCACACCGGAGCGGACGATCAGATAGACGCCCGCGGTCACCATGGTCGCGGCGTGGATGAGGGCCGAGACCGGGGTCGGGCCCTCCATCGCGTCCCCGAGCCAGGACTGCAGCGGCACCTGTGCGGACTTGCCGCACGCGGCGAGCAGCAGCATCAGGCCGATGGCGGTGAGTTTGCCCTCGCCGGCCTTGCCCACGTCCGCGAAGACCGGCCCGAAGGCGAAGGTCCCGAAGGTCGTGAACATCAGCATGATGGCGATCGACAGGCCCATGTCGCCGACGCGGTTGACGAGGAACGCCTTCTTCGCCGCCGTCGCCGCACTCGGCTTGTGCTGCCAGAAGCCGATCAGCAGGTACGAGGCGAGACCGACACCCTCCCAGCCGACGTACAGCAGGAGGTAGTTGTCGGCGAGGACGAGCAGCAGCATCGCCGCGAGGAACAGATTCAGATAGCCGAAGAAACGGCGCCTGCGCTCGTCGTGCTCCATGTACCCGACCGAGTACAGATGGATGAGCGAGCCGACACCGGTGATCAGCAGGACGAACGTCATCGACAGCTGGTCGAGCCGGAAGGCCACGTCGGCCTGGAAGCCGCCCACCGGGACCCAGCTGAACAGGTGCTGCGTCAGGGTCCGGTGGTCGGCTGCCTTGCCCAGCATGTCGGTGAAGAGGACGGCGCCGACCACGAAGGAGGCAGTGGCGAGCACCGTGCCGATCCACTGGCCGACCGCATCGAGCCTTCTGCCGCCGCACAGCAGGACGGCCGCTCCGAGCAGAGGCGCCGCGATGAGCAGCGCAATCAGGTTCTCCACAGTTCTTCCGACCCCTTACAGCTTCATCAGGCTGGCGTCGTCGACCGAGGCCGAGTGGCGGGTACGGAACAGCGACACGATGATCGCGAGCCCGACCACGACCTCCGCGGCGGCGACGACCATCGTGAAGAACGCGATGATCTGGCCGTCGAGATTGCCGTGCATCCGGGAGAAGGTGACGAACGCGAGGTTGCAGGCATTGAGCATCAGCTCGATGCACATGAACACCACGATCGCGTTCCGCCGGATGAGCACACCGGTCGCGCCGATCGTGAACAACAGGGCGGCTAGGTAGAGGTAGTTGACCGGGTTCACTTCGACGCCTCCTCGGTCCTCTTGAGCGCCGGACGCTCCTCCTCGGACCGCTCCAGGCGCTCCGCGGCCCGCTGTTCGAGGGCCTTCAGATCGCCGATCGCCTCCTCGGACACATCACGGATCTGACCGCGCTCACGCAGGGTCTTGTTGACGGTCAGCTCGGACGGGGTGCCGTCCGGGAGAAGACCGGCGATGTCCACCGCGTTGTGCCGGGCGTAGACCCCGGGGGCCGGAAGCGGCGGAAGGTGCTTGCCCTCGCGCACCCGCTGCTCGGACAGCTCGCGCTGGGTCCGGGCGCGCTCGGTGCGCTCGCGGTGGGTGAGCACCATGGCGCCGACCGCGGCCGTGATGAGCAGGGCACCGGTGATTTCGAAGGCGTACACGTACTTGGTGAAGATGAGAGCCGCCAGACCCTCCACATTCCCGTTCGCGTTGGCCTTGCCCAAGCCGTTGAAGTCCTTCAGGGACGCGTGGGCGATGCCCGCGAGGAGCAGGACGCCGAAGCCGACCCCGCACACAAGGGCCAGCCAGCGCTGGCCCTTGATGGTTTCCTTCAGGGAGTCCGCCGCGGTGACACCGACGAGCATCACCACGAACAGGAACAGCATCATGATCGCGCCGGTGTAGACGACGATCTGCACGACCCCGAGGAAGTAGGCGCCGTTGGCGAGGTAGAACACCGCCAGCACGATCATGGTGCCGGCCAGGCAGAGCGCGCTGTGCACGGCCTTCTTCATGAAGACGGTGCACAGGGCGCCGATCACCGCGACGGTGCCGAGGACCCAGAACTGGAAGGCCTCTCCCGTGGAGGTGGTGTAGACGGCAAGTTGCGGGCTCATGCGTCGGCCCCCTGTTCCTCGGGCTTCTCTCCCTTGGAGACGGCCACCTGACGCACCGTGCCGGGCGCGGCCTCCGTCACCAGACCCCGGTAGTAGTCCTGCTCGTCCGTCCCCGGGTAGATGGCGTGGGGCGTGTCGACCATGCCCTCTTCGAGGCCGGCGAGCAGCTGCTCCTTGGTGTAGATGAGGTTGGCGCGGCTGGAGTCGGCGAGCTCGAACTCGTTCGTCATGGTGAGCGCGCGGGTGGGGCACGCCTCGATGCACAGCCCGCACAGGATGCAGCGGGCGTAGTTGATCTGGTACACCCGCCCGTACCGCTCGCCCGGCGAGTAGCGCTCCTCGTCCGTGTTGTCCGCGCCCTCGACGTAGATCGCGTCGGCGGGGCAGGCCCATGCGCAGAGCTCGCAGCCGACGCACTTCTCCAGGCCGTCCGGATGGCGGTTGAGCTGGTGCCGTCCGTGGAACCGCGGGGCCGTGGTCTTCTTCTGCTCCGGGTACTGCTCGGTCAGCCGCTTCTTGAACATGGCCTTGAAGGTCACGCCGAAGCCGGCCACGGGGTTCTGGAAACCGGGCTTGGTCTCCTTGGGCTCCTCAGCCATCGGACGCCTCCTTTCCATCCGAAGATCCGTCGCTGACAGTGTCCGGTCCACCACTGACAATCAGCTCCCGCTGGCCGCGCGAACGGCGCCGCGGTACCGGCGGCAGCGTCTGACCGGGCAGCGGCGGCACGGGGAATCCGCCCGCCATCGCGTCGAATGCGGCCGGCCCCTCGGCGGGCCGTTCGCCCTCCGTGGCCTTCCCGCGGAACATGTCGATGACGAACGACACCAGCAGCAGCGCGAGGATGCCGCCCGCGACATACAAGGCGATGTCGGCGAAGCCGTAGTTCTCGTTGCGCAGCACCCGCACGGTCGCCACGAGCATCAGCCAGACCACGGAGACCGGGATGAGCACCTTCCAGCCGAGCTTCATCAGCTGGTCGTAGCGGACGCGCGGCAGCGTTCCGCGCAGCCAGATGAAGAAGAACAGCAGCAACTGGACCTTGACGACGAACCAGAGCAGCGGCCACCAGCCGTGGTTGGCTCCCGCCCAGAAGGTGCTGATCGGCCACGGGGCCCGCCAGCCGCCCAGGAAGAGCGTGGTCGACACGGCCGAGACGGTCACCATGTTCACGTACTCGGCGAGCATGAACATCGCGAACTTGATCGACGAGTACTCGGTGTTGAACCCGCCGACCAGGTCGCCCTCCGACTCGGGCATGTCGAAGGGGGCGCGGTTGGTCTCGCCGACCATCGTGACGATGTAGATGATGAACGAGACCGGGAGCAGCAGGATGAACCAGCGGTCGTGCTGCTGCTCGACGATCCGCGACGTCGACATCGACCCCGAGTAGAGGAACACGGAGGCGAAGGCGGCGCCCATGGCGATCTCGTACGAGATCATCTGCGCGCAGGAGCGCAGACCGCCCAGCAGCGGATAGGTGGATCCGGAGCTCCAGCCCGCCAGCACGATGCCGTAGATGCCGACCGAGGCGATCGCGAGGATGTAGAGCATCGCGATCGGCAGGTCGGTCAGTTGCATCGCGGTGCGGTGGCCGAAGATCGAGATCTCGTTGCCGGAGGGTCCGAAGGGGATCACCGCGATCGCCATGAAGGCCGGGATGGCCGCGACGATCGGCGCGAGGACGTAGACCACCTTGTCCGCGCGCTTGACGATGACGTCTTCCTTCAGCATCAGCTTCACGCCGTCGGCGAGCGACTGGAGCATGCCCCAGGGGCCGTGCCGGTTGGGGCCGATGCGCAGCTGCATCCAGGCGACGACCTTGCGCTCCCACACGATGGAGAACAGCACGGTCACCATCAGGAAGGCGAAGCAGAAGACCGCCTTGATGACGACCAGCCACCACGGGTCGTGGCCGAACATGGAGAGGTCTTCAGCGGCGAGGTACGGGCTCATGCCTCCACCTCCTTGGGGGCGTCGACGGTGGACGTCGCCGGGCCGATGCGGACGAGGGTGCCGGGCAGCGCGCCGGTGTCGGAGGCGACGCCGCCACCCGTGGAGTTCAGCGGGAGCCAGACGACGCGGTCGGGCATCTCGGTGATCTGCAGCGGGAGTTCGACGGTTCCGGCGGGGCCGGTCACGGCGAAGGTGTCGCCGTCCTTGACGCCCGCCTCGGCAGCGGTGGCGGCGGACACACGCGCGCGTGCCGCGTGCCGGGTGCCGGCGAGCGCGTCGTCGCCCTCCTGGAGGCGGCCCAGGTCGAGCAGCAGCCGGTGGCCCGCGAGCACGGCCTCCCCGGCTGCCGGGCGCGGCAGCTGCCCGCCGATCTCCAGAGGGTTGTTCGCCCGTGGTCCGCCCCATGCGCCGAGCCGGTCCAGCTCCATGCGCACGGTGCGCAGATCGGGCAGGCCCAGATGGACGTCCATGGCGTCGGCGAGCATCTGGAGCACACGTGCGTCGGTGGGTGCCACGGAGCGGGTCATCTGGTCGGGCTTGAGCGCGGCCTCGAAGAAGCGGGCCCGGCCCTCCCAGTTGAGGAAGGTGCCGGCCTTCTCGGCGACCGCCGCGACCGGCAGCACCACGTCCGCGCGGTCGGTGACCTCGCCGGGGCGCAGTTCGAGCGAGACCACGAAGTCCACCGCGGAGAGTGCTGCACGCGCGCGTGCCGGATCCGGCAGGTCGGCGACGTCGACGCCGGCGACCAGCAGGGCCCGCAGTTCGCCCGTGGCCGCGGCCTCCACGATCTGACCCGTGTCCCGGCCGTAGCGGTGCGGGAGTTCGGCGACGCCCCAGGCGGCGGCGACCTCCTCCCGCGCGCGCGGGTCGCTCGCCGGACGGCCGCCCGGCAGCAGCGAGGGCAGGGCGCCCACCTCGACCGCCCCGCGCTCCCCGGCCCGGCGCGGGATCCACACCAGGTGGGCGCCGGTCGCGGCCGCGGTCCGGACGGCGGCGGTGAGTCCGCCCGCCACGGCGGCGAGGCGTTCGCCGACGACGATCACCGCGCCCTCGGTGCGCAGGGCCTCGGCGGCCCGTACGCCGTCCTCCTCCAGGCCGACCTTGCCGGCCAGCGCGTCCAGCCACTCGGTCTCGGTGCCGGGCGCGGCGGGCAGCAGGGTGCCGCCGGCCTTCGCAAGGCCCCGGGTGGCGTGTGTGGCGAGCGAGAACACCTGCTGTCCGTGTCCGCGCCAGGCCTTGCGCAGCCGCAGGAAGACGCCGGGCGCCTCCTCCTCGGACTCGAACCCGACGAGGAGGACGGCGGGTGCCTTCTCCAGGGAGGTGTACGTGACGCCCGTACCGTCGAGGTCGCGTCCGCGGCCCGCGATCCTGGCGGCCAGGAAGTCGGCCTCCTCACCGCTGTGCACGCGCGCGCGGAAGTCGATGTCGTTCGTGTCGAGGGCCACGCGTGCGAACTTGCTGTACGCGTAGGCGTCCTCGACGGTGAGCCGGCCACCGGTCAGCACACCGGCCCGGCCCCGCGCGGCGAGCAGGCCCCGTGCGGCGATCTCCAGCGCCTCGGGCCAGGACGCGGGCTCCAGTTCACCGGATTCGCCGCGCACCAGCGGGGTGTCGAGGCGGTCCCTCATCTGCGCGTACCGGAACGCGAAGCGCCCCTTGTCGCAGATCCACTCCTCGTTGACCTCGGGGTCGTTCGCCGCGAGGCGGCGCATGACCTTTCCGCGCCGGTGGTCCGTGCGGGTCGCGCAGCCGCCGGAGCAGTGCTCGCACACCGACGGCGACGAGACGAGGTCGAAGGGCCGCGAGCGGAAGCGGTACGCCGCCGAGGTGAGCGCGCCCACCGGGCAGATCTGGATGGTGTTGCCGGAGAAGTACGACTCGAAGGGGTCGCCCTCACCGGTGCCCACCTGCTGGAGTGCGCCGCGCTCCAGCAGCTCGATCATCGGATCGCCCGCGATCTGGTTGGAGAACCGGGTGCAGCGGGCGCACAGCACGCACCGTTCCCGGTCCAGCAGCACCTGGGTGGAGATCGGGACGGGCTTCTCGTAGGTACGCTTGCCGCCCTCGAAGCGGGACTCGGCGTGGCCGTGCGACATGGCCTGGTTCTGCAGCGGGCACTCGCCGCCCTTGTCGCAGACCGGGCAGTCCAGCGGGTGGTTGATGAGCAGCAGCTCCATCACACCCTTCTGGGCCTTTTCGGCGACGGGTGAGGTGAGGTGCGTCTTCACCACCATCCCGTCCGTGCACGTGATCGTGCAGGAGGCCATGGGCTTGCGCTGGCCCTCGACCTCGACGATGCACTGGCGGCAGGCGCCGGCCGGGTCGAGCAGAGGGTGGTCGCAGAAGCGGGGGATCTCGATGCCGAGCTGTTCGGCGGCACGGATGACCAGGGTGCCCTTGGGCACGCTGATCTCGATGCCGTCGATCGTCAGCGTGACGAGGTCCTCCGGCGGGACCGCCGCCCCTCCCCCTCCCGAGGGAGCGCTGGTGGTCACAGTCATGCGGTCACCTCCGCGGGCTTGTCCGCCCAGGCCGTGGACTTGGCCGGGTCGAAGGGGCAGCCCCGGCCCGTGATGTGCTCCTCGTACTCCTCGCGGAAGTACTTGAGGGAGGAGAAGATCGGCGAGGCGGCGCCGTCACCGAGGGCGCAGAACGACTTGCCGTTGATGTTGTCGGCGATGTCGGCGAGCTTGTCGAGGTCGGACATCGCGCCCTTGCCCGCCTCGATGTCCCGCAGCAACTGGACGAGCCAGTACGTCCCTTCGCGGCAGGGTGTGCACTTGCCGCAGGACTCGTGGGCGTAGAACTCGGTCCAGCGGGTGACGGCACGGACCACACAGGTCGTCTCGTCGAAGCACTGCAGGGCCTTGGTGCCGAGCATGGAACCGGCGGCGCCCACGCCCTCGTAGTCGAGCGGGACGTCGAGGTGCTCGTCGGTGAACATCGGCGTCGAGGAGCCGCCCGGCGTCCAGAACTTGAGGCGGTGGCCGGGCCGCATGCCGCCGCTCATCTCGAGCAGCTGGCGGAGCGTGATGCCGAGCGGGGCCTCGTACTGACCGGGGCTCGCGACATGGCCGCTGAGCGAGTAGAGCGTGAAGCCGGGTGACTTCTCGCTGCCCATCGACCGGAACCACTCCTTGCCCCGGGTCAGGATCGCGGGAACGGACGCGATGGACTCGACGTTGTTCACCACAGTCGGGCACGCGTAGAGGCCCGCGACCGCAGGGAAGGGGGGACGCAGCCGTGGCTGGCCACGGCGGCCTTCGAGCGAGTCGAGCAGTGCGGTCTCCTCACCGCAGATGTACGCGCCCGCGCCCGCGTGCACGGTGAGTTGGAGGTCGAGTCCGCTGCCCAGGATGTTCTCGCCGAGGTAGCCCGCTGCGTAGGCCTCGTCCACGGCCGAGTGCAGCCGGCGAAGTACGGGGACGACCTCACCCCGCAGATAGATGAAGGCATGCGACGACCTGATGGCGTAGCACGCGATGACGATGCCCTCGATGAGGCTGTGCGGGTTCGCGAAGAGGAGCGGGATGTCCTTGCAGGTCCCGGGCTCCGACTCGTCGGCGTTGACAACAAGATAGTGAGGCTTGCCGTCGCCCTGCGGAATGAACTGCCACTTCATTCCGGTCGGGAATCCCGCGCCGCCGCGCCCCCGCAGTCCGGAGTCCTTGACGTACGCGATCACGTCGTCCGGCGACATGGCGAGCGCCTTGCGGAGCCCCTCGTACCCCTCGTGCCGTCGGTAGACGTCCAGCGTCCAGGCCTTCTCCTCGTCCCAGAAGGCGGACAGGACGGGTGCCAGCAGCTTCTCGGGGCTGCTCTCTCCCCCACCCTCGAACTTGCCCGGGCGGGAGGTCCCCCCGTCCTCGGTGGTCACTGTCATCACTCCCCCTCCTCCGTGACGGGACCCGCCGGGTGGGCCGGGTCAGAGGCCGATGTGTCCTGTGGCGCGTCGTGCGACCCGAGGTGCTCGGCCGGTGACGGCTCGTGCACCGATCCCGGTCGCGGCTCGTCGTGCGGTCCGCCGTCCCGCGGATGCACCACGCGCGCCGTAGGGGTCTCGCCCTTGGAGAGCCGGAGCCCGATCAGCGAGGCGGGGCCCGCGCTGCCCGTCGCCTCGACGGCACCGTCCCGTTCGTCGGGGAAGCCCGCCAGCATCCGGGCGGTCTCCTTGAAGGTGCACAGGGGGGCGCCGCGGGTGGGTTCGACCTGCCGTCCCGCGCGCAGGTCGTCCACCAGGCTCTTGGCGCTCTGCGGGGTCTGGTTGTCGAAGAACTCCCAGTTCACCATCACGACCGGCGCGTAGTCGCAGGCCGCGTTGCACTCGATGTGCTCCAGGGTGACCTTGCCGTCCGCGGTGGTCTCGCCGTTGCCGACGCCCAGGTGCTCCTGGAGGGCGGAGAAGATCGCGTCGCCGCCCATCACGGCACACAGGGTGTTGGTGCAGACACCCACCTGGTAGTCACCGGAGGGCTTGCGCCGGTACATGGTGTAGAAGGTGGCGACCGCGGTGACCTCGGCCGTGGTCAGGTCCAGCATGTCCGCGCAGAACTGCATTCCGGTCCGCGTGACGTGCCCCTCCTCCGACTGCACCAGGTGCAGCAGCGGAAGCAGGGCGGACCGCGAGTCCGGGTAGCGGTCGATGATCTCGTGCGCGTCCCGCTCGAGCCGGGCTCGAACGTCGTCCGGGTAGCCGGGCGCGGGCAGCTCGGGCATGCCCAGGCTGACGCCCCGCTCCGAGGAACTGGTGGTCACCGGTCGACGCCTCCCATCACGGGGTCGATGGACGCGACGGCGACGATCACGTCGGCGACCTGACCGCCCTCGCACATCGCCGCCATGGCTTGCAGATTGGTGAAGGACGGGTCGCGGAAGTGGACCCGGTAGGGGCGGGTGCCGCCGTCGGACACGACGTGCACGCCCAGTTCGCCTTTGGGCGACTCGACCGCCGCGTACGCCTGTCCCGGCGGGACGCGGAAGCCCTCGGTCACCAGCTTGAAGTGGTGGATCAGGGCCTCCATGGAGGTGCCCATGATCTTCTTGATGTGGTCGAGGGAGTTGCCGAGCCCGTCCGGTCCCAGCGCGAGCTGGGCGGGCCAGGCGATCTTCTTGTCGGCGACCATGACCGGGCCGGGCTGCAGCCGGTCCAGGCACTGCTCGATGATTCTCAGCGACTGGCGCATCTCCTCCAGGCGGATGAGGAAGCGGCCGTAGGCGTCGCAGCTGTCGGCGGTCGGGACCTCGAAGTCGTAGGTCTCGTAGCCGCAGTAGGGCTGTGCCTTGCGCAGGTCGTGCGGCAGGCCCGCGGAGCGCAGGATCGGGCCGGTGGCACCGAGGGCCATGCAGCCGGCCAGATCGAGGTAGCCGATGTCCTGCATACGGGCCTTGAAGATGGGGTTCCCGGTGGCGAGCTTGTCGTACTCCGGGAGGTTCTTCCTCATCTTCTTGACGAACTCGCGGATCTGGTCCACCGCGCCCGGCGGCAGGTCCTGGGCGAGTCCGCCGGGGCGGACGTAGGCGTGGTTCATCCGCAGACCGGTGATCAGCTCGTAGATGTCGAGGATCAGCTCCCGGTCGCGGAAGCCGTAGATCATGATGGTGGTGGCGCCGAGCTCCATGCCTCCGGTGGCGATGCACACCAGGTGGGAGGACAACCGGTTCAGCTCCATCAGGAGCACGCGGATGAGCGTGGCGCGGTCAGGGATCTCGTCCTCGATGCCGAGGAGCTTCTCGACCGCGAGGCAGTACGCCGTCTCGTTGAAGAACGGCGTCAGGTAGTCCATGCGCGTCACGAACGTGGTGCCCTGCGTCCACGTGCGGTACTCGAGGTTCTTCTCGATGCCGGTGTGGAGGTAGCCGATTCCGCAGCGGGCCTCGGTGACGGTCTCGCCCTCGATCTCCAGGATCAGCCGGAGCACGCCGTGCGTGGACGGGTGCTGAGGGCCCATGTTGACGATGAGGCGCTCGTCGTCGGCGCGGGCCGCGGACTGGACGACCTCGTCCCAGTCGCCGCCGGTGACCGTGTAGACGGTGCCTTCGGTCGTCTCGCGCGCGGAGGCGGAGGAGGGAGTATGCGTGCTCATGAGTACGACCTCCGCTGGTCCGGAGCCGGGATCTGGGCGCCCTTGTACTCGACGGGGATACCGCCGAGGGGATAGTCCTTGCGCTGCGGGAAGCCCTGCCAGTCGTCGGGCATCATGATCCGGGTCAGCGCGGGGTGGCCGTCGAAGATCAGGCCGAAGAAGTCGTACGTCTCGCGCTCGTGCCAGTCGTTCGTGGGATAGACGGAGACGAGCGACGGGATGTGCGGGTCGGCGTCGGGGGCGCCGACCTCCACGCGGAGCAGCCTGTTGTGGGTGATCGAGCGCAGGTGGTAGACGGCGTGCAGCTCGCGGCCCTTGTCGCCGGGGTAGTGCACTCCGCTCACACCCGTGCACAGCTCGAAGCGGAGCGCCGGGTCGTCGCGGAGGGTCCGGGCGACGGCCAGGAGGTACTCGCGTTCGATGTGGAAGGTCAGCTCGCCGCGGTCGACGACCGTCTTCTCGATGGCGTTCTCGGGGACGAGTCCCTGTTCCTCCAGGGCGCCCTCCAACTCGTCGGCGACCTCGTCGAACCAGCCGCCGTAGGGGCGGGTCGAGGCACCGGGGAGCCGGATGGAGCGGACGAGGCCGCCGTAACCGGAGGTGTCGCCGCCGTTGTTGGCGCCGAACATGCCGCGCTGGACCCGGATCTCCTCGCCGTGGTCGCCGCGCATACCCGGGAGGTTCGCGGCGCCGAGGTCCTTCTCGGGGTTGACGCCGTTGCCGTTCTCCGCGGCTCCGTTCGCGCCGTTGCCCGGAGTGTTCGCGCCGTTGCTCTTCGCGTCGCTCATCGCAGCAGCCCCTTCATCTCGATCGTCGGAAGAGCCTTGAGGGCCGCTTCCTCCGCCTCGCGGGCCGCCTCCTCGGCGTTGACGCCGAGCTTGGAGGTCTGGATCTTGTGGTGCAGCTTGAGGATCGCGTCCATCAGCATCTCGGGCCGCGGTGGGCAGCCGGGCAGATAGATGTCGACGGGGACGATGTGGTCGACGCCCTGGACGATCGCGTAGTTGTTGAACATGCCGCCCGAGGAGGCGCAGACCCCCATGGAGATCACCCACTTGGGGTTCGGCATCTGGTCGTAGACCTGCCTGAGCACCGGCGCCATCTTCTGACTGACCCGGCCCGCGACGATCATCAGGTCCGCCTGGCGGGGCGAACCACGGAAGACCTCCATGCCGAAGCGCGCCAGGTCGTAACGGCCGGCTCCGGTGGTCATCATCTCGATGGCACAGCAGGCGAGGCCGAAGGTGGCGGGGAAGACCGACGCCTTGCGCACCCAGCCCGCGGCCTGCTCGACGGTGGTCAGAAGGAAACCGCTCGGCAGCTTTTCTTCGAGTCCCATGTCCAAAGGCCCCTCAGTCCCATTCCAAGCCGCCGCGTCGCCATACATACGCGTAGGCGACGAAGACGGTGAGCACGAAGAGCAGCATCTCCACGAGCCCGAAGATCCCCAGGGAGTCGAAGGTGACGGCCCAGGGGTAGAGGAAGACGATCTCGATGTCGAAGACGATGAAGAGCATCGCCGTCAGGTAGTACTTGATCGGGAAACGCCCGCCACCGGCCGGCGTGGGGGTCGGCTCGATACCGCACTCATACGCTTCGAGCTTGGCGCGGTTGTACCGCTTCGGACCGATCAGCGTGGCCATGACCACGGAGAAGATCGCAAAGCCTGCCCCGAGGGCTCCCAGTACGAGGATGGGCGCATACGCGTTCACCGCTCCTCGCTCCTCTCAGTCGGCACTGACTGCTGGCGGTTGCCGGGCTCACAGCTGCCCCACCTGTCCCACGACCCCCGCTCGTCCCGGCGAAGATCGCGTACATGTGAAGCAGGTCACAAGCCCAACTGCCCCGCATCTTATGCCCGCCGCTATGTGATCTGCGACACGGGGGTCAGGACCTACTTTGTGATCTCCACCACCCGGCGAAGGATCATGAAGTCGGATGAGCGGTGATCTTCATACGCGAAGCAGTCGAGTGATCACCAAGAGGTGACATTTTCGCTCATCCTCGCAGGTCGGAGCGGCCTTGCAATATCAAAGTGATGGCGTTGAAAGCAAATTAGCCCTGGACCGGATCGCTTGATAAAGGAGTCCGTTCACACTTCAGGGGTAGGAGCGGTGACAGATGTGGACGTGTGCGCGCGTTCACGAGCAGGGGCCGCGCCTTCACGGGCCTTCACGATCAAAGGCGCACCCCGCGGACGGGAGTGCACGCGTTCACGAGCCAGAGGGCGCCACCGCGCGCGAGACGCCACCGCGGCGGTGACCGTTCCGTGACCTGTGCCACATCCGCGTGAGGTTCCGACGAACCAGGCTTGGCCACCCGGCATATCCAGTGGTAGGTGCGGAGCAATCCGGGCGTAACGGCGAAAGGCCGTGTTCACAGCCCTGATCACCGCTGTCCGTAATGCCCGTTACGGCGTCAATAAAGAGTGACGCCCCGGCAATTCAGGGTCTCCATTGAACAACTGTGGCGCACCACACGTTTCTTGAAGGTATGGAGGAGCCCCTGGTACCGCTTGTACCCATGTCCCACACCGCTCACATACGCAGCCACCGGAAACCCCGGAACCGCAACGCGTCGACGATCGCGATGCGGGCCGGAGTCGCGGGTGGCGTCCTCAGCCTGGCCGCCGCCGGCGCCTCGGCCTCGGCCAACGCGGCCGAGCCGGTGACACAGACCCTCGAACTGCCCACCCTGACGGCCGACCTGGCCACTCAGGTCGCGCAGTCCGCCGAGGCCACCCAGCTGGCCGCGGCCAACTACCAGTTGCAGGCCGAGCGTGACGCGGCCGCCGCACATGCCGCGAAGCAGGCCAATGCGGACCTAGCAGCGGCCAAGAAGAAGGCGGCGGAGGCCAAGCGCAAGGCGGAGGCCGCCCGCCAGGCCGAGGCCGCCTCGCGCAGCACCGCGCGGACCGTCCTCTCCGCGGCGACGAGCACCGCCTCGACGTCCACGGCCACCGGTTCGGCCGCGGCGATCGTCGCCTTCGTCAAGGCGCAGATCGGTGACTCGTACGTCATGGGCGGTACCGGCCCCAACTCGTGGGACTGCTCCGGTCTTGTGCAGGCCGCGTTCAAGCAGGTCGGCGTGAGCCTGCCGCGCGTCTCGCAGGGCCAGTCGACCGCCGGCACGCAGGTCTCGCTGAGCAATCTGCAGCCGGGCGACATCCTCTACTGGGGCGGCGCGGGCAGCGCGTACCACGTGGCGGTGTACGTCGGCGACGGCATGTTCGTCGGTGCGCAGAACCCCTCGACCGGCGTCGTCGAGAAGCCGCTGTCGTACGACCCGCCGAGCGGTGCGGTCCGGGTGCTCTGACCCCATCCACCAGCCGCACGGGTGAAGGGCCGCAGCCGCTCGGGGGCAGCGGCCCTTCCGGCACACCCGCATGCCGTCCCCCGGACTCCCCCGAAGTGAGGACGCGCCGCCCGACGCCGCGCCTTCACCCGCCCGTGCCGCTCACCCGAGGTCGAAGGTGTTCGGCAGGCCGAGCCGATAGCGCAGTTCGTCGACCCGCTTGAGGGGCTCCAGCTCCGGCGGCTGGTAGTGGCCCCAGGTGACGCAGCGCGCCGCGGCCGACCCGTCGGCGTCGAGCAGAGCGTTGACGGCGTGCCGGGCGGCCTCGTTGGCGCCCTCCATGGAGGCCAGGTTCATACCCGTGCGGACGTAGTCGCCGGCGAGGAAGAAGTTCGGCACGGCGGTCTTCGCCGAGGGGCGGTTGTAGAGCGAGCCGACAGGATGGATGAGCAGTTGCTCCCGGTTGGCCGGATCCGGCCCGCCCATGCCCGTCACGGCGGGGTCCAGGAACCACGCCAGCCGGTCCTCGTCCTTCAGCACGGGATCCCCCGCGACACCGACCGCGTCCTGGAGTTGGGCCCAGACCTCGGCCACGAACTCCTCACGGGTGCACTGGCGTGCCGTCTTCCCGTACAGAATCCCGGGCTTGTCCCACTCGGAGGCGATGGCGGAGACGCAGTCCACGGCGCGCCCGTCCCCGTACTCGGCGGGAAAGTCGTGCGTGTCCCAGAACTGCGCCTGCCCGACCGCCGTCACCGACCAGGGCGAGTCGAGGCAGTTGACGTGCCCGTTCACCATCGGGGTCCGCGTGCGCATGTAGTACTGGACGCCCACCATCCAGTCGGTGCGCAGGGCGTCGCACCGGCCGAGCTGCGGATCGGCGGCACGCAGCGCGGGGCCCCACGTCGGACGAGCGTGTTCGACGGGGAGGGCGGAGATGTAGTGGTCGGCGGTGACCGTGCGTGCGCCGGTGCCGTCCGGGGCGGTGACGCGGACTCCGGCGATCCGCCCGTTTTCATACATAACGTCCCGTACGGACGTGGAGAGCACGAACTCCACGCCGAGCGAGCGCAGATGGTCGACCCACGGGTCGAGCCACGCCTCGGTCGTGGGGCCGTTGAGGACGCGGTCGATGTCGCCGTCCTGGCCGAGCCCGAGCAGGCCGAAGACGAGGAAGTTCTCCATGTAGACGCCGGCGACCGTGCGGGTGGAGGACTCCTCGGCCTTGGTGGCCGTGAGGTTGCGGCTCTGGCCGATGGCGAACAACCGGCGGTACTCCTCGCTGAAGTCCTCGGCCCTGATGAAGTCCCACCAGGGCACCCGCTCCCACTGCTGGTCGCGGCGGACCTCGCAGCTGGTGAGGAAGACGAGCAGCCGGTTGACGAAATAGCTCAGTTCGTACGCGGGCATACGGGTCGCGAGACCGAGTACGGACAGCAGCTGATCGCGGATCCAGGCCGGAGTCAGGTCGCCCAGGTGCGGGGGTGTGGTGACCCGGCGCAGCGGGAAGTGCAGATCGGCCCGGCCGCCGGCGCGGGCGAACAGGGTCTCGGTGCCGGAGCGCAGGTTGTCGTGGACGCCGTCCGCGTTGCCCGGGTACGGAATGCGGCGCAGGGTGTCGGGGAGGTTGCGGTAGAAGCCGGGGATGAAGCGGAAGCCGTGTTCTCCGGGCAGCGGTTTGCGGCCGGCGGCCGCCGATCCCGGGACGGGGATGGAGCGGGCCTTGCCGCCGAGGACGTCGTAGTACTCGTAGACGGTGACGCGGTAGCCGCGTTCGGCGAGCTCGTGGGCGGCGGTCAGACCCGACACGCCGCCGCCCAGGACGGCGACGTGGCCCTGGCCGCTGGGGGCGGCCGCCGCCGGGCCCGCGGGCAGCGTGACCCCGACCGCGCCCCCTGCCGCACCGGCCGCCGCACCTTTCAGAAGGGTTCTTCGACTGTGTCCCGTACGCATGGCTCGGCCCCCTTCGGCCACGAATGCATCATGTGCACGTCACCGTACGGAGCCGGTCCTCTCAGCGGCCCGACACTCGCCGAACCTTCACGCCTTCGGCGCCACCTTGCTCAGACCGTTGATGATCCGGTCCATCGCGTCGCCACCCGTCGGATCCGTCAGGTTGGCGAGGAGCTTCAGCGTGAACTTCATCAGCAGCGGATGGGTCAGGCCCCGCTGCGCCGCGACCTTCATCACCTTCGGGTTGCCGATCAGCTTCACGAAGCCGCGGCCCAGGGTGTAGTAGCCGCCGTAGGTCTCCTTGAGGACCTTCGGGTAGTTGTGCAGGACCAGTTCGCGCTGAGCGGGGGTCGTCCGGGCCAGCGCCTGGACGATGACGTCCGCCACGATCTGTCCCGACTCCATGGCGTAGGCGATGCCCTCGCCGTTGAAGGGGTTCACCAGCCCGCCCGCGTCACCGACGAGGAGCAGGCCCTTCGTGTAGTGCGGCTGGCGGTTGAAGGCCATGGGGAGGGCGGCGCCGCGGATCGGTCCGGTCATGTTCTCGGGGGTGTAGCCCCAGTCCTCGGGCATCGAGGCGCACCAGGTCTTGAGCACCTCACGCCAGTCCAGCTCCTTGAAGGCGGCGGAGGTGTTCAGGACGCCGAGGCCGACGTTGGAGGTGCCGTCCCCCATGCCGAAGATCCAGCCGTAGCCCGGCAGCAGCCGCTCCTGGCCGCCGCGCCGGTCCCAGAGCTCCAGCCAGGACTCCAGGTAGTCGTCGTCGTGGCGCGGGGAGGTGAAGTACGTACGGACCGCGACGCCCATCGGGCGGTCCTCCCGGCGGTGCAGGCCCATGGCCAGCGACAGGCGCGAGGAGTTGCCGTCCGCGGCCACCACGAGCGGCGCGTGGAAGGTGACCTCGCGCTTCTCGTCGCCCAGCTTGGCGTGCACGCCGGTGATGCGTCCGGTGCGCTCGTCGACGATCGGCGCGCCCACGTTGCACAGCTCGTACAGGCGCGCGCCGGCCTTCTGCGCCTGGCGGGCCAGCTGCTCGTCGAAGTCGTCGCGCTTGCGGACGAGGCCGTAGTCCGGGTACGAGGCGAGATCCGGCCAGTCCAGCTCGAGCCGCACTCCGCCGCCGATGATGCGCAGACCCTTGTTGCGCAGCCAGCCGGCCTCCTCGGAGATGTCGATGCCCATCGCGACGAGCTGCTTGGTGGCGCGGGGCGTGAGGCCGTCGCCGCACACCTTCTCGCGCGGGAAGGCGGTCTTCTCCAGCAGCAGGACATCGAGCCCTGCCTTCGCCAGGTAGTACGCGGTGGTGGAACCGGCTGGCCCGGCCCCGACGACGATCACATCGGCAGTGTGTTCGGTAAGGGGCTGGGGCTCGGTCACGGCGGGTTCTCCCCAAGACTTGACGACGGCACGGACGACGCCGGCACCGACAGCGCCGAAATCCATGGTGAAAACGGCGTGCTGACGGGCACTGGACATGGGCAGTCTATTCAGCGGTACCGATCCCCCGGCTGAAGGGCTGCCCCCCGTGAACCGAGCTCTCCCCGACGTGCGGCTGCGCGTTCCCACCGACGAGGACGCCTTCGCCTGGCACCGGGTCTTCGACCACCCCGAGGTCATGGAGTTCCACGGCGGCCGCGCCGCCGAGCTGTCCGTCTACGAGGAGCTCACCGCCCGGCAGCGCAGACACGACGCCGAGCGCGGCTTCTGCCTGTGGACCGTGCTCGACGGCACGGGCGACGTCGTCGGCTTCACGGGCGCACAGCCCTGGCCGGGCGAGTGGGGGCCGAAGGGCGAGATCGAGATCGGCTGGCGGCTCGGGCGGGAGCACTGGGGCAAGGGGTACGTCACCGCGGCCGCGCTCGTCACGCTGGAGCGGGTGCGCGCGGCGGGCGTTCCCGGGGTCGTGGCGATGGTCATGGCCGCCAACCAGCGGTCGATCGCCGTCACCCAGCGCCTCGGCATGGAACTGGCCGAGGTCTTCCCGCACCCGCGGCTCGGCGATCCCGCGCACTGCTACCGACTTACCCTGTGACGCCCGGTAGCCGACTGTTACAGAAAGACACGTGACGCTTCCGGGTAGCACCCTCGGCCGGTTACCCTTCCAGTACCGCTGGGGGTGACATCTGTGCCTATAACACCCAAAACACCCGAAGTGCGCGTACCGCGGCTGGTCGGCCTGATGGCGATGGACGCGCGCGAGGCCGCCGCCAAGCAGGGCGTCATGCTTGCCGCGCCCGACCGGCCGGACTTCCACCGAACCGTCCTCGACTACGTCGTACGCCAATATCCCCTGCCTGGCGTCGAGGTGCCGCGCGGCGCGGTGGTCACCGTGTGGTTCGACCTCAGTGAGGGCGAGGGCGGGGGAGGCGCCGGGGTCCGCGAGCCACGGCTGCCCATCCCGCCACCGGGCGGGGTGCGCCGCGAACTCAGTGAACCGGGCGACGCGTTCGAGGTGCTCCGGTGAACTGATGGACCCGGTTGCGCGGTGCCCGCCGGGTCCGCGCCGCCTGGTCCCGTCAGTCCGCCTTGAAGCCGCGGTGCAGGGCGACGATCCCGCCCGAGAGGTTGCGCCAGGCCACCTTCGACCAGCCCGCGGTGCGCAGTCGCTCCGCGAGGGCCGGCTGGTCGGGCCAGGCACGGATGGACTCGGCGAGGTAGACGTACGCGTCGGGGTTGGACGACACCGCGCGGGCCACCGGCGGCAGCGCGCGCATCAGGTACTCGGTGTAGACCGTGCGGAAGGGCGCCCAGGTCGGGTGCGAGAACTCGCAGATGACGACCCGCCCGCCGGGCTTGGTCACCCGGTACAGCTCGCGCAGCGCGCCGTCGGTGTCCTGCACGTTGCGCAGCCCGAAGGAGATCGTCACCGCGTCGAACACGTCGTCCTGGAACGGCAGCCGGGTCGCGTCACCCGCCGTGAACGGCAGCCAGGGGTGCCGCTTCTTGCCGACCTGGAGCATCCCCAGCGAGAAGTCGCAGGGGACCACGTATGCGCCGGTACGCGTGAAGGGGAGCGACGAGGTCGCCGTACCCGCCGCGAGGTCGAGGACCCGCTGCGCGGGGCGGGCGTCGACGGCCTTCGCGACCTCCTTGCGCCACACCCGGTCCTGGCCGAGCGACAGCAGGTCGTTGGTCAGGTCGTACCGTTCCGCCACGTCGTCGAACATCGAGGCGACTTCGTGCGGCTGCTTGTCCAGGGATGCGCGGGTCACGGTGCCCATTGTGGCAGTAGGGGCCGGGCGCGACTCAGGCGCCCGGCCCGTAGGCGGGTCTCGCGGCCCTCGGAGGGACCTACGGGAGCAGCCCCGGTCTCCCCCTCGCGGTCACGTCCTCGGCCCGGCCCACGAGCGGGATCGCCCTCCGGATCAGCACCCAGCCGACGCCGTACAGGAACCATCGGCTGTCCAGCGGCAGCCACTTCTCGAAGGCGGGCACGTTCCAGAGCCGGTCGATCGGCGCGCCAAGCGCGATGAGGGGTTTTCCGACGCCGGCGGCCGGGCTCGACGTCAACGGCGCCGGTGCACGAGCCGCCCGGCGACGACCGTCGCCACGCAGTTGCCGGCTCCCCGTGCGGTGAGCGCGGCCTCGTCCGGGACGCCGAAGACGGCGAACGTGGCGTCCTGGCCGTGCGGGGCGTCGGACGGAAGCGGACGCACCATCGCCTCTGCCAGGCTCCGTCCGGCCAGCGGGTCGAGGGACGGCGGCCCGGCGGGACGCTCGAAGCGCCCCTCCTGCGCCAGCCCCGCTCGCTGCACGGCGTCCACCACGGCGGGCCGGGACAGCTGCCCGGCCACGGCGACCGTCCCGTGGGCGAGCATCCGCTGCACACCGCGCCGCGCGCTCGCACCCCACCGGGCGTCGCCCAACGCCAGTGCCACGAGGGCCTCGCCGGCGATCGGTTCGGTGCCCAGTTCGCCGGCCTCGCGGGGATCGGGATGGTAGGCCTGCTCCAGCAGTTCGGGCCCGTACGGATTCACCAGGCCCGGGGCGATGAGCCCCGGCCAGCGCCGCACCCGGGCCGCCGGATGCGCCGCCGCCAGTTCCTCGTACGGGCCGACGGCCGCGCACGTCCTGCCGTCGACGAGGATCGCGCCGCCCGCCAGGGCGGGCCGCCGGTCCCCGGTGACCAGAAGGCCGGCGGTGTGGATCGTCAGCACGCGCGCCCTAGTTGGACGCGAGCAGCTTCAGCTCCGGGTGGGCCGTACCGCCCTCGATCGCCGTCGACGAGATGTGGGACATGACCCGCTCGTCGACCGGGTCGTGCGCCGGGTCGTCGTGCACGACGAGGTGCTCATAGGTCGTGGAGCGCTGTGCCGGGACCCGGCCCGCCTTGCGGATCAGATCGATGATCTCCAGCCGGTTGGAGCGGTGCTTGGCACCGGCGGACGAGACCACGTTCTCCTCGAGCATGATCGAGCCGAGGTCGTCCGCGCCGTAGTGCAGGGACAGCTGGCCGACCTCCTTGCCGGTGGTCAGCCACGAGCCCTGGATGTGCCGGACGTTGTCGAGGAAGAGGCGGGCGATCGCGATCATCCGCAGGTACTCGAAGAGGGTCGCCTGGGTGCGGCCCTTCAGGTGGTTGTTCTCGGGCTGGTAGGTGTACGGGATGAAGGCCCGGAAGCCGCCCGTGCGGTCCTGCACGTCGCGGATCATCCGCAGGTGCTCGATGCGTTCGGCGTTGGTCTCGCCCGTGCCCATGAGCATGGTGGAGGTCGACTCGACGCCCAGGTTGTGCGCGGTCTCCATGATCTCCAGCCAGCGCTCACCGCTCTCCTTCAGCGGGGCGATGGCCTTGCGCGGCCGCGCCGGGAGGAGTTCGGCACCGGCGCCGGCGAAGGAGTCCAGGCCCGCGGTGTGGATGCGGGTGATGGCCTCTTCCACCGTCACGCCGGAGATCCGCGCCATGTGCTCGACCTCGGAGGCCCCCAGGCTGTGGATGACCAGCTGCGGGAAGGCGTCCTTGATGGCCCGGAAGTGCTTCTCGTAGTACTCGACGCCGTAGTCCGGGTGGTGGCCGCCCTGGAACATGATCTGTGTGCCGCCGAGTTCGACCGTCTCCGCGCACCGGCGCAGGATGTCGTCGAGGTCGCGGGTCCAGCCCTTGGCGGTGTCCTTCGGAGCCGCGTAGAAGGCGCAGAACTTGCACGCCGTCACGCAGACGTTCGTGTAGTTGATGTTGCGCTCGATGATGTACGTCGCGATGTGCTCGACACCGGCGTAGTTGCGGCGGCGTACGGCGTCGGCCGCGGCGCCCAGCGCGTGCAACGGGGCGTCCCGGTAGAGGACGAGCGCTTCTTCGGGAGTGATCCGACCACCGGCGGCGGCGCGGTCGAGGACGGCTGTGACATCAATGGGCGTGAGGTCGGCCTTCTCGGTCACCGGGCGTCCCTTTCGTAAGGGTTGTGGACGGACCCAAGGGTCGTGGACGGACCGAACCAGCCTACGCCAGAGGCTTTCGGGGACCTGCGTCAGGCCGCGTACGCGCCGGTCAGCAGCCCGACCAGGGCGCCCGCGATGAGAAACGGCCCGAACGGGATCGCCGTGCGCCGCCCCGCGCGCCGCACCACGACCAGCCCGAGTCCGTACAGCCCTCCGAAGAGGAACCCGGCGAAGGTCCCGAGCACCACGGTGGGCCAGCCGTACCAGCCGAGCACCGCACCGAGCCCGAGCGCGAGCTTGACGTCGCCGAAACCCATGCCGTTCGGGTTGACGAGGAACAGCAGGAAGTAGGCGCCGCCGAGCACCGACGCGCCGAGGAGCGCGGTGAGCCAGCGCCCCGCGTGCTCGGGCAGGGCCGCCGCACCGGCGAGCAGGCACAGGGCGAGGACCGCGAACGGCAGGGTGAGCACATCCGGCAGCCGCTGCACCCGGAAGTCCACGATCGTCAGCAGCACGCCGACGGGAGCGAGCAGCAGCCAGACGAACAGTTCGGGGCGGGTGCCCGTGGCGAGCGCGAGCCCGGCGCAGACCAGCGCGGTGACCGCGCAGACGAGTACGGTCGCGGGGCCGTAGGACCGCCCGTCCGCACAGCGCGCCCGGCCGACCCATCCGCCGATGGGATGCCCGTCCGGGCATCGGTCCCGCCACGGCTGCTCCGGCTCGACGGAGAGCCGGTAGGCGGCCCGGGGCAGCAGCGCGCCGGCCGCCGCGCCCCACAGCGCGGCACCGGGGGCCAGCCAGAGGTCCAGATCCACGCCGACAGGGTAAGCGCCGCCGCCCGGGCCCGACTCGGGGAAGCGGCGGACTACTTGACCTTCGCCATGCGCGATGTCGGGTTGCCGGCGTCCGAGTTGTCCGTCTCGAAGTCGAGGCCGGTGCCGACCGGGGTGAGCCGCACCTCGTGCCGTCCGGTCGTGCACGTCGACGGGTTGGACTTCTGGGCCACGCTCGTGGCGACGAGCTGCCGGGCCGAGGCCCGCTTCAGCAGCAGTACGTCGTCGCAGATACCGCCGAGCTGGTCGGTGGAGCGGAAAGTGCCGATCTCCTCGCCGACACCCGCCTGCCGGAGGGTGACGCGGAAGGTGCCCGCCGGCAGCGCGCCGCCGAGCGCGAGGGCATCGCCCTCCCAGGTGCCCAGATACGCGGCGGGCACGGCTCCCGGCCCCGTGCTCTGACCGGCCGTGGGGGCGCCGTTGCCGACCGCTCCGTCCTTGCCCGAATCGGCCTTGTGGAGCAGCCCGGGCAGCAGGACCGATCCGACCGTGACCGCGGCCAGCGCTCCGGCCACCGCCAGCGCGACCGTGCAGCTCATGCGCCGGCCGCGGCCGCCGGTTCCCGGCACCGACGTCGCGGCGACGCTCATGGAGACCTTCCCCCCGGCGTCCGTGGGGGGCACGGCGTCCTGCGGCTGCGGCTGTGCCTCGCGAGGGTGAGGTATCGGAGGAGCGGTCATCTCGGGCGGTGGGCCGAAGACCCCGGCGGGCCGCGGCCCGGACGACCCGTCCGTCAGAGGCGCCCGGGGCCCGGCCGGAGCACTGTCCGCCACCGCCGCGGCCACCGACGACTCGGCCACCGCGGCCTTGCTGAACCCCACCGGCCCCGAGGGTGCCGCCTCCCCCGCCTCCAGGTTCAGCAGTTGTACGGCCTTGCGGCTGACCTGCTCCACGAGCGGGCCCGGCAGCCAGCCGGCCGCCACCAGAGGGGCCGCGCCCTCGGGGGCGAGCCGCCCGGCCACCTGCTCCGGTGCGGGGCGCGCCGCCGGGTCCTTGGCGAGGCACGCGGCCACCAGTTCCCGCAAGGCGCCTTCGAGGCCGTCCAGTTCCGGTTCCTCGTGCACGACCTTGTACAGCAGCGCCGCGGAGGAGTCGCCGGAGAAGGGGGACTGCCCGGTGGCCGCGTACGCCAGGACCGCGCCCAGCGAGAAAACGTCCGCCGCGCCCGTGACGCCCTTGCCGAGGATCTGCTCGGGCGACATGTAGCCGGGCGAGCCGATGGAGACACCCGTGGAGGTGAGCGATGCCGTGCCGTCGATGGCGCGCGCGATACCGAAATCGATGAGGACCGGGCCGTCCAGGGTCAGCAGGACGTTCGACGGTTTCACGTCCCGGTGGACCAGGCCCAGGCCGTGGACCGCCGTCAGGGCCTCCGCGAGCCCCGCGCCCAGGGCCCGTACCGAGGCGAGGGGAAGTGGTCCGCCGTCCGTCACCGCCGCGGTCAGGGACGGACCCGCCGCGTACCCGGTCGCGACCCAGGGCACCGGGGCCTCCGGGTCCGCGTCCAGGACCGGTGCGGTCCAGGCGCCCCCGACGCGCCGCGCGGCGTCCACCTCCCGGCGGAAACGGGCGCGGAACTCCTCGTCCAGGGCGAAGTGCGGATGCACCACCTTGACCGCGACGGTGCGCCCGCCCGTACTGCGTCCCAGGTAGACGCGACCCATCCCACCGGAGCCCAGCCTGCCGAGCAGCCGGTACGGCCCCACGACGGCGGGTTCACCGGCCTCCAGCGACTGCATGGCGGCCCCCCTCCCCCTATGACTCCCAGCAGGGTAGCTCTCGCCGGGTCCGCAGACCGGGTCCGGCGGCACCGGGCCCGGTGACAACTTCCCTACGACTGGAGGAGCTTGACCTGAACATCGGCCGGGAAGCCCGTCGTCGGCCCGACCCGGCGCGCGAACTCGGCGACCGCCGCCAGCTGAGGGTCGCCGAAGCGGAAGTCCAGCGTCGTGAAGTACTTCTCCAGCACCTTCTCGTCGAAGGCCTCCCAGCGGGCCGCCTGCTCCGCGACCTTGCCGACCTCCTCGAGCGACAGGTTGCGCGAGGACAGGAAGGCCTCGTGCACCTGGCGGGTGATGACCGGCTCACGCTCCAGGTAGTCGCGCCGCGCCGCCCACACCGCGAAGACGAACGGCAGGCCCGTCCACTCCTTCCACAGGGTGCCGAGGTCGTGCACGGCGAGGCCGAAGCGCGGCCCGTCGTGGAGGTTGGCGCGCAGGGCGGCGTCGCCGATCAGCACCGCGGCGTCGGCCTCCTGCATCATCAGGCTGAGGTCGGGCGGGCAGGTGTAGTAGTCCGGCGTCACCCCGTACCGCTCGGCGAGCAGCAGCTGGGCGAGGCGTACGGAGGTGCGCGAGGTGGAGCCGAGGGCGACGCGGGCGCCGTCGAGCTGGTCCAGCGGGACCTGGGAGACGATCACGCAGGACATCACGGGGCCGTCGCAGCCGACCGCGATATCCGGGAAGGCGATCAGGTCGTCGGCGTTCTTGAGGAACTCGACGAGGGTGATGGGGCCGATGTCGAGGTCGCCCCGCACCAGCCGCTCGCTGAGCTTCTCCGGGGTGTCCTTGGTCAGCTCGAAGTCCAGCAGGGTGCCGGTTCTCGCGAGCCCCCAGTACAGGGGCAGGCAGTTCAGGAACTGGATGTGGCCGACGCGCGGCCGGGTGCGAGAATTGTCCACATCGCGAGACTAGACCCCGTGCGGTAGCGTGCTGGGCCCAGGGTCCGCGAGTGGCTTCGGAAACGCCCCGGTCTCCTGGTGTCCACCTCGGCGACTACGATGAGCCACGGCGATGTCAACCCCGCTCACCACCCGTTGAAACCTTCGGGTGAAGTGATCTTGACCTCTATTGCTTTCGGCTGCCTGCGTGCTAGGCTCGCCGCAAGTTGCAGTTTGGTTTCCTTGCAGTACAGAGCCTGCGGAGCATGTAACCGCGGGCTCTCGTCGTTTTCAGACATATGCAGTTGTGCGGCGCTTCAGTTTTCACACTTGCAGGTTCTGGAGCAGGGCAACCCTTTGGGCCCAAGGAGGGCTTATGGCTACCGGAACCGTGAAGTGGTTCAACGCCGAAAAGGGCTTTGGCTTCATCGCCCAGGAAGGCGGCGGCCCCGACGTCTTCGTCCACTACTCCGCGATCAACGCGAACGGCTTCCGTTCGCTCGAGGAGAACCAGCAGGTCAGCTTTGACGTGACCCAGGGTCCGAAGGGCCCGCAGGCGGAGAACGTCACGGCCATCTGAGTCTCCGGTCTCGGAGTTTCGGTCTTCGGTTCCAGGCCTTCGGCTCTCTGAGCCCGAGTGCTTTGATCCGGAACGGACAGCTTTACCCAAGGAGCCCCGCGCGCCATCCGGCGCAGGGGGCTCCTGCTTTTTTGCGCCGGTCCACTTTCCTGGTACGCCGGACGGCGTGGTTCACCCGGACGGAGCACCGCCGGTGGGTCCCTTTCGCCAGGATCGGTGACGCTGCCCGGCCGGCCACACTGGGGCGTTGGGCGGACACCCATACGGATGGCTTTCGCGTGGTGGACCCGACCGGCAAGGCGAGATGCCCATGAGGCGGCCGCGAGTATGCACACCCGTTCGGGTGACTTCGCCCGGTGACGCTGACGGTGGGCAGGCCTGTGCGGCACCCCGCGCATTCACCCCATGGGGTGAATGCGCGCAATGGACGGGGCGCCCTTCCGGAGCCGCCGAGCGCGGCGGCGGACACGCGACGAGCGTCGGACCGTGAGCCCGGCCGCCGCCCTACCAGGCCACGGGCAGCTCGAGCGGGAAGCGCCGGATCGTCTCCGTGTCCCAGCGCACGTCCTCCGGGGCCACCGCGAGCCGCAGACCCGGGAACCGCTCCACCAGCCGCCCGATGGCCACCTCCAGCTCCGCCATCGCCAGCGGGACGGCGATGCACCGGTGCCCGCCCCAGCCGAAGGTCATGTGCGGCGCCAGGGGACGCTCCGGGTCGATGACGTCCGGGTCCGTGTAGCGCTTGGGGTCGCGGTTCGCCGTCAGGTACGACACATGCACGAACTCACCCGCCCGGATCCGCACCCCCTCGATCTCCACGTCCTCCAGTGCCACCCGGGGAATGCCGACCCCCTTGCGGAAGGGGATGACCCGCAGCAGCTCGTTCAGGACGTCCGTCAGGGTCTCCGGCCGGTCGCTGAGATGCTGCAACAGTTCGGGGCGGGTCAGCAGGAGATAGGAGATGTTGCTGATCTGGCAGGTGGCCGTGTCCTGACCGCTCAGCACAAGGGTCAGCGCCATGACCGCCAGTTCCTGGTCGTCGAGCACGTCGTCGCCGTCCTTGGCGGCGGCGAGCGCGCTGATCAGGTCGGGGCCCGGAGTGCGCCGCCGCTGTTCGACCAGTTCGCCGAAGTACTCCCGCAGCGCGGCCTTGGCTCTCGCCGCGGTCTCGCGGCCCTCCGGGCCGGTGGCGAGCAGCTGGTGCGCGTACTTCTGCATCCGGGGCCAGTCCTCGCGGGCGATCCCGAGGACGTCGTAGATGGTCTGCTGAGGAAGCTGGTTCGACAGATGGTGGACCAGGTCCGCCGGCGGCCCCTGCTCGGCCATCTCTTCGAGCAGGGTGTCCGCGAGCCGGACGATCCTCTGCCGCATCAGCTCGACATGCCGCTTGGCGAAGCCCTGCGATGCGAGCCGGCGCAGCCGGGTGCTGTGCGGCGGATCGATCACGTTGATCGACTCGGGGGAGACGATGGGCTCCGGTGTCAGCCTCGGATAGTCGGATCCCATGATCCCCGCCCGGCTGAACCGGTGGTCCGTGGTCACCTGCCGTACGCCCTCGAACCCGGTGACCAGCCAGGCCTCGGCGTCACCGTACGGCAACCGGATGCGGGTGATGGAGTCGCGGGCCATGAGAGCCGCGAGCGCGGGGTCGAAGTCCAGACCCTCGCTGAAGTCGAACGGACAGGTGATTGCTTCGCCGCTTGCGGTCATCGCGCTGTTCTCCGTTTCCCTCCGCCTTCGTCGCTTCTTCATGCATAAGCCCTTTTCACCCCGTATGGCTGTCCGGATTCCTCCGGATATGCCAGTCGGAGCGCAGGGATGCCAAGGACGACGAAGGCCGGAAGCGGATGGCGGACCGTTCCCCCGTTCGGGTCGTCAGTCGACCGAGACGGGCACCGGCAGGACGTTGGTGGCGTTCACGGCGGTGCGCAGCCCCCGGGCGAGGCGGACCGCGTCGCCCACCGCCCAGAAGTGGACGAAAAACAGCCGGGGCTCGTCGGTCAGGCCGTGGTTGTGCAGTTCGACGAGCTCGGCGCCGGCCCGCCTCAGGGCCACGAGAACGTCCTGCA
Organism: Streptomyces sp. NPDC046900; assembly: GCF_040644975.1. Classification (NCBI taxonomy): domain Bacteria; kingdom Bacillati; phylum Actinomycetota; class Actinomycetes; order Kitasatosporales; family Streptomycetaceae; genus Streptomyces; species Streptomyces sp. NPDC046900. The sequence continues at coordinate 75,646 of NZ_JBEYXD010000014.1, read as the reverse complement.
CCTCCCCGGCGATCATGGCGCAGTCGCCACTGATCGCCGCCCGGCCGCCACCCAGCGGCTGGAAGTTGAGCGCCGTGGTCGACCCGAGGCCCGGCGGCAGGATCATATGGCCGTCGGTGATGACCTCTCGGCGGATGAACGTGTTCTTGTAGATCCCGTCGTCGTGGGCGCCCTTGACGCCCAGTGCGGCATCGATGCCCGCGGTGTCCAGGTCGACGGGCCGCGGCGGGACGGCCTGCGGCCGCGCCGGGGGCGGAGTGCCGGTGCGGTCGAACGCCGCGCGCAGGCCCCGGGCGATGGACACCGGGTCCCGGCCGTGCGCATGGACGTGGATCCACCAGATGTCCGGGGACTGGGAGAGCAGGTGCTTGTGGATGGCGGTCTGCTCGATCCCGTGCTCGTACAGGACGTCGCTGTAGGGCTGCAACTCGTCCTCGGTGACCACCACGTCGCCCATCAGCAGCGTTCCACCGTCGGCGTACCGGACGAAGGACACGTGCGACCCGAGGGCGAGTGCCGGCTTGACGACGACGCCGTGCGAGACCACCGAGAGGTCCCGGCGCGGCAGGCCCGTGTGGTACATCAGGTCGCGCTTCATGTCGCCCTGCCGGCCCAGCACGTGGGCCACGTCCCGCCAGTCCGACAGGGCGGTGCGCGCCGGTGCGACCGGCCCCTCGTGTCTGTCCTCAGTCGTTCCGGCGGACAGGGCGCACGCGGGGGTCGCCCCGCCCAGCAAGGGCGCCAGGGCAGCCGCGGCGAGCATCCGCCGCCGCGACGTTCGGGTGTCCTGCTGTCGGTCCTCAGCCATCATGTGATCCTCCCTGACCGGATGGAACCACGGGGGGCTGCGGACGGCCGCCAGCGCCGCCATCCCTGCGGCCGGGCGGGTGAACCGCTCGTCGGCGATCGGGTGACACCTCCGGCACCCGGTCAGCGGGCAGCGACGGACCTACCGCGCGTACAACTGCTCCACCTCTGCGGCGAAGTCCCGCATGACCGCCATCCGGCGCAGCTTCATCGACGGAGTCAGATGGCCGGCCTCCTGCGTGAAGTCCACCGGCAGGACGGCGAAGCGGCGGATCGACTCGGGGCGCGAGACCAGCTTGTTGGTCTCGTCCACAGCGCGCTGCAGGACCGCGTGCAACTCCTCGTCGTCCAGGAGGAGTTCCGGCGGCACCGGATGCTTGCCGCGCATCTGGCGCCAGTGGACGATGCCCTCCGGGTCCAGCGTGATCAGGGCGCTCACATACGGGCGGCCGTCGCCGAGGACCATGCACTGGGAGATCAGGGGGTGGGAGCGCAGCCAGTTCTCCAGCGGGGCGGGGGCCACGTTCTTACCCCCGGCGGTGATCAGGATCTCCTTCTTCCGGCCGGTGATCGTCAGATAGCCCTCGTCGTCCAGACGGCCGATGTCTCCCGTGGGGAGCCAGCCGTCCGGGCTGGCAGGGACCACCCCGCCGCCATGGGGGTCCCAGTAGCCCCGGAACACCTGTCCGCCGGCGAGCAGGATCTCGCCGTCCGCGGCGATCCGGACCCTGGTGCCGGGCAGCGGCCAGCCCACCGTTCCGAGGCGGGGCCTGAGCGGGGGCGTCACCGTCGCCGCGCCGGTCGTCTCGGTCAGGCCGTAGCCCTCGAAGATCTCGATGCCCGTGCCCGCGTAGAACGCCGCCAGCCGCTGTCCCAGAGGGGAGCCACCGCAGATGACATGGCGTACGCGGCCGCCCAGGGCGTTCCGGATACGGCGGTAGACCAGGGGGTCGTACAGAACGCGGGCCGCCTTCAGGGAGCGGCTGGGTCCGGAGCCCGTGCCGTGCTGACGGGCCTCCAGCGCCTCGCCGTAGCGGCGGGCCACGCTCGCCGCCCGGTCGAACAGGGCCGCGCGGCCGCTGCGTTCGGCCGTGGCCCGCGCATTGTTGAAGACCTTCTCCAGCATGTACGGGATGACCAGCAGGAAGGTCGGGCGGAAGCTCGCCAGGTCCGCCAGCAGGTCCTCCGCCTGCAGGCTCGGAGCGTGCCCGAGGCGCACCCGTGCGCGGATGCAGGCGACCGCCACCATCCGGCCGAAGACGTGTGACAGCGGCAGGAACAGCAGGGTGGAGGGCTCGTCACCGGTCGTCGTCGCCTTGAAGACCGGGTGGAGCAGTTCGATCGCGTTGTCCACCTCCGCCAGGAAGTTGCCGTGCGACAGCGCACAGCCCTTCGGGCGGCCCGTCGTGCCCGAGGTGTAGATGATCGTGGCCAGGGTGTCCGGGCCGAGGACGCCCCGGCGTACGACCACCTCCTGGTCCGGCACCGACGCGCCGTGCTCCGCGAGGCGCTCGACGTGCCCCTTCTCCATCACCCACACATGGTGCAGATCGGGCAGCCGGCTGAGTTCCGGGCCGAGGGCCGCCGCCTGGCCGACCGTCTCCGTCACCAGGGCCACCGCGCCGGAGTCCTGGAGGATCCAGCGGGTCTGGAAGACCGACGAGGTGGGGTAGACCGGAACCGTGACCAGGCCGGCCGCCCAGGCCGCGAAGTCGAGCAGCGTCCACTCGTAGGTGGTGCGGGCCATGATCGCGATCCGGTCGCCCGGCATCAGGCCCTCGGCGATCAGCCCCTTCGCCACGGCCAGTACCTGGTCGGCGAACTGAACCGCCGTCACCTCCGTCCAGCCGCCGTCCGGGTCCCGGCGGCTGAGGACATGGTGGCCGGGCATCTCGGTCGCGTTCTCGAACGGCAGGTCGGCGAGCGAGCCATGGCTCACCGGCGGCACCAGCGGAGGTACGTACACCTCCCGCACCTGGCCGTTCAGCCGCCGTGTCTGCGGCTCGACGAGCACCGGGCCGCCGTCGTGGTCGAGATCGAGGGGAGCGAAGGCGACGGGTGCGGACGAGTACGAGATGGGCATGGGGCAGCTCCTGGGGACTGCGGCTGTGCACTGCTCTGCCGTATCGGGTACGCACAGCGCGCACCGATCCGTTCATCGGCGGAGCGACTCGCTGTTACCGCCGGTCAGAACCGCGATCGTACGGCCCGCACGTGGGGACTTTGTGCGGGTTCCGGGATGGTCTGGGGCCGGGGCTGTGCAGCCTCCTCCCCCTTGACTGTCAGGGGCGTTCGAGGATCGCCGTGACCCCCTGTCCGCCGGCCGCGCAGATCGAGATCAGACCGCGGCCCGGGGCGTCGCGCTCGGCGAGGAGTTCGGCGAGCGTCGCCACGATCCGGGCGCCGGTCGCGGCGAAGGGGTGACCGGTGGCCAGGGAGGACCCCGTGACGTTCAGCCGGGCGCGGTCCACCGGTGCGAGACCCTGCTTCTCCCAGGCGGCCAGCGTCGCCAGCACCTGGGAGGCGAACGCCTCGTGGATCTCGACGAAGTCGAAGTCCTCGATGCCGTACCCTGCCTTGTCCAGCATGCGGGGCACGGCGTGGGCCGGCGCCATCAGCAGCCCGTCCGGGCCGCCCGCCACGTCCCCGCCGGCGAAGTCGACGGCAGCGGTCTCATACGCGGTCAGATACGCCCGCGGCTCAAGGCCCCGCTCCCGCGCCCACTCCTCGCTCGCGAGCAGTACGACGGCGGCCCCGTCCGTGAGCGGCGTCGAATTGCCCGCCGTCATCGTCGGGTTCGGGCCGCCGGTGCCGAACACCGGCGCCAGACGGGCGAGTTTCTCCGGTGTCGAGTCGGGGCGGAGGTTCTGGTCCCGCTCCAGGCCGCGGAAGGGAACCACCAGGTCGGCCAGGAAGCCCCGCTCGTACGCCGCCGCAAGCCGCCGGTGGCTCGTGGCCGCCAACGCGTCCTGGGCCTCGCGGGTGATGCCCCACGCGCGGGCGGTGACGGCCGCGTGCTCCCCCATGGACAGGCCGGTGCGCGGCTCGGCGTTGCGGGGGATGTCGGGAACCAGATGACCGGGCCGGATCCTGGCCAGCGCCTTCAGCCGGGCACCGGGCGACGGGGCCCGGCGGACCTCCAGCAGGATGCGGCGCAGCGCGTCGTTCACGCCGAGGGGCGCGTCGCTGGTCGTGTCCGCCCCGCCCGCGATCGCGGACTCGGTCTGCCCCAGGGCGATCTTGTTGGCGGCGGCGATCACTGCCTGGAGGCCGGTGCCGCAGGCCTGCTGGATGTCGTACGCGGGCGTGCGGGCGTCCAGACGCGAGCCCAGCACGGTCTCGCGGGCGAGGTTGAAGTCGCGGCTGTGCTTGAGCACGGCTCCGGCGACCAACTCGCCCACGGCGCCCGGGCCGTCGAGCCCGTACCGCTCGACCAGCGCGTCCACCACCGCGGTCAGCATCTCCTGGTTGGAAGCGGTGGCGTACGGACCGTCGGAACGGGCGAAGGGGATGCGCCTGCCACCGACCACGGCGATCCGCCGCACCTCACCGATGTGGAGGGAACTGCTCATCTCGACCCGCTCCTCGCGCGCCCGGCTAGCCTTACCCCGGGTAACCTTACTCCAGAGTAAAGAGATGTGGACAGTCGAGCGAGCTGGGAGCCGGACCATGGCCGACCGTTATCTGCGCTTCACGGGGACCGCACCGGGCCGCTTCCTCACCAGGCGGCTCGGGCTGCCGCAGCCCGTGGCACCGCACCGCTGGTCGGCCGAACGGCCCGTGCTGGACGGGCCGTTGCTGCACCTGACGGCGGGCAGGTCGGAGCTGGACCTCACCCCGGTGCTGAGCCGTACCGGTCTTGTGCCCGGCACCGAGCGGCCCGCCGCCGTCGTCCTGGACGCCACCGGTGTACGGGACGTCGACGCGCTCGCCGAGGTCCACGCCGCGCTGCACCCCGTCGTGCGGTCGGTCGCCGAGAGCGGACGCGTGGTGGTGCTGGGCTCCCCGCTCGACCCGGACGACCACCACCAGGCGGCGGCGCAGCAGGGCCTGGAGGGGTTCGTACGATCGCTCGGCAAGGAGATCGGGCGGGGCCGGACCGTCACGCTCGTGCGGCTGACGGACGCCGAGGCCGCAGAGTCGACGCTGCGGTTCCTGCTCTCGCCGAGGTCCGCGTACGTCAGCGGGCAGGTCATCGAGGTCGGGGACGGGAAGACCGCCGCTCCGGAGGACTGGTCGCGGCCGCTCGCCGGGCGGACCGCGCTGGTGACCGGGGCCGCCCGCGGCATCGGCGAGGCGGTCGCCGGGACGCTGGCCCGGGACGGGGCGCACGTGCTGTGCCTCGACGTGCCGGCCGCGGAGGCGGACGTACGGCGGGTCGCCGAGCGGATCGGCGGGACCGCGCTGACGCTCGACATCACCGCCGGCGACGCGGGTACGCGGATCGCCGAGGCGCTGCCGGGCGGCCTGGACGTCCTCGTCCACAACGCGGGGATCACCCGGGACCGGCGGCTCGCGAACATGGCGGCCGAGCGGTGGAGTCCGGTGCTCGAGGTGAACCTGGCGAGTGTGCTGCGCACGACGGACGTCCTGCTGTCGCGCGGTCTGCTGCGGGGCGGGGGGCGGATCGTGGCGACCGCGTCGATCGCCGGGATCGCCGGGATCGCCGGGAACGTGGGACAGACGAACTACGCCGCGAGCAAGGCGGGCGTGATCGGCCTCGTGCGGGCGCTGGCGCCCCGGGCCCTGGCGGAGCACGGGGTGACGGTGAACGCGGTCGCGCCGGGATTCGTCGAGACCCGGATGACGGCGTCGATTCCCCTGGTCGTCCGGGAGGCGGGACGGCGGATGAACTCGCTGGGGCAGGGCGGCCTTCCGGTGGATGTGGCGGAGACGATCGCCTGGCTGGCCGGTCCGGGATCGGGGGCGGTGAACGGGCAGGTGGTGCGCGTGTGCGGACAGAGCCTGCTCGGTGCGTAGCGCTCCGCGCGGATCCCCGTGCCCCGACCGCGGACCGTCCGTGGCCGCTCGCAGCCCCTCGCGGCCCTCAACAGGTGTTCCCCCTAGCGCCCTTCAAGGGCTGCTCCCCCTCACTGCGTCCCCGTCCTGGAGCCTCCCTCATGTCTTCGCTGCTTCCCGTTCTCGCCCGCGGCGCTCTCCTCTCCCCGCTCAAGCGCCCGCACCCCGGAGCCGGCTTCCCCCGGGCGCCGCTCGCTCTGCCCGGCGTCCGGATCGATCCGGCACATCTCGCCGCCTACGAACGCGTCTGCGGGTTTCCCACGGGCGTCGCCACGGTGCCCGTGACCTACCCCCACCTCCTCGGCTTTCCCCTGGCCATGCGGATCATGGCGAGCCGGGAGTTCCCCCTCCCCCTCCTCGGGCTGGTGCACACGGGCATCGAGATCACCCAGCGGGAGCCGCTCGTCCCGGACGGGGAGTACGACGTCAGCGCGCGTATCAGGGAGTTGGCGCCCCATCGGCGCGGTACCCAGGCAGTGGTCGTCACGGAGGTCCGCGCCGGTGACCGGCTCCTGTGGGAGTCGACCAGCGCCTACCTCGCCCGGCACGGCACCCCGGCCGCGGCCGCGGCTCCGGCGCCCGAGAGCGAACCCCTTCCCGCGCCGGCCGAGTGGCGGCTCGCCGCAGACCTCGGCCGGCGGTACGCGGCCGCCTCGGGAGACCGGAACCCCATTCATCTGCACGCCCTCACCGCCCGCCTCTTCGGCTTTCCGCGTGCCATCGCGCACGGCATGTGGACGCTCGCCCGGTGCCTCGCCGAACAGCCGGCCCACGCCGCGGTGCAGGTGCGCGCCGAGTTCAGGACTCCGGTCCTGCTCCCGGGTTCCGTGACGTACGCCGCCGCCGGCGGGCGGTTCGAACTGCGGGGCGGGCACCGGCTCCACCTCACCGGTGAGACGCGCCGGCTCCCTGCCCGGGACACCTCACACGATCAGTAGGCGCGCGGGCTCAGGGGCCGTTCCCGCCCGCGGCCGGATCCGGCCGGGTCGTCTGGCCCTGGTCGGGCGGCGACCAGGGGCGCCCGTCCATGAGGTTGCCGAGGCCCGCCCAGGCGAAGTTCATCAGGGTGGCCGCCGCCTGCCGGGCGGAGACACCGGGTGTGGCGTTGGCCCAGGCCGCGAGCGACTCGGCGGCACCGACCAGGGCCTCGGCGAGCCCTGCGACCTCGCGCTCAGGGAGGTCGGGGTCCTCGGGGTACCTCTCCGCTCGAGCGCAGCCGAGAGGCCGGGGGCGGGCCTCCCGGGCGGCGACGGCGATGAGCTGCGTCACGAACGCGACGATCTCCTCGCGCATCGCGGTGACCTCGGCGGCGAAGGGTTCGCCCTGCGTACGGGCCTGCAGGTGCAGGATCGACCAGCCTTCCGGGTGCTGCGCGGTGTGCGTGAAGAACGCGCGCAACCCGTCCCAGAGTTGGCGGTCGGCAGCGAGTCCGGGCCCCACGGCGGAGCGCACCGCCTCGATGAGCGCGGCGGCCTCCCGGCGGATGCAGGCGGTGAAGAGGTCTTCCTTGGAGTTCAGGTACAGGTACACCAAGGGCTTGGACACACCGGCGAGTTCGGCGATCTCGTCCATGGACGCGGCCATGTAGCCGCGTTGCCCGAAGGTCTTCACGGCGGCGTCCAGCATCTGCTGCTCCCGGACCGCCCGCGGCATCCGCTTGGTCTTCACGGCACCCATACCGGCAAGACTACGGTCGGGCGGCCCGCCGTACGGGCCGCCTCAGGAGGTCTGGCCCTGAGTCCTGGCGGCGTCGTCCGCCACGTCCTCCTGCGCACGGTTCGCCTCGATGTTGGCCTTCATACGGTCCACCCGGCCGACGACCTGCATGGACGCCCGGTCGCGTTCCTTGCGCAGGACGACGAAGCTGATCGGGGCCGAGATCACCAGGGCCAGCAGGACGATCCAGATGCCGTTGGAGTCGCCGAGGCCGCGCGGGACGATGCCCGAGTAGACGAGGCCCCAGACGACCACGAGGCAGCCCGCGAGAATACCGAGGCGCATCAGCGTGTAGCGGAGCATCTCAATCCACTCTTCCGTTCCGTGGGGATTCCCCTGTTCGAGCCAAGCCGAGAACCCGGCGATCTTCCCAAAGGGTTCCCAAAAGGCACCCTCCAGTGAAGCACGCCGGACACCCGATCTTGCACCGGGGTACGCCCCGGTTCACCCCAGGTGCAGCAGCATCGTGATGTCGTCGCGGTCGTCCCCCGGAGCCACCCGGATGGCGTCGGGCACCCGGCCGACCTCCTTGTAGCCGCAGGACCCGTAGAAGTTCTCGAGACCGAGACCGCCCCGGCAGGTGAGCCGTACCGCCTCGATGCCCTCGATGCCGCGCGCCGCGTCCGCGGCGGCGGCCATCAGGTCACGGCCGTAGCCCTTGCCCTGGTGCCGCGGATGCACCATCACCGTGTAGAGCCACAGCCAGTGCTTCATCAGCCGGTGGGTGTTGAAGGTGAGGAACGTGGTCGCCGCCACCCGCCCGTCCTCGTCGTGGCCCACCAGCAGCCGGGTGCACCCCTCACTCATCGCCGCCAGGTGCTTCAGGAATTCCGGGCGTATCTCCTCGCGGGTGGCCGGAGCCACGAATCCCACGGCGCCGCCGGCGTTGGACACGTCCGTCCACAGGTCGAGGACGCCGTCACGGAGCTCGGGGGTCATGGCGGGATCGAAGACGAACGTAAGGGGCATGCCGCGAGGGTACCTATTACTCCGGCCGGGACTCAAGCCCCTTCCCGCCGTCGGCGCGCACGCGAAAGCCCCGGCCGAGCCGGGGCTTGCACCAGGGTGCGTGGGCGGTCAGAGGCGCATGGGCTGCGGCTCGTCCCGGCGCGCCGGGTCCGAGCCCTCGTACTCGCGGATGATCTCGTACCGGGTGTTCCGCTCCACCGGCCGGAAGCCCGCGTCACGGATCAGGTCGAGCAGGTCCTCGCGGGTCAGCTTGTTCGGCGTGCCGAAGTTGTCCGCATCGTGCGTGATCTTGTACTCGACAACCGAGCCGTCCATGTCGTCGGCGCCGTGCTGGAGGGCCAGCTGCGCGGTCTGCACACCGTGCATGACCCAGAACACCTTGACGTGCTGGACGTTGTCGAACAGCAGACGCGAGACCGCGAAGGTCTTCAGGGCCTCGGCCCCGGTCGCCATCTGGGTGCGCTCCTGAAGGCGGTTGCGGATCTTGCCGTCCTTCATGTCCACGAAGTCGTGCTGGTAGCGCAGCGGGATGAAGACCTGGAAGCCGCCGGTCTCGTCCTGGAGTTCACGCAGCCGCAGCACGTGGTCCACGCGGTGGCGCGGCTCCTCGATGTGGCCGTACAGCATGGTGCACGGGGTCTTCAGACCCTTCTCGTGCGCCAGGCGGTGGATGCGCGACCAGTCCTCCCAGTGGGTCCTGTGGTCGACGATGTGCTGCCGGACCTCCCAGTCGAAGATCTCGGCGCCGCCGCCGGTCAGCGACTCCAGACCGGCGTCGATCAGCTCGTCCAGGATCTCGGAGGCCGTCAGACCGGAGATCGTCTCGAAGTGGTGGATCTCCGTCGCGGTGAACGCCTTCAGCGAGACGTTCGGCAGCGCCGCCTTCAGCTCGCGCAGCGAGCGCGGGTAGTAGCGCCACGGCAGGTTCGGGTGCAGGCCGTTGACGATGTGCAGCTCGGTGAGGTTGTCCGACTCCATCGCCTTGGCGAGCTTGACCGCCTCCTCGATGCGCATCGTGTACGCGTCCTTCTCGCCCGGCTTGCGCTGGAAGGAGCAGTAGGCGCAGGAGGCGGTGCACACGTTCGTCATGTTGAGGTGGCGGTTGACGTTGAAGTGGACCACGTCACCGTTCTTGCGGGTCCGCACCTCGTGCGCGAGACCGCCGAGCCACGCCAGGTCGTCCGACTCGTACAGCGCGATGCCGTCCTCGCGGGTCAGCCGCTCACCGGCCCGGACCTTGTCCTCCAGCTCGCGCTTGAGCCCGACATCCATGCTTCTGCCTCTCCCTTGGACGAATCCTGCCAACCGTACCCCCCGCCCTCCGGACGGACGGCGCCCCCATACGGCGCCGTGCGCCTAGCTCTGTTCGGGAAGCTCGCCCACCCGGTTCTCCCACTTCGTGGACAGCACGATCGTGGTGCGCGTACGGGAGACGCCCTTGGTGCCGGACAGCCGGCGGATGGTCTTCTCCAGGCCGTCCACGTCGCTCGCGCGCACCTTGAGCATGAAGGAGTCGTCGCCGGCGATGAACCAGCAGTCCTCGATCTCGTGAAGGTCCCTCAGACGGCGCGCCACGTCCTCGTGGTCGGCGGCGTCGGACAGCGAGATGCCGATCAGGGCCGTGACGCCGAGACCGAGGGAGGCGGCGTCCACGGTGGCGCGGTAGCCGGTGATGACGCCGGCCGCCTCCAGGCGGTTGATGCGGTCGGTGACGCTGGGCCCGGAGAGGCCCACGAGCCGGCCGAGCTCGGCATAAGAGGCCCTGCCGTTCTCGCGCAGGGCCTGAATGAGCTGCCTGTCAACGGCATCCATAGGTCCTAAGCCTTTCATTGTTCGGCGTTACCGAAAGTTTACGTATAGAAATCAAGGCGTGCAGAGCCGGAGCCCTGAGAATCATTCATACGATCAGTGATGAGCCACTGTCCCGGCGCGTCATCGGAGGACGCTGCGCAGAATCCGTCAGCCTCTACTCGTCGGGCCGCGAGCCTCCCCCGAGCTCTCCCTTCCAGCGGCGGTACAGCCGGTGCGGCACCTCTGCCGCGTCCAGCACCCGCCCGGCGACGAAGTCGACGAGGTCCTGGATGTGCGTCGCTCCGGCGTAGAACGCCGGCGACGCGGGCAGCACGACCGCGCCCGCCTCGTCCAGGGCCACCAGATGCCTGAGGGTCTGCCCGCCGAGCGGGGTCTCCCGCACGGCGACGACCAGCGGCCGCCGCTCCTTGAGCGTCACGCTCGCGGCCCGCTGCAACAGGTCCTTCGAGAGCCCGAGCGCGACACCGGCCACACACGCCGTCGACGCGGGCACGATGAGCATCCCCTTGGCGGGGTACGACCCGGAAGCCGGCCCGGCCGCCAGGTCGCCGGCGCTCCAGTGCCGTACGCGGTCCCCGTCGACGTCGACCGTGAACGTCCCGGGCTTGCCGTCGGCGCCCCGCCCCAGCCATTCCCTCAGGTCGTCCCGCCAGTGCGCGTCACGGAAGGCGATCCCCGTCTCGTCCAGCAGGGTGAGCCGCGAGGCGCGGGAGACGACCAGATCGACACTCTCGCCCGCGGCGAGCAGTGCGCGCAGCACGGCAGCGGCATACGGGGTGCCGGAGGCGCCGGACACCCCTACGATCCAAGGCGTACGCGACGTCTCTCCTGGCTTGACTGGGTTCACGACACCGAGCCTATCCGGCGCCGCGGGGCGGGAACCGGCCAAGGGGGCCCCGCCGTTCACCGGAGGGGATCAGCGAGGGGTGGGGGGTGCCATGCGGGGTGCGGAGCCCGAGTGGTCGCAGAGCGACCGGGCCAAGGCGGCGGCCAAGCTGATGGTGGGGTGGGTGGCGCTGCTGTGGCTGCTCGAAGTGGTGGACGTGGTGAGCGGCCACGCCCTGGACGGGCTCGGCATCATGCCTCGCACCGCCTCCGAGCTGGTCGACGTCGTTCCCGCCGCCTTCATCCACTTCGGCTTCGCCCATGTCGCGGCCAACAGCGTTCCGCTGCTGGTCCTCGGCTTCCTGGCGGCCCTCGGCGGACTGCGCCGGTTCGCCGTGGTCTGTCTGCTGATCATCGTGGCGGACGGCCTGGGCGTATGGCTCATCGCCCCGGCGCACACCAACACCGCGGGCGCCTCCGGCCTCATCTTCGGACTCTTCGGCTTCCTCGTGGCCGGCGGCCTCGTCGAGCGCCGCCCGCTCGGCATCCTGGTCGGCCTGCTGGTCGGCGCGGTGTGGGGCGGCTCGATCCTGATGGGCCTCTCGCCCGCCCAGACGAACGTCAGCTGGCAGGGCCATCTGATCGGTCTGGTGGCGGGGGTGGCGGCGGCGTTCCTGTTCCGGCGGGGGGTTGGGGCCGGGGTCAGGACCGGTCGCGCGCTTTCGGGTCCACCGGAAGACGGCCGGTGGTGAGCGTCGGCCTTCCGATGCCGCCCTCGACCATCTCCGTCAGACAGCCGGGGAAGTTGTCCGCCGGCTTGCTGAGCCGCGCGTGCGGGCGGTCGATGCCCGGGACGGTCACGGTCGACTCCCTGGGGCCCTGCACCCGTTGGTAGGCCGCGCCGTACTCACACGCTCAGACCCCGCACCAGAAGGTCAAGAAGCGCACACACGAACAGGGCGATGCCGATGAATCCGTTGACGCTGAAGAACGCCCGGTTCACTCGGCTCAGGTCATGGGGCCGCACGATCGAGTGCTCGTAGACGAAGGCCCCCGCCACGATCACCAGACCGAGCCAGAAGAAGAAACCGGCGCTGGTGACGACCGCGTACCAGACGAACAGGACCGTCACGACCGTGTGGCACACCCGCGCGCCCCAGATCGCCGCCGGCACGCCGAAGCGGGCCGGCACCGACATGACCCCGATCTCGCGGTCCGTCTGCACGTCCTGGCAGGCGTAGATCAGGTCGAAGCCGCCGATCCAGATCCCGACCGCGAGCCCGAGGATGACCGCGTCCCAGTCCCACCCGCCGGTGATCGCCAGCCAGGCGCCGACCGGGCCCATCGCCTGGGCGAGCCCGAGGATGGCCTGCGGGAAGTTGGTGAACCTCTTGCCGTACGGATACACCACCATCGGGATCACCGCGATGGGGGCGAGCGCCAGGCACAGCGGGTTGAGCAGCGCCGCGGAGCCCAGGAAGAAGACCAGCGCGACCAGTGCGCCCGTCCAGGCGTGCCGCACGGACATCGCGCCGGTGACCAGTTCGCGGTGGGCCGTGCGCGGATTGCGGGCGTCGATCTCCCGGTCGATGATCCGGTTCGCCGCCATGGCGAAGGTGCGCAGGCCCACCATGGCGACGGTGACCAGGAACAGCCGGCCCCAGTGGATGTTCCGGTCCCACTGGTACATCGCGGTCAGCGCGGCGATGTACGCGAAGGGGAGCGCGAAGACGGAGTGCTCGATCATCACCAGGCGCAGGAATGCCTTGGTGCGTCCCGGCTGCGGGATCGCGGCGGAGGCGCTGCTCACAGGCCGTACTCCTTCCAGCGGCGGGTCACCTTCGCCGCCGTCTCCGGGTCGGACAGGACCATGTCGGGCCACCCCCCGTCCCTCGTGTAACCCTCCTCGGGCCACTTCTTCGTGGCGTCGATGCCTGCCTTCCCACCCCAGAACTGCTGGTAGGAGGCGTGGTCGAGGTGGTCGACCGGGCCTTCGACGACCGAGAGGTCACGGGCGTAGTCCGTGTTGCCGAGGGCACGCCAGGCGACCTCGTGCAGATCGTGGACGTCGCAGTCGGCGTCGACGACCACGATCAGCTTGGTGAGGGACATCATGTGCGCACCCCAGACGGCGTGCATCACCTTCTGGGCGTGCTTGGGGTACTTCTTGTCGATCGAGACGATCGCACAGTTGTGGAAACCGCCCGCCTCGGGGAGGTGGTAGTCCACGATGTCCGGCACGATGATCTTCAGCAGCGGCAGGAAGAACCGCTCGGTCGCCCTGCCGAGGGGCCCGTCCTCCGTCGGGGGGCGGCCCACCACGATCGACTGGAGCAGAGGGCGGCGGCGCATCGTCACGCAGTCGATCGTCAGGGCGGGGAAGGGCTCCTGCGGCGTGTAGAAGCCGGTGTGGTCGCCGAACGGCCCCTCGGGCAGCATCTCGCCGGGCTCCAGCCAGCCCTCCAGCACGACCTCGGCGTTGGCGGGCACCTGGAGCGGGACCGTCTTGCAGTCGACCATCTCGATCCGCCTGCCCGCGATGAACCCGGCGAAGAGGTACTCGTCGATGTCACCGGGCAGCGGCGCGGTGGAGGCGTACGTCACGGCCGGCGGACATCCGAAGGCGATCGCGACGGGGAGCTTCTCACCGCGCCTGGCCGCCACCTGGTAGTGGTTGCGGCTGTCCTTGTGGATCTGCCAGTGCATGCCGATGGTGCGCTTGTCGTGGCGCTGGAGGCGGTACAGACCGAGGTTGCGGATCCCGGTCTCCGGGTCCTTGGTGTGGGTGAGCCCGAGGTTGAAGAAGGAGCCGCCGTCCTGGGGCCAGGTGAAGAGGGCCGGCAGGGTGTCGAGGTCCACCTCGTCGCCGCGCAGGACGACTTCCTGCACGAGTGCGTTGTCGGACTTGACCTTCTTGGGCGGTACGTGCGCCATCGCCCCGAGTTTCCCGAACGCCTCGCGCACCCCGACGAATCCGTGCGGCAGTTCCGGCTTCAGCAGTCCGCCGATCCGGTCGGAGATCTCGCCGTACGACTTCAGGCCGAGGGCCTTGAGCAGACGCCGGTCGGTACCGAACACGTTCATGGCGAGGGGCATGCTCGAGCCGCGCACATTCTCGAAGAGCAGCGCGGGCCCGCCGGACTTCTGCACCCGGTCGACGATCTCCCCGACCTCCAGATAGGGGTCGACCTCGGCTTTGATGCGCTTGAGGTCCCCCTCGCGGTCCAGCGCCCGGAGCAGGGACCGAAGATCGTCGTAGGCCATGCGTCCCAGTATCCGGTACCGGCTAACCTTGCCCCGTCACCGGGGCCCTCTCATGCCCCGTCGCCGACTCCTGGGGGATCGCACCACCATGTTCAGGTATCTGCCCTACCTGCTGGTCCTGGCGCTGTGGATATACGCCTTCATCGACTGCCTCAACACCCCCGAGGCGCAGATCCGGGGGCTGCCCAAGGTGGTCTGGGTCATCATCATCCTGCTCTTCGGGGAAGTGCTGGTCGGCCCGATCGCCTGGCTCGTGGCGGGCAAGGTGCGAGAGGCCACGGCGAACGGAGCCACGCCCTCCGAGTGGCACCGCAACCACCGCATGGAGTGGGTCGCGCCCGACGACAACCCCGCCTTCCTGAAGACGTTGAAGGAAGAGAACAAGAAGGACGAGGCGCTCCTGAAGGACTGGGAGGCCGACCTGCGCCGGCGCGAGGAGGAACTGCGGCGCCGGGAACGCGGCGAGGAGCCCCAGGACTGAGGGCGAGGCCCTGACCCTGGAACCGGGGTGCGCCCCGGCCCTGGATCCGTCCGCGGTCCGGCACGGGCCGGCGCCGGGCTCAGCGGACCGTGATCGAGTCGAGCTTCTCCCGCAGATACACATGCGAGTCGACCGGCTCGTACGCCACCCGCCCCACCGGCGCCGGTACCGACTCGACGACGGTGCCCGGGGTGCACTCGCCGAAGTAGACGAGGGACATCAGCTCCTCGGCCGGCGCGTCGGCCGGCGGCGGCAGAACCCGGTGCCGGCCCGAACGCCAGCGGTCGCCCGTCCAACGGGCCATCAGGTCGCCGATGTTGATGGTGAAGGCCGCCGGGTCGTAGGGCGCGTCCTGCCAGCCGCCGTCGTCCGTGTGGACCTGGAGTCCTCCCTTGCCGGCCTGCCGGTCGAGGATCGTGACGGTTCCGAAGTCGGTGTGCGGGCCGATGCGGAACTGGCCGGGCTCGGGCTCGCCGACGAGCTCCGTACCCGGGTACCAGTTGATGTTGAACCCGTACGTCGGATGTGCCATGTGGCGTGTGAAGAAGTCCTGTTCGAGCCCCAGGGCCTCGCCGAGCAGCGACAGCAGCCGGTTCTCCAGCTCGCCCATCCGCGCCAGGTACTCCTCGCACAGCACCCGCAACTCCGGCACCTCCCGCGGCCAGACGTTGGGCGCGTACCACTGCGCGTTGATCTCCGGGTCCTCGAACGGCTCGTGCGTGGCGAAGGTCAGCGACTCCTTGAGGTCGGGCGGTGTCTCGGTGCCCTCGGAGTAGCCGTTGGCCTCGGTGCCGGGGCCGAGCCAGCCGCGACCGCCGACCCGGGCCGCGTACTTCTCCTTGATCTCGTCGGGCAGCACGAAGAACGTCCGCGCCGCGGCACGGATCCGGGCGCGCAGGGACGCGGCCACGCCGTGCCCGGTGACCAGCAGGAAACCGGCGCTGCGCAGGGCGTCGTCGACGGTGCGCGCGGTACGGGCGCGGGCGTCCGGGGCGCCGTCCGGCCAGGGCCGCAGATCGATGGTGGGGATGCGGGGCTCAGTCACGTTCCGAAGTCCTCGTTCCACAGGGCCTCCGCGACCGCGGTGGCGAGCGTCTCGTGCGCCTGTGCCTGATCCATGCCTCCGCTCTCCGTCGGCCGAAACACCGGGCCGAGGAGCGTGCGACGGCTCAGCCGCCGCGGCCTCCCACATACGCGAGCAGGCGCTCGAAGCGTTCCCTCCAGTCCGGGTCCGTGTCCTCCTCGGACTCGTGCGTGAAGCGCACCGTGGTGCCCTCGGGACGGCCCGGTTCCAGATGGAAGCGGATACGGCCGCGGCGCTCCACGGTGTACTCGGCGACCCGTTCCACGTCCCACGCGGTGACGCGGCCCCGGGCCGTTCCACCGGGCAGGCTCAGTCCCACCTCGCCGCCGAGCCGTGGTTCGAACGGCTCGGCGGCGGCCAGCCAGCAGCCAAGACCCGCGGCGGTTGCCAGGGCGGGCCAGACCTCCTCCACGGGCCGGGGCAGGTGCAGCAGGTAGTGCCGTACGTGCACACCCCCACGGTGCTCGGCGGTGCCCTCTTCGATGGGATCGGTCATGACACCAGCCTCGCCCGCGAGCGGATGTTCCGCACGTGTTGCAGGTGCCGGGCCGTCCTGGCGGCCAGGGCCGCCTGCGAACGGCGCAGGCCGGTTCCGGTGGCTCACGCCACGGAACCGGCCTGTGCGGCAGGAGGACTAGACGCCCGCGTAGGAGTGCTTGCCGGTCACGAAGATGTTGACGCCGTAGTAGTTGAACAGCCAGCAGCCGAAGGCGATGAGCGCGATGTAGGCCGCCTTGCGGCCCTTCCAGCCGGCCGTGGAACGGGCGTGCAGATAGCAGGCGTACGCGACCCAGGTGATGAAGGCCCAGGTCTCCTTGGGGTCCCAGCCCCAGTAGCGGCCCCAGGCGGACTCCGCCCAGATGGAGCCCGCGATGATCGTGAACGTCCACAGGGGGAAGACCGCGGCGTTCACGCGGTAGGCGAACTTGTCGAGGGAGGCGGAGGCGGGAAGCCGCTCCAGGACGGACGTGGCGAAGGTGCCGGGCTTGCCGCCGTTCTGCAGCTTGTTCTCGTACGAGTCCTTGAAGAGATAGAGGAGCGTGCCGACCGCGCCGACGTAGAAGACCGCACCGCAGATGATGGCGGTGGAGACGTGGATGTACAGCCAGTACGAGTGGAGGGCCGGGACGAGCTGGTCGCTGGCCGTGTACAGGACGGTGACGGCGAGACCGAGGTCGAGCAGGACCGTGGTGGTGAGGAAGAGGCCCAGCCAGCGCACGTTCTTCTTCAGGGCGAGCAGCGCGAGGTACACACCGACGGCGACCGTGGAGAAGGTGATGTTGAACTCGTACATGTTGCCCCAGGGCGCCCGCTGTACGGACGCCGCGCGGGCGATGACGCCGACGAGTTCGATGAGGAAGGCCAGCGCCGTGAGCGAGACGGCGATCCGGCCGTAGAGGTCGCCCTGCTCGTCGCCGCCGTGGGCGCCGGGGCCGTCCGGCACGTCACGGGCACCGGTCGCGGCGCGGGTGACGACCTTCGGCCGCTCGAGCACCGCGGTGCCCCCGGCCTTCCGGACCGTGACGGCGGGCCCCTCCGCCTTCTTCGCGCCGTCGGCGGTGAGCGCGTTCGCCGTACGGGCGACCCTGCTGCGGCTGCCGAAGATCCATTCGGCGATGTAGGTGAAGAACGCCAGGGTGTAGACGGCCATCGCGGAGTAGATCAGCGTGTTGCTGATGTTCGCGAGGTGTTCGTTGGTGGCGGTGGCGAGGGTCACTTCTTCTGAGCCCCTTCAGCGACGGGTACGGAGGTTGCGGCGCCCGGCTCCTGATCGGGGTCGGCGTCCGGGGACGGTTCGTCGTCGATTGTCGTGGGTGCCTGGTCGTGGACGAGCGCGGCCAGGTCGCCGAGTTCCTCGGGCAGCCTCGTGGACTCGCTGCGGCCGAGACCCGCCATCTCGACGACGGTCACGCCGTCGGCTCCGGTCGTCGCGCGCACCCAGACGCGGCGGCGGTGGATGAACAGCGAGGCGGCCAGTCCGAAGATCGCGGTCATCGCGGCGCCGAGCGCCCAGCCGGTGCCGGGCTGCTGGACGATCTGGAAGCCGGCCCACGCCTTGATGTCCTTGTCGAAGGTGATCGAGCCGTTGCCGCCGGGCAGCGTCATGGTCTCACCGGGCAGCAGGCTGGACTTGAGGATGGCACCGCTCGCGTCCTTGAACTGCTTCAGGTTCTTGGTGTCCAGCTGGTACACGTTCTGCGGGAGGCCCGCGTTGACGCCCAGGTCCCCGTGGTACGCGTTCAGCGCCAGCACCGGGTGGTCGAGCGCCGGGAACTGCGAGGACATCGTGCCCTTGCCGGCTCCGGCGAAGGTCGGCACGAAGACCGCGAGGAAGCCGAGTTGCTCCGGCCGGCCCTGGGCGTTCCGGTAGCCGTCCAGCACCTTGATCGCGCCCTGCGAGGTCACGTTGGGGTCGAGGGGCAGCAGCGGCACGGCGTCGTGGTAGACGACGTTGCCCTTGCCGTCGCGGACGGTGACCGTGGGGGCGTACCCGTGGCTGACGAGGTAGACCTTCGCGTCGCCGATGTTCAGCGGCTCGTTGACCTTGATGGTGGTCTTCTTGTCCTTGCCGTAGGCGCCCACGCTGTAGGTGATGCCGGCCTGGTAGGTGCGCGGGGTGCCCTTGTTGGGGCCGGTGCGCTCGTACGTGGCGGCGAACTTGTCCAGCTTGAAGCTGAACGGCACGAGGTCGTCGTCGGTGAAGAGGTTGCCCGACTTGAAGTCGTCGTACTGCGTGAGGGTGTTGGAGAACCCGTCGCCCTCGACGACCAGCTTGTTGCCCTCGGACTTGTAGAGCTGGCCCCAGGCGAAGGCGACCAGCATCACCACGAGGGCGACATGGAAGGCCAGGTTCCCGGCCTCGCGCAGATAGCCCTTCTCGGCGGCGACGGCGTCACCGGCGACATGGGCACGGAAACGGCGCCGCTTGAGCACCTTCAGCGCGACCTCGCGGACCTGCTCGGGGTCGGCGTCGGTGCGCCAGGTCGCGTACGCGGGCAGCCGGGTCAGCCGCTTGGGCGCGGCCGGCGGGCGGCCCCTGAGCTGCCCGACGAACTGCCAGCTGCGCGGCACGATGCAGCCGATGAGGGAGACGAACAGCAGGATGTAGATCGCCGAGAACCACACCGAGCTGTACACATGGAACAGCCCGAGCTTCTCGTAGACCGGGCCCAGCGTCCTGTGGGCGGTCATGAAGTCCTGCACCTTCAGCACGTCGGTGCCGGACTGCGGGATGAGCGAACCGGGGATCGCCCCGAGCGAGAGCAGGAACAGCAGGAGCAGCGCGACCCTCATGGAGGTCAACTGCCGCCAGAACCAGCGGGCCCAGCCGACGGTCTCCCGCAGGATCCAGGTCATCCACCCCTTGGCGCCGGGCGCCCGGGAACCGCCGAAGGAGCCGGGCACGGCCGTCTCGACGGGGGCGGTGGACAGCTGCGAGGCGGCCTCGCCGAGGTCGGACTCGGTGGCGTTCGCGGGAGTCTCGGGCTCGCTGGTCCGCGCGGATGTTCCAGGGGTTCCGTCGCTGTGCACGTCGGTGCTCCGTGTGTCGCTCATGGGTCAGATCCCCACCGTGAAGCCGTTGGACCAGGTCTGCATGTCCTGCACGAGGCTGTCCCAGGCGCCGGTCAGCAGCAGCACACCGGTCACGATCATCATCGTGCCGCCGATGCGCATCACCCAGACATAGTGGCGCTTGACCCAGCCGAAGGCACCGAGCGCCTTGCGGAAGGCGACCGCGGCGAGCACGAAGGGCACACCGAGACCGAGGCAGTAGGCGACGGTCAGCAGGGCCCCGCGGCCCGCGCTCGCCTGGTTGGAGGAGAGCGCCAGCACGGAGGCGAGGGTCGGGCCGATGCATGGGGTCCAGCCGATCCCGAACAGCGCGCCCAGCAGTGGCGCGCCGATCAGCCCGGCCATCGGCCGCTTGTGGAAACGGAACTCCCGCTGGGTCAGCCAGGGCATCAGGCCCATGAAGAAGACGCCCAGCAGGATCATGAGGACACCGAGCACCTTGGACACGGTGTCCCTGTACTCCTGCAGCGTCTGCCCGAAGTACCCGAACAGCGCCCCGCCGGAGACGAAGACGACGGTGAACCCGATCACGAACAGGGAGGCGCCGGTGACCATCCGCCCGCGCCGCGCCTCCGCCAGATCGCTGCCGGTGACCCCGGTCACATACGAGAGGTAACCGGGGACCAGCGGCAGAACGCACGGGGAGAAGAAGGAGACGAGACCCCCGAGCACCGCCACCGGCACGGCGAGCAGCAGAGCCCCGTTGAGTACCGTCTGGTTGGGATCGGTGGCCGCGGCGAGAGTGGACACTCCGGTCACGTCACTTCTCCGCGAGTACCGGGGCGAGCATCGCGCGCAGCTTGTCCTCGCTGAGCGCCTGCAGCGTGCGCGCGGCGATCTTCCCGTCCCGGTCGATGACCAGTGTGGAGGGGATCGCCTGCGGGTTGAGTGTGCCCTGCTTGAAGCGGAGCATCAGCTTTCCCGTCGGGTCGTACAGACTCGGGTACGGCACCCCGTACTGCTTCTCGAAGGCGCGGGCCGGCTGGGTGCTGGTGTCGCGGGTGTTGATGCCGACGAACTGGACGCCCTTGCCGGCCGTGTCCTGGGCGACCTTGACGAAGTTCGACGCCTCGGCGCGGCACGGCGGGCACCAGGAGCCCCAGACGTTGATGACGACGACCTTGCCCTTGTAGGCGGCGACGTCCAGCTGCTTGCCGTCGATCGTCGGCCCGGACAGGTCGGGAGCGGCGGCCCGCTCGCCCTTCTTGACGGTCGCGATGCCGTCCTTGCCGGTGATGAAGTTGGTGTTGCCGGAGCCCCCGGAGGTGCCCCCGGAGGAGCAGGCGGACAGCACCAGCGCCGCCACGGCGGCCCCGGCGGTGGCCAGGGCGGCGCGTCGGCGGCTGCAGCTGCGGGTCCGGTTCAGGCGCTGGGGGGTGCGGCAGGCGGCACTCATGTGAAAAGTTTCGCATGTCCGTTCCGGGGATCTTGCGCACCCCCCTTGTGGGTGGAAAACCGCGTTTCAGGCGGCTTTCGACGGGGCACCCGAAGCCCCCTTGCCGGCTGCCGCGAGAAACGTCGCCCAGCCCCCGGCCGGCTTCTGCCCCACGTCCAGCGACTGCAGCTTGCGCACGACCTCGGGCCGCTGCACATCGAGCCAGTCCGTGAACTGCCGGAAGGAGACGAGCCGTACGTCAGCGCCCTTTTCCTTCTCACGGGCTATGTGCTTGAACGCCTCTTCGACGGCGTCCATGTAGATGCCGCCGTTCCAGTGCTCGAAGTGGTTGCCTATGAAGAACGGCGCACGATTGGTCTCGTATGCCCGCCTGAATCCGGATATGTAGGCGTTCGCCGCCTGGGTACGCCAGCCCGGGTAGTTGGACGAGGGAGCCTGCGTCGTCCGGATCGACTGGTTGGCGAGCATGTTGTAGTCCATCGACAGGACCTCGAAGCTGCGCCCGGGGAACGGGACCAGTTGGAGCGGGAAGTCCCACAGGCCCTGGCGCTTCTCCGGCCAGCGCTGCCGGCCGCCGGGCGAGGAGGCGTCGTAGCGCCAGCCGAGTTCGCGGGCCGTGGGCAGCAGGTTGTCCTGGCCGAGGAGGCAGGGGGTCCGGCCGCCGATCAGTTCCTTGTCGTAGTCGAAGGGCAGCGACGGCAGATCGGTGAACCCGGTGTTGGTCCGCCACTCCTTGACGAAGGACTTGGCCTGGTCGATCTCGCTGCGCCACTGCTTGGGCGTCCAGTGCGCGACGGTGCCGAAACCGGAGCAGAAGTGCCCGTTGAAGTGGGTGCCTATCTCATGGCCTTCGAGCCAGGCGCGGCGCACGTTCTGCAGGGTGGAGCGGATGTGCGCGTCCGTCAGATAGCCGATGTCGGAGGCACCCGGCGCGTTGTTCGGCGGGAGGTAGGTGCGCTTCTTCGACTCCGGCAGCAGATAGAGCCCGGAGAGGAAGAAGGTCATGTGCGCGCCGTGCTCCTTGGCGAGGTCGAGAAAGCGTGGGAAGAGCCCGTTGCCGACCTCTCCGGCGCCGTCCCAGGAGAAGACGACGAACTGCGGCGGCGTCTGGCCGGGCTCCAGGGGCACCGGCTTGTCCGGCTGGTTCGGCTGCTTGCCGGCGGCCGAGGTCGAGCCGTCACCGAGGGGGCGTGCGGTGGCCGTGGGGCTGCTGGAGGCACGGGGAGTGCTCTTGCCGGAACCACGGCCGGGCTTCGCGTCGTCGTGCTGCTGGGTACCGCATCCGGCCAGCCCCATCGCGGCGGCCGCACCCGCCCCCAGCCCCATCAGTCCCCGTCGGCTGATCTCCCTCATTCCGTCCCCATCTCATTGCGCCCTCTCAGTGGTCACACAATGAGAGGGCGCGATGAAGACGAAGGTTCCGCCGAACTCGACTACGTGGAGCGGACTTTACGAAGAAACGATTACACGGCAGGACTGCGTACATCTTGTGACGAAGCGTACGCCTTGGCTCAAGGCGTACGCCGTCACCGGGGCGCCGGTCCTCAGGCCCCGAACGCCTTGTCCTTGCCCTTGATCGGCTTGGCACCCGCGAGCAGATGGGCCGGCACCAGGTCCCGGGCCGGCTCGGTGTACCCCACCGACACGATCCTGTCGCCCTGATACGTGAAGGTGGTCAGGGACGCCAGCGTGCACTGCCGCTTGCGCGGGTCGTGCCACAGCCGGCGCTTCTCCACGAAGCTGCGCACGATCCAGATCGGCAGCTGGTGGCTGACGCACACGGCCTCGTGGCCGCGCGCCGCGTCCTTGGCGGCGTCCAGCGCCCCCATCATCCGGACGACCTGCTCCACGTACGGCTCGCCCCAGGACGGCTTGAACGGGTTGACGAGGTGCTTCCAGTTCTCGGGGCGCCGCAGCGCGCCGTCCCCGACCCCGAAGGCCTTGCCCTGGAAGACGTTCTCGGCCTCGATCAGCCGCTCGTCGACCGCGAGGTCGAGACCGTGCGCCTTGGCGATCGGGGTGGCCGTCTCCTGCGCCCGCTCCAGCGGGGAGGCGACGACGTGGGTGATGTCCCGGGAGGAGAGGTGCTCGGCGACCCGCTCGGCCATCTGCCGGCCCAGCTCGGACAGGTGGTAGCCGGGCAGCCGCCCGTACAGCACCCCGTCGGGGTTGGCGACCTCGCCGTGCCGCATCAGGTGGACGACGGTGATGTCACTCATGCTGCCGTGGCCTCCGCTGCTGCACGGGCCGCCGCCGGAAGGGCGTCGGCGATCTGCTGGATCGCCCGCTCGTCGTGGGCGGTGGAGACGAACCAGGATTCGAAAGAAGAGGGCGGCAGGTAGACGCCCTGGGAGAGAAGGGAGTGGAAGAACGCCGTGAACCGGAAGGACTCCTGGCTCTTGGCGTCCTCGTAATTGTGCACCGGCCGGTCGGTGAAGAACACGGAGAACATGTTGGAGGCGTTCTGCAGCCGGTGCGCCACGCCCTCCTTGGTCAGCGCGTCCGTGACGAGCGTACGGATCTCGGCGGAGACCGCGTCGACCTTCTCGTACGCGGCGTCGTCGAGCAGCCGCAGTTGGGCCAGACCGGCGGCGGTGGCGACCGGGTTCCCGGAGAGGGTGCCGGCCTGGTAGACGGGCCCGGCCGGGGCCAGATGCGCCATGACGTCCGCACGTCCGCCGAACGCGGCGGCGGGGAAGCCGCCACCCATCACCTTGCCGAACGTCATGAGGTCGGGCTCGACCCCGTCGATCCCGTACCAGCCGGCCTTGCTGGTGCGGAAGCCGGTCATGACCTCGTCGGAGATGTAGAGAGCGCCGTTCTCCTCGCAGAGATCCTTGAGTCCCTGGTTGAACCCCGGCAGCGGCGGAACGACCCCCATGTTCCCGGGGGAGGCCTCGGTGATCAGGCAGGCGATCTCGCCGGGGTGGGCGGCGAACGCGGTGCGGACGGCGTCCAGATCGTTGTAGGGCAGGACGACGGTGTCGCCGGCCTGGGCACCGGTGACTCCGGGGGTGTCGGGCAGCGCGAACGTCGCGACCCCGGAGCCGGCGGCGGCGAGGAGGGAGTCGACGTGCCCGTGATAGCACCCGGCGAATTTGATCACCTTGGACCGCCGGGTGAACCCGCGGGCGAGCCGGATCGCCGACATGGTGGCTTCCGTCCCGCTGGAGACGAGGCGCACCTGCTCGACGGGCCGGACGCGGGCGACGATCTCCTCGGCGAGCGCGACCTCGCCCTCACCGGGCGTACCGAAGGAGGTGCCGTGCGAGACGGCCTCCTGGACGGCGGCGATCACCTCGGGGTGGGAATGCCCGAGGATCATGGGTCCCCACGAACAAACAAGATCGACATATTCGCGTCCGTCGGCATCGGTCAAATAGGGACCGTCACCGGACACCATGAACCGGGGCGTACCGCCCACGGCGCGGAAGGCGCGTACCGGAGAGTTCACGCCGCCGGGCGTGACGGCCGCCGCGCGCTCGAAAAGAGTCTGCGAAACTGGGGCTTCGTACGGATAGCTCACACAAGCCATGGTGTCAGAGGCCGCGAAGATCCCGCGGACAGGTGTTTCACCGCACGTTTCGGCGGACGAACGTGGGGGAGGTCACTGACACGATGATCGGGTTGCGCAACGGGGTCTTCGCATCCTAGAAAAGCAGTCGGGTGGAGATATGCATCGCGGTGGCGGACTGGGCGAGGGGACCGATGACCTCGGTCCTCGGCGTGCCCGGCGGGGAAGGCACCGACGCGACGCGGAGGAGACGAGCGAGAGACGTCAGGCGCAGGGTGCGCAGGGTGGACCTGAGCGGATCGACCGGCTGTCGCGTATGGATGGCATGGACCACGCGAACCGTAGGTTGGACGGACTCGGGGCAGGAAGCGGGAATGGTGGCCGGGTGGGGGTGACGTACAAGTACTTCGGTGCGCCCGACGGCGCGACCGCGGCCCGGGTCCCGATCTCGATGCGTCCCGAAGAGCTCGGCGGCGACGAGCTGGGCATGGGCGGCATGTTCACCAAGATCAAGCCGGAGACGATGGCGGCGATGGTCCTCACCGGCATCGAGGGCGTCCCGCTGCACAAGGTCCCTCCGCTGGAACTGGTCGTCCTGCACCCCGACTACGCGGTGGTCAAGCTCCCCATGACGGTCGTCGACCCCCTGCGCGGCATCGGCGAGGAGGCGGTGGGCGCCGCGGCGTTCATCTGGTCCACGGTGCCCGACCGGGGCGGGCCGCGCGACGCCTTCAACGTGTACCAGTTGCTCCATGAATGGCAGGATTTCAGCCATCGACTGCATGAGGCGGGGCATCAGCCCTATTGCCTGGTGTGGCCCTGAACCGGCGTCACCGGACCACTCGACAGGGCAACTCCGACGGCGTTGTGACCCACGTGACATCGTGACCGGATGACAGCGTGACCGCACAAAGGGAAATGTGCGCCGAATTCCATATGGAGCGCCGCACTCGGCTCCGCAGCGGTCACGGCGACGGAATTCCGGACGTTTGTCGCGCACGGCCGGACAGACGGAAGGGGCGCCCCGGGATCCGGGGCGCCCCTCAGCCTTGTGGCGTCAGGCTCGCGGCGTCACCGCACGTTGATCGTCACCG
Organism: Streptomyces sp. NPDC046900; assembly: GCF_040644975.1. Taxonomy (NCBI): domain Bacteria; kingdom Bacillati; phylum Actinomycetota; class Actinomycetes; order Kitasatosporales; family Streptomycetaceae; genus Streptomyces; species Streptomyces sp. NPDC046900. The sequence continues at coordinate 50,092 of NZ_JBEYXD010000014.1, read as the reverse complement.
TCGGCGACATCGCCTTGGCGTGGATCACCCGGAACTTCTCCATGCCGCGGTTGGGGAGCTTGACGGCGGAGAAGGTGAAGGTGTCGCCCTGCACCTTGAGGCTCTTCACGGTGACCCACTGACTGCCGATGTACCGCTGAAGCGTCAGCATGTCGCCGGCCCTCAGGCCCTCGGTGTGGCCGGCGAACGTCACGGACTGACCCGGCTTCAGCTCGGTGTGCGACGGCTGGACGGTGATCGAGGCGGCCGTCACGGTCGTGTTCTGCGCCGTCGAGGCAGGCGCGGCGGCGAAGGCACCTACGGCCCCGACCGCCACCAGGGTGACGGCGACGGCACCGACGGCGAGGACACGGGCAGAGCGGGTACGAAGCGTGGATTTCACGTTTGTCTCCTGTGCTGTGACAGATCCCCCACTGGACGGACCCCCACTTGCGCGCACCTTCGAGGCTTCCATGGAGCCGAACGGGCTGCGACCCGGCTGTCACTGGAATGCAGCAACGGAGACGACGAAAAGTTGGCCACTCTCTGTAGTAACAGCAGGTACAGGGGGTAATCGTAAGAGCCGACTTCTTACCTTCCCTTCATTTGATTCCGACCGTGCGCAAGATCGTCAACGCGAGTGCGCGTGCCACGTTCGTGACTTCGGCGAGCGAAACCCGCTCTCGTGCGCTGTGCGCGAGGCGTACGTCACCGGGCCCGTACTGCAGGGTCGGGATGCCCTCCGCCGCGTACAGCCGCAGATCGCTGCCGTACGGCGCCCCGCGCTCCCGCGGCCCGGGACCGCCCGTCGCGTCGGCGTGCGCCGTCGCCACGGCGTCCCGCAACGGGTGGCCTGCGGGCAGCCGGCCGCTCGCGAACTGGCCCCCCGGCCAGGTGACGACGGCCGGGTGCGCGCTGAGCCAGGGGTCGGCGGCGCAGGCCCGGGCAACGCACTCCTCCAGCTCGGCCCGGGCCGCGGCCGGGTCCTCGCCGAGCCGCACGCCCAGCCGGCCCTCGGCGACCAGCAGATCGGGCACGCTGCTCGCCCAGTCGCCGGAGCGGACGGTGCCGACCGACAGCGCGTAGGGGATGGGGTATTCCTTCATCAAGGGGTCCGGGTCGGTGTTGCGGTCCCCCTCCAGTGCGGCCAGGGCCCGGTGGACCGGTATGTACGCGTCCACGGCGCTCACCCCCTCGTCACGGGAGCTCGCGTGGGCCGCCCGGCCCGGTACGGAGATCCGGAAGGTCAGGGCACCCGCGTTGGCCGTCACCAGAGTGCCGCCGGTCGGCTCGGTGATGACGCACGCGTCGCCGGTGTGCCCGCGCCGCAGCGTGCCGAAGGCGCCGAGCCCGCCGTCCTCCTCGCCGACGACGAAGTGCACGGCGACGCGGCCGCGCAGCCGGGCCCCGCTCGCGCGCACCGCTTCCAGTGCGGCCAGATGCGCCACGAGTCCGGCCTTCATGTCGCAGGCGCCGCGGCCGTACACGACGTCCCCGGCGGCCCTCGCCACGAACGGGTCGCCCTTCCAGCTCGCCGGATCCCCCGGCGGTACGACGTCCACATGCCCCTGGAGGATCAGTGCCGGTCCGTCGTCCCCGTCCGGGGTCGAGGCGACCAGGCCCCAGGCCTCGTCCCTGGGTGCCTCGGCGCCGGGGAAGCCGGGGTCGGCGAGGAGTTCGGGCAGGTTCATGGACCACAGGTCGACGTCGAGCCCGAGCCGGTCGAGCCGCCGGGCCAGCTCGTGCTGGATCTCCGACTCGGCCGGGGTTCCGGTCACGCTCGGGATCGCGATCAGCTCCCGCAGCGTCCGGGCGATGGACGCCTCGTCGACGGCCGCCAGCGCGGCGGCCTCCTCGGGAGTGAACTCGGGTGCGGTCATGGACGGTTGCTCCTGTCACGACACGCCACGGCTTCCGGCAGCCGACGGCCCTGGGTGCGCCACCCTAGGCCCTGGGCGTGCCCGGCCACTCCCCGCGGTCGCAGCGGCCCGGTCCTCGGCGCACCCTCACCGACCAGGCACCACCTACCTGATGTCCACCTGTCTCCTCCAGGCGGCGCGACACCATCCGGTCGCCGTCCACGGGCCACCGGATTCGGTCTCTGCCTACGCTGGAACCCGGTCTCCTCGATGGCCGGAACCGCTCGCAGAGCCATATGCCAGGAGAGCACGCCGATGGCCGCTACGGAGCACACACGTCCGAGCCGCTTGCGGGCGTGGATGCTGGAGGGGCTGTCCGACATGGGCAAGGGCTCCGCGGCTCCGCACGCCCAGCCCGAGTCACCGCACAAGGGCCAGCCCTGGTGGCGGGTGATGTGCCTGACCGGCGTCGACTACTTCTCCACCCTCGGCTACCAGCCCGGCATCGCCGCCCTCGCCGCCGGACTGCTCTCCCCCATCGCCACCATCGTCCTCGTGATCGTCACCCTGGCCGGCGCCCTGCCGGTCTACCGGCGGGTGGCGCAGGAGAGCCCGCACGGCCAGGGCTCCATCGCCATGCTGGAACGGCTCCTCACCTTCTGGAAGGGCAAGCTCTTCGTCCTGACCCTGCTGGGCTTCGCCGCCACCGACTTCCTGATCACCATCACGCTCTCGGCCGCCGACGCCTCCACCCACCTGATCGAGAACCCGCATCTGACCGGCACCCTCCACGGCCACCAGATGATCATCACCCTGCTGCTCATCACCTTGCTGGGCGCGGTGTTCCTCAAGGGGTTCCTGGAGGCGATCGGCGTCGCCTTCGCCCTGGTCGGTATCTACCTCGCGCTGAACGCCGTGGTCGTGGCCGTCGGACTGTGGCATGTGCTGACGGCCATGCACGTGGTCACCGACTGGACGGGCGCTCTGACCACCGAGCACGGCAACGTCTTCGTCATGATCGGTGTGGCGCTGATCGTCTTCCCGAAGCTGGCGCTTGGTCTGTCGGGCTTCGAGACCGGTGTCGCCGTCATGCCCCATGTGCAGGGCGACCCCGGCGACACGGAGGAGCGGCCCACCGGCCGGATCCGGGAGACCAAGAAGCTGCTGACCACGGCCGCGGTCATCATGAGCGGCTACCTCATCACCACCAGCTTCATCACCACGCTGCTGATCCCGGAGAAGGAGTTCCGGGCGGGCGGCCGGGCCAACGGCCGTGCGCTGGCCTACCTGGCGCACGAGTATCTGGGGAACGCCTTCGGCACGGTCTACGACGTCTCCACCATCGCGATCCTGTGGTTCGCGGGAGCCTCCGCGATGGCCGGCCTGCTCAACCTGATGCCGCGCTACCTGCCCCGCTACGGCATGGCGCCGCACTGGGCGCGCGCCGTGCGGCCCATGGTCATCGTCTTCACCCTGGTCGCGTTCCTGGTCACCTGGATCTTCGACGCCAATGTGGACGCCCAGGGCGGCGCCTACGCCACCGGTGTGCTGGTCCTGATCAGCTCCGCGGCGATCGCGGTGACCATCGCCGCCCGCAAGGCCGCACAGCGCAGATGGACCATCGTGTTCGCGATCATCTCGGCCGTCTTCCTCTACACGACGGTCGTCAACGTGATCGAGCGGCCCGACGGTGTGAAGATCGGCGCCTGCTTCATCGCCGGGATCATCCTGCTCTCGCTGCTCTCCCGCCTCGCCCGCGCCTTCGAGCTGCGGGTGACCAGCGTGACCCTGGACACCCTCGCCGAACGCTTCGTCCGGGACATCGCCAGCCGCAAGATCCGGTTCATCGCCAACGAGCCGAACAACCGGGACGTCGCCGAGTACCGCGACAAGATCGAGCAGATCCGGAACGACAACGACCTGCCCCCGCAGGAGGACTTCGTCTTCGTGGAGGTGACGATCCGGGACCCGTCGGAGTTCGAGGCCGGTCTGACCGTCCGCGGCGAGGTCATGCACGGCCGCTACCGCGTGCTCACCCTGGAGTCGTCCTCCATCCCCAACGCCCTCGCCGCTCTGCTGCTGCACGCCCGGGACATGACCGGCTGCATCCCGCACATGTACTTCGAGTGGACCGAGGGGACCCCGTTCGCCAACTTCCTGCGCTTCTTCCTCTTCGGTCAGGGAGAGGTGGCACCCGTGACCCGGGAGGTGCTGCGGGAGGCGGAGCACGACCGGAAGCGGCGGCCGCGCGTGCACGTGGGCTGAGTTCAGGCCACCACGGCAGCCGCGTCGAACAGCCGCTCCGTCATGCCGATGCGCTCGTAGGCGGCGACGGCGGGCATGTTGCCCGCGTCCACCATGAGGGCCGCGCGGCCGTGCTCCCGGACAAGGGCGTCGACCACGAACCGGCACACGGCGGTGCCGAGGCCGTGCCCCCGGGCCTCGGGGGCGGTGACCACTCCGGCGACGAAGCCGCACCCGGCGGCGGACCAGGCGGCGACGGCGAGCAGCCCGCTCCCGCCGTGCACTCCGGCCCAGCGGCTCACCCCCGAGCGTCCCGGTTGGGCGTGGGACCGGGGGAACCAGCGCTCGAAGAGTGGTTCCGGCATCCGCTCCTCGGCCGCGTCCAGCCACCGCACTCCAAAGACGCCGGACGCGCCACCCGGGGCCGCGGTCTCCGTCCGGGGCGGGCGGCCCGGGGCCGCGGTCTCCATCCAGTAGAAGGGTTCGGTCGGGGCGAGCCCGGGGATCCGCCGCGCGAGGGCGGCGATCAAGCCGGCGTCCCCGAAGGGCCGGAAGCCGGGCCCCAGCTCGGCGAGCAGATCGCGTACAAGAGGAACGGCGTCGTCGGCGTCCCCGGAGACGGCGATCCGGTCCCGTCCGGAGAGCCCCGGCGCGGCGACGGCGAGGGCGGAACCGTACCGCCGCACCAGGTCGGGCCGGCCCTGCGCGGCCCACACGAGGTGCGTGGCGACGTCCCCCGCCCGCCCTGTCACTGGCGCCCCGCTCGCGCGCCACCGCCGATCGTGAACCCGATGACCGACCCTCCGCCCGGCCGCCGGTACGCGAACGCCGCTCCCCCGTGCGACGTGGCCACGTCCTGCACGATCGAGAGGCCGAGCCCCGAGCCGGGCAGGCTCCTGGCGTCGGCGGCACGGTAGAAGCGGTCGAAGATGCGCATGAGGTCGCTCTCCTCGACGCCGGGCCCGCGGTCGAGCACCTCCACGCGCACACTGCCCAGCGGCAGGCCGGTTCGCGGTGCGTCGGAGTCCTCCAGCTGGAACGGGTGCTCGGGACCTGTGACGACGATCTCGATCGGCGACGTGCCGTCACGGTCGAACTTGGCCGCGTTCTCCAGCAGGTTGGACACCGCGCGCTGCAACGCCGAGACCCGTCCGTCGACCGTCGTGTCACCGGTGACACGGACGACGATCTCGCGGCCCGTGCGGCGGCGCACGATCGTCGCCGCGTCCTCGGCGATGTCGGCGAGCCTCACCCGCTGCAACGGCTCCGTGTCCGACTGCCCGGCCGCCAGGTCGACCAGCTCGTTGACCAGGTCGGTGAGTTCACGGGACTCCTGGGCGAGGTCGGCGACCAGTTCCTCGCGCGCGGCGGGCGGCAGTTCGTCGATGCGACGCAGCAGCGAGATGTTCGTCCGCAGGGACGTCAGCGGCGTACGCAGTTCATGGCCCGCGTCCTGCACCAGGCGCCGCTGGTCCTCCTCGGACTGGGCCAGCCGCCCCAGCATGCGGTCGAAGGAGCGCCCGAGGCGGCCGACCTCGTCGTTCCCGGTGACCGGGACCTGGATGCCGACCCTGCGGGTGCGCGCCACGTCCTCGGCGGCACCGGCCAGCCGCACCAGCCGCCCCGTGATGCGCCGCGCCAGCCACCAGCCGAACAACCCGGCCGCTATCACCACCGCGCCCATCAGCAGGGCCGTCCGCTGCTGCAGGCTGCGCAGCAGGTCCTCGGTGCTGCTGAGCTCCTGGGCGACCTGCACGGCGCCCTGACCGTGCCCGAGCGCGACGGTCGCGACCCGGTAGACATCGCCGTCGACGTCGACGCTCTTGTGCTCCAGGAGCCTGGCCGCAGTGCCGCTCTCGGCGATCCTCCGGTCGTCGCCGCCCACGGGCAGCGCCGGATTGGAGTGGTCGACGACCGCGCCGCCCGGACCGAGCACCTGCACGACCGTGCGGCTGGGCCGGATGATGTCGTCGCGCGGGGTGTCGTGGTCCTTGTCGGAGATGGCGAAGTCGTCCGGCATCAGCTGCTTCTGGCGGACCTGGTCCCGCAGGTCGGCGACGACCTGGGCGAAGACGGTCTGCTGGTCGACGCGGACCAGCCGGGCCGCGGCGTCGTAGCTCAGAAAGCCGACAAGGACGGTGACACCGGCGGCCACCGCCGCGAACGACACCGTGAAGGTGGTCCGCAGCGAGGAGATCCGCCGCAGCCTGGACCTCAGCCGCAGCCGGCGGCGCAGCCCTCTCGGCAGCCTGCGCCACAGCCGCATTCCCACTCCGGCGTCCGCCTCGGCGCCGGAATCCACTGGTGGAGGCACTAGTCCTCCCTCAGCACATACCCCACGCCGCGCACCGTGTGGATGAGCGCCGGGGCCCCCGGCTCGTCCAGCTTGCGTCGCAGATAGCCCACGTAGACGGCGAGGTTCTTGGATCCGGGGCCGAAGTCGTAGCCCCAGATGCGGTCGTAGATGGTGGCGTGGTCGAGGACGATGCCCGCGTTGCGGGCCAGTAGCTCCAGCAGATCGAACTCGGTCCTCGTGAGCTCCAGCTCGCGCTCACCGCGCCACGCGCGGCGCGCCTGTACATCCATGCGCAGCCCGGCGACGGACACCTGGCCGGTCGGGATCTTCTGCTCCTCCTTCGGCAGCTCGGGAGCGGAGCCGTTGGTGCGCCGCAGCAGGGCCCGCAGCCGGGCGAAGACCTCCTCGACGTCGAACGGTTTGACGACGTAGTCGTCGGCGCCCGCGTCCAGGCCGGCGATCCGGTCGGCGGTCTCCACCAGTGCGGTGAGCATCAGGATCGGAGTGCGGTCGCCCTCGGCGCGCAGCACCCGGCACACCTGCAGGCCGTCGATGCCGGGCATCATCACATCGAGAACGAGCACGTCGGGCTGAGTGCGGTGAGCCTGTGCGAGGGCCTCGATCCCGTCAGCCACAGCGGTCACCTGGTAACCCTCCAGTGTCAGTGCTCGTTCCAGGGCATGGCGGATGGCACGGTCGTCCTCGGCGAGCAGCACTGTCTGGGTCACCCCACCAGTCTGCCAAGGTCACAGTGGTGCACCACCGGCTGAGCCGGACGGGGGGCGGGCTTCTTACCCGCCTCTCACCGCTGCGCGCGCGGTGACTTACCTGGTCGGGCCAGTGTGTTGGATACGTCACGTCGGCGCGTTCCCCGAGTGGGTGCGCCGGGGCGGAGCCATGGAGGCGGGCCGGGACGGAGCGGTCGAAGGCACCGGCCGACAAGTTGGGGCTCGTCGCCGGGTGGTACCGACCGCCCTCCGGTCCCGCCGTCTCTCCGCGGCCGTCGCGACGGACGAACACCTGAAGACGACGACACCGAAGCCGTGGAACGGCGAACGGGTCCGCGCGGCGCACACACCGCCGGACCCGCCGCCCGAGAGGTTCGCCCGGCCCGCCATCCCAGGGCGCGCCAGGTGAGGAGACCCGCCCGGCCGGGCCCGGAGCCCCCCGGTCGGGGACCGGCCGGTGCGGCCAGGGGTGGGCCGAACGCAGGACGGCGGCGGCCCACCCCGACCCATGTCCGACGACAGGTCATCGCGAACCGCCGCCCGGCGCCGCGCCCGGACGGGACCGGGCGGCGCCTAGTTCCGCAGCGCGGCGAGCTGCTCCTCGAAGGGGATCACCCGGAAGCCGTGCGCGTGCGTCGCGCCGGTCTCCGCCGCGGACGCGCGGTCCCCGTCCGTGCCGCTCGCCCGGTCGCCCGCGGCCGGCCCCGGCAGGGGCACGACGGGAGCGGCCACCGGATGAGCGGGCTCCGGCACGGACCAGGCGCGTTCCGCTCCGGTGCCGGTCTGCCGAAGGGACCCCGCGGCCATCAGACCGGCCAGCTCCTGCGCCGCCCGGTCGATCCGCTCGGCGAGACCCTCGGCGCCCCAGTCCTCCGACGCCGCGTAGACCCCGGTCGGGACGACCACGGCCCGCAGGTAGGTGAAGAGCGGGCGCAGGGCGTAGTCCAGGACGAGGGAGTGCCGGGCGGTGCCACCGGTCGCCGCGATCAGGACCGGCTTGCCCACCAGGGCGTCCTTGTCCAGCACGTCGAAGAACGACTTGAACAGGCCGCTGTACGACGCGGAGAACACCGGCGTGACGACGATCAGCCCGTCGGCCTGCGTCACCGCGTCGAGCGCCTCCTCGAGCGCACGCCCGGGGAAGCCGTTGGTGAAGTTGTGCGCGATCTCCACGGCGAGGTCACGCAGTTCGACGACCCGGAGGTCGGCGGGGGTGCGCCGGTCCACGGCGGCGGCCAGCCGGTCGGCGAGCAGCCGGGTGGAGGACGGGACGCTCAGCCCCGCCGAGACGACGACGAGTTTCATACGGCGGTCACCTCCTCAGCCCCTTCCGGGGTCTGCTCGGACTGCTCGGACTGCTTGGCGGCGAGCAACGACTGGTGCGTCGGCGCGTCCGGCACGTTCGCCGGGCGGTCCTTCGCGAACTCCTTGCGCAGCACCGGCACGACCTCCTCGCCGAGCATGTCGAGCTGCTCGAGGACGGTCTTCAGCGGCAGCCCCGCGTGGTCCATCAGGAACAGCTGGCGCTGGTAGTCGCCGGCGTAGTCGCGGAAGGACAGCGTCTTCTCGATGACCTGCTGCGGGGAGCCGACGGTCAGCGGGGTCTGGTCGGTGAAGTCCTCCAGGGACGGGCCGTGCCCGTACACCGGCGCGTTGTCGAAGTACGGCCGGAACTCGCGCACAGCGTCCTGGGAGTTCTTCCGCATGAACACCTGTCCGCCCAGGCCGACGATCGCCTGCTCGGGCGTGCCGTGCCCGTAGTGCGCGTAGCGCTCCCGGTACAGCTCGACCATCCGCTTGGTGTGGTCGGCGGGCCAGAAGATGTTGTTGTGGAAGAAGCCGTCACCGTAGTAGGCGGCCTGCTCGGCGATCTCCGGCGAGCGGATGGAGCCGTGCCAGACGAACGGCGGCACGTCGTCCAGCGGGCGCGGCGTGGAGGTGAAGCTCTGCAACGGGGTGCGGAAGCGGCCTTCCCAGTCCACCACGTCCTCGCGCCACAGCCGGTGCAGCAGCGCGTAGTTCTCGATGGCGAGGTTGATGCCCTGGCGGATGTCCTGCCCGAACCAGGGGTAGACCGGGCCGGTGTTGCCGCGCCCCATCATCACGTCCACCCGGCCGTCCGCGAGCTGCTGGAGCATCGCGAAGTCCTCGGCGATCTTCACCGGGTCGTTGGTGGTGATGAGGGTGGTGGAGGTGGACAGGACGAGCTTCTCCGTCTTGGCCGCTATGTAGCCGAGCATCGTGGTCGGCGAGGACGGCACGAAGGGCGGGTTGTGGTGCTCACCCGTCGCGAAGACGTCGAGGCCGACCTCCTCGGCCTTGAGCGCGATGGCGACCATGGCCTTGATCCGCTCGCGCTCGGTCGGCGTCCGTCCCGTCGTCGGGTCCATGGTGACGTCTCCGACGCTGAAGATCCCGAACTGCATGCCCGCTCACACCCTCCAGGTTGTTTACGATTCAACTATACCCGCAGAACGAAGCGGCCCGCCCGCGTATTCCTCCCGCTGACAGTGCTCGATGTCACTGCCCGCTCGTAGGATCCGGGCATGGCCGCCCCTCGCCGTGACACACGAGGCATCGTCGACGCCGCGGAGCTCTTCTCGCGCGTGGCCTTCCGGCGCTTCGAACCGGCCGAACCCCTGCGCCCGTACCTCGAGCACTACTGGCTGATCGACTGGGACCTCCCGGAGCCGTACGCGTCCCATGTCGTACCGCACCCGTCGGTGAACGTGGTCTTCCAGCAGTACGGCGACCAGGCTCCCTGGGGCGAGGTGGCGGGCATCGGGCTGGAGCTGTTCACGCAGAAGCTCCAGGGCCGGGGCCGGGTGTGCGGGATCCAGTTCCGCCCCGGCGGCTTCCGCCCCTTCGCACCCGGCCGTCCCGTGGCGGACTGGACCGGCCGCCGCGTTCCGGCGGCCGATGTCCTCCCCGGCGCCGACCCCGTGAGCATCGTCACTCCCGGCGACGCGCACGAGCGCGTGGCGGCCCTGGACGCCTTCCTGCTGGGGCTCGGCCCGCACCCGGACCCGCAGGCCGACCTGGCGATGACCCTCGTCGACCGCATCCACACCGACCGCACGATCCGTCGCGTCGCCGACTTCGCACGGACGGAGGGCGTGTCCGTACGGGTCCTGCAGCGCCTCTTCGCGGCCTATGTGGGCGTGGGTCCCAAGTGGGTCGTCCTGCGCTACCGCATCCATGAGGCCCTGGAGCGCGCGGAGACCGAGCGGGCGGTGGACTGGGCGGGTCTGGCGGCCGAGCTCGGCTACGCGGACCAGGCCCATCTCGTCAGGGACTTCACGGCGACGGTGGGGGTGCCGCCGACGGCATACGTGCAGCACCGCGCCCCGTGAGGAACGCGGTGCCGGATCTCTGAGCGGCTTCGCCGCGCGGGCGCGACCGGCCGCACCGCACCCGCGCTAGGGAACGAGCACGACCCGTCCCCGCACCCCGCCCTCGGCCAGCCACGCATGCGCCTTGGCGGCGTCTGCCAGCGAGAACGTCGCGGCCAGCCGCAGCGTCAGCGCGCCTTCGTCGACCAGCCCGACCAGCTCCGCGAGCCGGGCCCCGTCGGCACCCACCTGGATGGCGGCCGTCTCGATGCCTCGCACGGGACCCGGCTGCGCATGCGGAATGACCCCCATGTACGCCCCGCCGTCCCGCACCCACTCCAGCGCCGTCTCCCCGAGAACCGCCGCGTCCAGCACCGCGTCGAAGCTCCCCGCGTCGGCGCCCCCGGTCACCAGCCGTCCCGCCCCCAGCGACCGTACGAACCGCTCGTCGCTCTCACGGGCGAGCGCGGTCACCTCGATCCCCCGGCGGACGGCGAGCTGGACGGCGTACCCGCCGACCGCGCCCGCGGCACCTGTCACCAGCAGCGACCGTCCCGGACCGAGGTCCAGCAGGTCCAGCGCCTGAGCGGCGGTCAGCGCGTTCAGCGGCAGCGTCGCGGCGAGCACGGAGTCCACCGTCGCCGGGGCCTTCGCCACCGCGTCCGCGTCCGCGTCCACGACGACGTAGTCCGCGTGCGTGCCCAGCGGCTTCACCATCCCGTACTGGAGGGCCACCACCTCGTCACCGACGTTCCAGGCGGTGCCCTCGCCCGTCGCGTCGACGGTCCCGGCGACATCCCAGCCGAGGCCGATCCGTCCGTCGGCAGGGCCGAAGATCCCGGCGCGCACCCCGGCGTCCACCGGGTTCAGCGCGGCCGCCGCGACCTTGATCCGCACCTGACGCGCGGCCGGCTCCGGCGTCTCCACCTCCACGATCTCCACGGCCTCGGGCCCGCCGAACGTCGTCACCACAGCAGCACGCATGACTGTTCTCCAGGATTACGTAGGGGATATGCGCAGAAAGTTCCGGTATCTACGCTGCTGTCACAACCCTAGGAACAGCTACTATCTGAAAGATAGTAGGCACCTGAAGGTGCGTACCTCACCGGGAGGTGCACGCATGGCCACCATGACCGCGGCGCAGCGGCGCGAGCAGGCGCGGATCGAGTACGACGCGTTCATCAAGAGCTGCCCGACGCACCAGCTCCTCGGCAGCATCAGCGACAAGTGGGTCGGCCTGGTCGTCAGCGCGCTGTCCGCCGGTTCGATGCGCTACAGCGACCTGGGCCGCAAGATCGCGGGGGTGAGCCCCAAGATGCTGACGCAGACGCTGCGTTCGCTGGAGCGCGACGGCATCGTGAGCCGGACCGTCACCCCGTCCGTGCCGGTGCGCGTGGACTACGAACTCACCCTGCTCGGCCGCAGCCTCAGCGACCTGCTGTCCGCCGTGAAGGGCTGGGCGGAGGCCCATATCGAGGAGGTCCACGAGGCGCGGGAGCTGTACGACGAGGGGAGCCGGGCGGGCTCCTGACCGCTCAGAAGGCGTACCGGTCCCCCGTGCCCAGCGCCACAACCTGCTGGCGGCCGCTGCTCGGGTCGCGGTCCACCGCGCCGCCGCACCACACGGAGTCGATGTCCAGCCGCACCTCGTCGGTCGTGGCGTCCGCGAGGCGCAACCGCAGATGGATCTCCTTGCCCTCGCCGTTCGCGGCGATCGCCCCCGTGCGGCACAGCACCGTGCTCGCGTCGTACCGGGCACAGCCCTCGGCCAGCTGCTGCTGGTCCGTCAGCGGCTTGGACCAGTGGAGCCGCACGGTGGCGTCCTCGATGCTGGAGGCCCCGCGGTTCGTCGGGGTCAGGCGCACATTGACCTCGCCGAGGCCCATGTCCACATACCCGTGATAGGTGAGGCCGGCCTCACCGCCCACGGCCGCGGCGGGAACGGCCGCACCCACCACCACGGCCGCGCCCAGCGCGCCGGACATCCACTTCCTCATCGTCGGTTCCTCCGCATCGGCCCGGACATCACCGCATGTATCCCACTTGTGCGGCACGGCAGGCGCCGCCGGGCAGGTGACCCGCGCGCGGCCGGGCGAGACGGGGCCCCGATCCGGGTGCCGGGCGCCTCGTGCGAAGGTGGCGGCATGCTCATCCTCAGGTCCGCCGCCCTGTTCCTCGTGGCCGCTTTCTTCGAGATCGGCGGCGCCTGGCTCGTGTGGCAGGGCGTGCGCGAACATCGCGGCTGGGTGTGGATCGGCGCGGGTGTCATGGCCCTCGGTGTCTACGGTTTCGTCGCCACCTTCCAGCCGGACGCCCACTTCGGCCGCATCCTCGCCGCGTACGGCGGAATCTTCGTGGCCGGCTCCCTGGCCTGGGGCATGGTCGCGGACGGCTACCGGCCGGACCGCTGGGATGTGACCGGCGCCCTGATCTGCCTCGCCGGGATGGCAGTGATCATGTGGGCGCCGCGAGGCCACTGACCCCCGTGCGGCAGCCGGCCGGCCACCACTCGGGCACTCCCGCCGGCCGCCCGGCCCCGCCACCTATCCTGGGCGGAGGTGGCCCGTACGACCGTACGCGCGACCGCCGGACCGAGCCCGCAGCCCGAGGAGCCGCCCCATGACCGCCGCCGCACCTGCCGCCGCCTCCCGCATCGCCGTCATCACCGGGGCGAGCAGCGGCATCGGGGCCGCGACGGCCCGGCAGCTCGCCGAGGCGGGCTACCGCGTCGTCGTCACCGCCCGGCGCAAGGACCGCATCGAGGCGCTCGCGGAGGAGCTCACCGCGGCCGGCCACTCGGCGACGGCGTACGCGCTGGACGTCACGGACCGTGCGGCGGTCGACGAGTTCGCGACGGCCTTCAGGACGATCGGCGTCCTGGTGAACAACGCGGGCGGCGCGCTCGGCGCCGACCCGGTCGCCACCGGCGACCCCGAGGACTGGCGCCGGATGTACGAGACGAACGTGCTCGGCACCCTGAACGTCACCCAGGCCCTGCTCCCCGCGCTGACGGCGAGCGGCGACGGCACGGTGGTGGTCCTGTCCTCCACCGCCGGCCACGGCACGTACGAGGGCGGCGCCGGTTATGTCGCCGCCAAGCACGCCGAGCACGTCCTCGCCGAGACCCTCCGGCTGGAGATCGTGGGCACCCCGGTCCGGGTGATCGAGGTCGCGCCCGGCATGGTGCGGACGGAGGAGTTCGCGCTGACCCGCTTCGGCGGCGACACGGAGAAGGCGGCGAAGGTGTACCAGGGCGTCGCCGAGCCGCTCACCGCCGACGACGTGGCCGACACGATCACCTGGGCGGTCACCCGCCCCAGCCACGTCAACGTCGACCTCCTGGTGGTCCGCCCGCGTGCCCAGGCGTCGAACACCAAGGTCCACCGGGAGCTGTGATGCCCGAACCGGCGCCGGCCGACGAACCCGCGGGCACCGGGGACGAGGAACGCCTGTCCCTGGAGAAGAAACGCCAGCGCTTTGTCTGGTACTACCTCGCGTACTTCCTCTTCGGTATCCACATCGTGGCGTTCGTGATGATCTACGCGGTGAGGCACGCGAAGTGAATCCACGGGCGGACGGCCGCGGGGGCCGGCGTGAGCAAGGCCCCCGGCATCCACCGGGGGCCCGTGCGTCAGCACTTCGCCGCGTCAGCCCTTCACGCAGACGACCTGCTTCAACTTCGCCACGACCTGCACCAGGTCGCTCTGCTGCTCGATGACCTGCTCGATGGGCTTGTAGGCGCCGGGGATCTCGTCCACGACTCCGGAGTCCTTGCGGCACTCCACGCCCCGCGTCTGCTCCTCCAGGTCCTGCGCCGTGAAGCGGCGCTTGGCCGCGTTGCGGCTCATGCGCCGACCCGCGCCGTGCGATGCCGAGTTGAACGACTTCTCGTTGCCGAGGCCCTTCACGATGTAGGAGCCCGTGCCCATCGACCCCGGGATGATCCCGAAGTCACCGGAGCCCGCCCGGATCGCGCCCTTGCGGGTCACGAGCAGGTCCATGCCCTCGTACCGCTCCTCCGCCACGTAGTTGTGGTGGCAGGAGATCTCCTGCTCGAAGGTCGGCTTCGCCTTCTTGAACTCCTTGCGGACCACGTTCTTCAGGAGAGCCATCATCAGCGAACGGTTGTACTTCGCGTACTCCTGTGCCCAGTACAGGTCGTTGCGGTACGCCGCCATCTGCGGGGTGTCCGCCACGAAGACGGCGAGGTCGCGGTCGACGAGGTCCTGGTTGTGCGGGAGCTTCTGGGCCACGCCGATGTGGTGCTCGGCCAGTTCCTTGCCGATGTTGCGGGAACCGGAGTGGAGCATCAGCCACACGGCACCGGTCGTGTCCGTGCACACCTCGACGAAGTGGTTGCCCGAACCGAGCGTGCCCATCTGCTTGGTGGCGCGCTCCTCGCGGAACTTCACCGCCTCGGCGACGCCGCCGAACCGGCCCCAGAAGTCGTCCCACCCGGAGGTGGCCATACCGTGGAACCGCCCGGGGTCGACGGGCTCGTCGTGCATCCCCCGGCCGACCGGGATCGCCTGCTCGATCTTCGAGCGCAGCCGCGACAGGTCGCCCGGAAGGTCGTTCGCCGTCAGGGACGTCTTCACCGCCGACATCCCGCAGCCGATGTCCACGCCCACCGCCGCCGGACACACCGCGTCCCGCATGGCGATGACCGAGCCGACCGTCGCGCCCTTGCCGTAGTGGACGTCCGGCATGACCGCGAGGCCCTTGATCCACGGCAGCGTCGCCACGTTCTGCAGCTGCTGCATCGCGGCGCCCTCGACCGTCGCGGGGTCCGTCCACAGCCGGATCGGGACCTGGGCCCCCGGCACTTCCACGTACGACATTTCTTCCCCATTCCCCCGGAAACGTGTCACAAGTCGTTAATCGCAAAACCGGCGCCAAGGTCGACGTAAGGGACAACGGACCGGCATCCACGGCCGTGCGTGCGATAGACATTGTCTCCAGGGGCCCGCCTCACGCGGCAACCGAATAACCAGCGGACACAGGCCCCGTGGAACCGTCGAGAGGAGCCTCACCGTGCAGCGGAAGGCGTACGTACCGGGCGCCGTCGTACTCCTCGCGGCTCTGCTGGCCGCCTGCACCGGCAGTTCCGGCAGCGGCGGCGCGGCGGAGGACTCCAAGGCCGGCAGCGCCACCACGAGCGCTCCGGCCGCCCAGCCCGGCAAGTACCGCACGCTCTCCGACGCCTGCGGCGCGGTGAGCCACGACACCCTCGACTCGCTGCTGCCCGGCATCAAGCAGATAGCGGACCAGGAGCAGCGCGACAGGGCCTACGCGGGCGAGGCCGCGGCCACGTACAACAACGACCGGCGCTCCGGCTGCCGCTGGAAGGCCGAGTCGCCCGGCGCCACGGACCACCTGTTCGTCGACCTCGAGCGCGTGGTGTCGTACGACAACACGGTCTCCGACGACAGCCGGGCCCAAGAGGTGTACGCCACCAAGGAGAAGGCCGCGAACCTTCCCGAGCCGCCTTCCGCTTCCGCGACCGGCGCGTTCTCCTCGGCCAGTGGCACCGCGAAGGCGAGCGCGCCCCCCTCGCCCTCCGCGTCGGCTTCCGGCTCGGCCTCCGCCTCGGACTCAGCGAGCCCGTCCGCCACCGAGACCCCGACCGGCCTGGAGCCGCGCACGCTCGACGGCCTCGGCGACGAGGCGTTCCTCGACGACCAGCTGAGCACCGCCGAGCAGCGCACCGTGACTGTGGTGTTCCGCACGTCCAACGTGATCGTGACCATCGAGTACGACGAGCAGCCGGCCACCACCGCACAGGCCCCGGACAGCAAGGACCTGCAGGACAAGGCCAGGAAACTGGCTCAGCAGCTGGCCGGTTCGCTCGGCTGACGAGCCCCCGGGCCGGCCCCGTGAAGGATGCCGAACCTCGTACCGCATGCGTTCCCACCGCGTACCGTGGCCCCTCGGACCCGATCCGACCGCACGATCCACGAGCGTCATGAGTGAAGGAACCATGCACCGACCTGCACAGCGAGACCAGCGAGATCAGCACGATCAGGGCAAGGGCCGGCCGAACCGCCGGGGCCCCCGCCTTCGCCGACTCCTCGTCTGCGCGGCCGCCGTTCCGGCGGTGCTCGTCGCCGCCGGCTGCTCCTCCTCGGACTCCGGTTCCGCCTCCGGCGGCGACGCCAAGCAGCAGACCTCGAGCGCGCGGCCCTCGCAGAGCGCCTCGCCGAACGCCGTCCAGCCGGCCGCGTACTCCACGCTGCCCGAGCCCTGCGGCGTCCTGTCCCAGAAGACCCTGGGCGATTTGGTACCCAAGGGGGCCAAGTCCGGCAAGAAGGGCACGACAGACGACTCGGCGTCGCGTTCCAGCTGCTCCTGGAGCAGCCTGGAGAACAACGGCGTCAAGGGCTCCCAGTTCCGCTGGCTCAACGTCTCCCTGCTGCGCTTCGAGTCGAACGCCACGCGCGGCGAGGGCGACAAGCTCGCCAAGGACTACTTCACCAAGCAGGTGCACGACGCCCAGTCCGTCGAAGGCGCGAAGAACACCAAGGCGCAACCGGTCGCCGGGGTGGGCGACGAGACCACCGCGGTGCGCTACGACCTCAAGAAGAAGGAAGGATCCTTCAAGCAGCAGACGGTCGTGGCGCGCGTGGAGAACGTCGTCGTCACCCTCGACTACAACGGAGCGGGCCTGGCGGGCGACAAGACGCCGGACGCCGACGACCTGGCGAAGGCGGCCGAGAGCGCGGCCAAGGAGGCCGTGGCCGCGGTGACGGCGGCGAACAAGGACGGCGGCAAGGCGGGCACCTCCCCGTCGCAGGGAGCGTCCAAGAACGCCTCGCCGTCGAAGCCGGCGTCGCCGGGCGCGTCCAGGAGCGCCTCCCCGTCGGCTTCGGCCGCCACGAAGGGCTGACCGGATCGTTAAGTACGAACTCGTCTGCCG
Source organism: Streptomyces sp. NPDC046900 (assembly GCF_040644975.1). NCBI lineage: Bacteria > Bacillati > Actinomycetota > Actinomycetes > Kitasatosporales > Streptomycetaceae > Streptomyces > Streptomyces sp. NPDC046900. The sequence continues at coordinate 32,738 of NZ_JBEYXD010000014.1, read as the reverse complement.
CTGAATCCTTGGCGCCACCAGGACAGTTGTCGGAGCCCGGTCCCGCGCGGACCGGGCTCGTCCCACTCCGGTCACCCGTCGGCTCCGCGCGTGTGCCACCCTGTTGCGCGCAACCACACGCTATGGGAGGGGAGTACAGGTGGCCGCGCCACTGCAGCTGACACGGACACACCGGATTCTCGTCGGCGTGGTCGTCTCCGGTGCCGTCATCATCGCCGGGATCGGCTTCGCGGGTTCGTACGCGGCCGTCCGCGCGCTGGCCATCAAGAAGGGGTTCGGGGACTTCAGTTATGTGTTCCCGATCGGCATCGACGCGGGTATCTGCGTCCTGCTGGCGCTGGATCTGCTGCTGACCTGGATCCGCATACCCTTCCCCCTCCTGCGCCAGACGGCGTGGCTGCTGACGGCGGCGACGATCGCGTTCAACGGCGCGGCGGCCTGGCCGGACCCGCTGGGCGTGGGCATGCACGCGGTCATCCCGATGCTGTTCGTGGTCGCCGTGGAGGCGGCCCGCCACGCCATCGGCCGGATCGCGGACATCACTGCGGACAAGCACATGGAGGGCGTCCGCCTGACCCGCTGGCTGCTCTCCCCCATACCCACGTTCCTGCTCTGGCGCCGCATGAAGCTCTGGGAGCTGCGCTCCTACGACCAGGTCATCAAGCTTGAGCAGGAACGTCTCGTCTATCAGGCCCGCCTGCGATCCCGCTTCGGCCGCGCCTGGCGCCGCAAGGCCCCGGTGGAGTCGCTGATGCCCCTGAGGCTGGCGAAGTACGGCGTCCCCCTGGTGGACACCGCCCCGGCCGGCCTGGCGGCGGCCGGCATAGAACCGGCCCTCATACCCCCGTCGCCGGAGCCGGCCGCGGCCCCGGCGAGTCGCGCCGTGGGGACCGGGCCCGTCCCCCAGCAGGCGGCGCCTGTCGGTGAACCGCGCCCCGAGCTCGAGGGCCGGCAGCACCCCGAACAGCCCGTCCAGGCGGAGGACCCGCAGAGCCCCTGGTTCAACGCCCAGCAGCAGCCGGACTACCACGGCGGATACGACCCGGGCTACGAGCCGGAACCTCCCTACGTCGGCGACGAAGAGCACTGGCAGTTCTACGAGGGACAGCAGCAGGCGGAGCAGTACCAGAACCCCGCCCAGGCGATCCCGGAGCAGTACCGGAACCAGATCCCCGAGCAGTACCCGAACCCGGTTCCGGACCAGTACCACAACCCCGTCCCGGAGCAGCCCCGGGAACCTTCTCCGGAGGACACCGGGAGCTTCCCCATCCCCGTCTCCGGCAACCGCATGCGCGAGCTCGGCGAGGGCGGCGGCACACCGGAACCGGGCGAGGAGTCGTACTACCAGGTCTTCAAGCAGTCGATCAACGGCAGCTACCCGACACCGCGCGAGTTCATCGACAACGTCGAGGCGGAGTTCCGCATCAGCCTCCCCTCGGACGACGCCAAGCGCATGGTCAGCCGCTTCACGAACCGCCACACCGCGGAACTGGAAGAGGACCACATCGCATAACGCCCGGCGCGTACGACGACGGGGGCGCCCGGTGCCATCACCGAGCGCCCCCGTCGTCGTACGGCGGGTCCTACTCCCCGAGCAGCGTGCGCACCCGGTCCTGTCCCACCGCGAGCAGCAGGGTGGGCAGCCGCGGGCCGGTGTCACGGCCGACGAGCAGGTGGTACAGGAGCGCGAAGAACGACCGCTGGGCGGTCTTGATCTCCGGCGGCAGCTCCTTGGGGGTGGCGTCGGGCGAGAACCCGGCCTGCACCTTGGGCACGCCGTAGACGAGGTGGGTGAGCCCGTCCAGCGACCAGTGCTCCTCCAGGCCGTCGAGCAGCAGCCGCAGCGACTGCTGCGCCTGCTCGTCGAGGGACTTCAGCAGGTCGGTGTCCGGCTCGCCGCGGACGATGGTGCGCTGGTCCTCGGGCACCTGCGTGTTGATCCAGGCCTCGGCCTTGTCGTACCGCGGCCGGACCACGTCGAGCGAGGTCAGCGGGTTGGCCGGGTCGAGGTCGGACAGGATGCGCAGTGCCTGGTCCTGGTGCCCTGCGGTGATGTCGGCGACGGACGCCAGCGTGCGGTAGGGCAGCGGGCGCAGGGTGGCGGGCAGCGGGCCTGCGGCCGTGCCGGTCGCCCGCGTGTACCCGGCGACGTCCCCGGGCAGCGCCGAGTCGTCGGCGACCTTGCCGGCCAGCTTGTCCCACTCGTCGTAGAGCCGCTGGATCTCCTGGTCGAAGGCGATCTTGAAGGACTGGTTGGGCCTGCGGCGGGCGTAGAGCCAGCGCAGCAGCTGCGGTTCCATGATCTGCAGCGCGTCGGCCGGGGTGGGGACCCCGCCCTTGCTGCTGGACATCTTGGCCATGCCGCTGATGCCCACGAAGGCGTACATGGGACCGATGGGCTGCTTGCCGCCGAAGATCCCGACGATCTGCCCGCCGACCTGGAAGCTGGAGCCCGGGGAGGAGTGGTCGACACCGGAGGGCTCGAAGACGACGCCCTCGTAGGCCCACCGCATCGGCCAGTCGACCTTCCAGACCAGCTTGCCGCGGTTGAACTCGCTCAGCCGCACCGTCTCGGCGAACCCGCAGGCCGAGCAGGTGTACGTCAACTCGGTGGTGTCGTCGTCGTACGCCGTCACGGTGGTGAAGTCCTTGCCGCACCGGCCGCAGTAGGGCTTGTACGGGAAGTACCCGGCGGAGCCGGAGCTGCCGTCGTCCTCGGCGGCGGCGCCGGAGCCCTCCTCGGCCTCCAGCTCGGCCTCGTCGACGGGCTTCTGCTGCTGCTTCTTCGCGGCGGCCTTCGGCTTGGTCCGGTACTGGGCGAGGACCGCGTCGATCTCCGCGCGGTGCTTCATCGCGAACAGGACCTGCTCGCGGTAGGTGCCCGAGGTGTACTGCTCCGTCTGGCTGATCCCGTCGTACTCGACGCCCAGCTCGGCCAGCGACTCGACCATCGTGGCCTTGAAGTGCTCGGCCCAGTTCGGGTGAGCGGAGCCCTTCGGGGCCGGCACGGAGGTCAGCGGCTTGCCGATGTGCTCGGCCCAGGAGTCGTCCACGCCCGGTACGCCGAACGGGACCTTCCGGTACCGGTCGTAGTCGTCCCAGGACAGCACGTGGCGCACCGTGTACCCGCGCCGCCGGATCTCGTCGGCGACGAGGTGCGGCGTCATGACCTCCCGGAGATTCCCCAGGTGGATGGGGCCCGAAGGCGACAACCCGGACGCCACCACGACCGGTTTGCCCGGGGCCCGACGCTCCGACTCCTCGATGACCTCATCCGCGAAACGGGAGACCCAGTCGGTGGTCTCGGTGCTCTGAGCCACGATCGGCACGTCCTTCTTTCTCGAAGCAGCCGGCACGGTCAGACGGCTGACCGTTCCATTGTCCCAGGCAGGGCCACATCCGCGAAAACGCCTTTTCACGCCCGTGCCGCACCCTCAGGGACGAGGGGACGCGGGTCGCAGTTCAGTCGGCGAACGGAAAAATCGCTTTACCCCGCATGGGATACTGGCTGCGTCTGAACTATTCGCACGAGGAGAACGGCACCCACATCCATGGCCTCGGTCACGTCCCTCACCGCTTCCGTCCACCAGCGCCTCGCGAACGCCCTCTCGGCCACCCTGCCGGAGGCCGCCGACGCGGACCCGCTGCTGCGACGAAGCGACCGGGCGGACTTCCAGGCCAACGGGATCCTGGCGCTCGCGAAGAAGGCGAAGGCGAACCCGCGCGAGCTGGCGACCCAGGTCGTGGACAAGGTCGTCACCGGTGACGTGATCAAGGACGTCGAGGTCTCCGGCCCCGGCTTCCTCAACATCACGGTCACCGACAAGGCGATCACCGAGAACCTCGCCGCCCGCGCCGCCGACGCCGAGGGCCGCCTCGGCGTGCCGTACGCGGAGAACCCGGGCACCACGGTCATCGACTACGCCCAGCCGAACGTGGCCAAGGAGATGCACGTCGGCCATCTGCGCTCGGCGGTGATCGGCGACTCCGTGCTCAAGCTCCTGGAGTTCACCGGTGAGACGGTGATCCGCCGCCATCACATCGGCGACTGGGGCACCCAGTTCGGCATGCTCATCCAGTACCTGGACGAGCACCCGCACGAGCTGGACCACAGGGCCGCCGAGGTCACCGGCGAAGAGGCGATGTCGAACCTCGACCGGCTCTACAAGGCGGCCCGCAGGCTCTTCGACTCCGACGAGGAGTTCAAGACGCGTGCCCGTCGCCGGGTGGTCGACCTCCAGGCCGGAGACCCGCACACCGTCGCCATGTGGCAGAAGTTCGTCGACGAGTCGAAGATCTACTTCTTCTCGGTCTTCGAGAAGCTGGACATGGAGATCCGGGACCCCGACATCGTCGGCGAGTCGGGCTACAACGACATGCTCGCGGAGACCTGCCGCCTCCTGGAGGACTCCGGTGTCGCGGTCCGCTCCGAGGGTGCGCTGTGCGTCTTCTTCGACGACGTCAGGGGCCCGGACGGCAATCCGGTCCCGCTCATCGTCCAGAAGTCGGACGGCGGCTACGGCTACGCGGCCACGGACCTGTCCGCGATCCGCGACCGTGTCTTCAACCTGAAGGCGAACTCGATCATCTACGTCGTGGACGCCCGTCAGTCGCTGCACTTCAAGATGGTCTTCGAGACCGCGCGGCGGGCCGGCTGGCTGAACGACGACGTGAAGGCGTACCAGCTCGCCTTCGGCACGGTCCTCGGCAAGGACGGCAAGCCGTTCAAGACCCGTGAGGGCGAGACGGTCCGCCTGGTCGACCTGCTGGACGAGGCGATCGACCGTGCCTCCGCGGTCGTTCGGGAGAAGGCACAGGACCTGTCCGAGGTGGAGATCGCCGAGCGTGGGGCCCAGGTGGGCATCGGCGCGGTGAAGTACGCGGACCTGTCGACGTCGGCGAGCCGTGACTACAAGTTCGACCTCGACCAGATGGTGTCGCTGAACGGCGACACGTCCGTCTACCTCCAGTACGCCTACGCCCGTATCCAGTCGATCCTGCGGAAGGCCGGCGAGGTACGCCCGGCCGCGCACCCCGAGCTCGAACTGACCGAGGCCGAGCGCGCCCTGGGCCTGCACGCCGACCAGTTCGCGGAGAACGTGGCCGAGGCCGCGCGGGAGTACGCCCCGCACAAGATGACCGCGTACCTGTACCAGTTGGCGTCGCTGTACACGTCCTTCTACGACAAGTGCCCGGTCCTGAAGGCCGAGACGCCGGAGCAGGTGGAGAACCGGCTCTTCCTGTGCGACGTCACGGCCCGCACCCTGCACGCGGGCATGACACTGCTGGGCATCAGGACGCCCGAGCGGCTCTGATCCCGTTGCGTGACGCGGCCCCGCCGGACACTCCCGGCGGGGCCGCGTTCGTTTCCTGGCCGTCTACGGCACCGCTCCGTCAGCCCTCGTCGCGGGCGTACCACTGCGAGCCGCCGAGGGGGAAGTCGAAGCCGGGCCGCCCCGTGGCGCCGCTCGTCCGGAACGGCTTGCCGTGGTCGTCGATCCGGACGGTGCCGTGCCGTGAGCCGCTGGACCACTCCAGTTCCAGGTACCAGCGCACATCGTGCGCGCCGGTGCGGGCGAGGACCCGGAAGACCTCCGGGTCGGATTCGCTGACCTTGAACGGGAAGTCGCGCTGCCCCCGGGCGGGCACCGCCGCCGGACGGCCCGCGTCCAGGTCGACGCCGAACGCCTGCGTTCCCACGCCACCGCCGCAACCGACACCCATGGCGTAGTCGCTCCAGGCCAGGGGCGCATCCGACGAGATCACCCGGCCCCTCAGGTCCTCCAGGACCACGGTGGACGCGCCGGTGCCCTGCACCGTGAGCACCACGTACTGCTCCCCGGACGACACCGCGCCGAGCGCCGACACCCAGCCCGGCGCGTCCTGTTCGACGGGCGGCGGCGGTATCTGCTGCGGTGGCCGGTCGATCAGGTAGTGCTGGCTGCACGGCCCCTCCCAGGCGTACGGGCGGGTGTTGACCGTCAGCGGTACGGCGGAGACGTCGGCCGGGGCGGTCGGCGGACGGGTGCTCGGGGCCACGGATCCGGTGGCCCGGCCGGGGCTCCGCTTCCCGTCGGCCTCCTTGCCGGCGCCCTTGCCGGACCGCGACGGCGAGGGAGCCGTCGGCTCTCCGGTGCCGCCCTCGTCCGCGGTTCCGTGCCGTTCCACGGCCGACGACGCTCCCGTGGGGCTCTTGGCGTCGTCCCCTCCGAGGCCGAAGGAGGGCTGCCACGCGAGCGCGGCGGCGCCCAGCACCGCGAGGGCGCCGACCGGGACGAGCACCGTGGAGCGCAGACGCCGGCGGGAGCCGGGACGTGCGGGAGCTTCCGGCTCCGGACGGGCGGCGTCGGCCCGCTCGGCGGAACCTGCGCTTCCGGCTTCCGGAACAACGGACCCGGGGCCTGGTTCTCCGGTACCGCCGGGCTCCCGTTCTCCCGTACCACCGGGCTGGGACCCCGGCTCGACGGGGCGGGCCTCCCGGACGGACCCGGCGGCCGCCTTGTTCTTCCTCTCCCGCATCGCGTCGGCCAGCACCCATCGGCGGTGCAGCTCGACCAGTTCCTCGGGCGAGGCCTTGCAGAGCCGGGCCAGCCGCTCCACGGGCGCGTAGTCCGTCGGAACGACGTCCCCGTTGCAGTACCGGTGCAGCGTCGACGTGCTCATGTGGAGCCGCTTGGCCAGCAGCCCGTAACTCAGTCCGGAACGTTCCTTCAGTTCCCTCAGCAGCTGCGCGAACGTGTCCGCCGCATCGTCCCCCGACACCATTCCCCCGTTTCCCGCGTCCCGGTCCGGCGTTCCAGGGACACCTCGTTCTCCCAGGTCAGAGCCGCTGCGGGCGTTCCAGCGTCCCTGATGGCGCGCTGGTCGTGGCGGCCGGGACGGATCACCCCGCAGGCTCCATGCCATCCAAGCACGCCGCCCCCGCCGACCGGCCGGGCGGCTCGCACCGTCCCGAACCGCGAACGAGGAATCCAGTCATGCGCACCTTCCGCACCGCCCGCTCCCGCACCGGGCTGCTCGCCACCACCACCGTCGCGCTCGCGGCCCTGGCCCTGACGGCGTGCCAGAACGGCACCGGCACGCAGGACGAGGGCAGCGCGTCGGTGCCCGCCGCGTCGTCGCCCGCCCAGAGCCCCGCCGCACAGGGCGCCCCGGCCTCGACCACCGGCTCGAGCTCCGGCTCGTCGGCGGCGAAGGGTTCGGACACGGCGTCCCGCGCGGGTACGGGGACCGGCAAGGGCGCCACGGGCCGCGCCTCCGGCTCGGGTACGGGCCACGGGACCACGACCACGACGCCCGTCCTCTGCAACGGCGCCAACACCCGGGTCACCGCCCAGGTGGTGTCCCGTCCCCTCGACCACATGCTGATCACCGTCAAGAACACCGGCTCCCGGCCGTGCGACCTGACGTACTTCCCCTTCCTGCGGTTCGACGAGATGCAGTGGGCGCCCGGGGCGTTCGAGGAGAGCCGGCCGCAGGCCGTGACCACGCTCGCTCCCGGCGGGTCCGGCTACGCGGGCGTGCGTCTCTCCGCCGCCGACGGCAGTGGAGAGAACGGAACCACGGGCCACAAACTGACCGTCATCTTCCAGGGGCGCACCCCGCGCAGCGACGCGGGCCCCACGGCCACCGTGAAGCTGCCCGCCAAGGGCGTGTACTACGACAGCAAGCTGACCGCGACGTACTGGCAGCCCAGCGCGACCGACGCCCTCACCTGGTGAGGTCCCCAGGTGGTGCGGAAGCGAACTCGCACCACACCACCTTGCCGAGCTCCCGCTCGCCGACACCCCACTTGTCGGCGAGCGCGGAGACCAGCAGCAGCCCACGCCCGCCCTCGTCACCGTCGTCGGCCTTGTCGACGAGGTGCGGGACGCCACCCCCGCTGTCGTGCACCTCCACCCGCAGCAAGGCTCCGTCGTACCGCAGGAAGAGGCGGAAGTGGCGGCCGGGCGGCACCCCGTGCAGCAGCGCGTTGGTCGCCAGCTCGCTCACGCACAGCAGCACGTCCTCGCTGCGCCCGGCTTCGGCGAGGCCCCAGCCGGCCAGTGTCTCCCGGGCGAACCGCCGGGCGGCGGGGACGGCTCGGCGTTCGCGCCGGAAGAACCTCTCGCGCAGGGGCGGGAGTTGGATCGTCTCGTTCACAGGGCGAGTGTCGCGGAGAGTGACTACCGTGGATCACTGGGTGAGCCCGTACAGATTTTTTGTACGGGTTCGTTCGGGGTCGCGTACGGGCGGGCGTGGGGAGTTGGTCCAGCATGAACTCCAGGAAGCTTCCACGGAAGAAGAGCCTCTCGGCCATGAAGATGCTGGGGGTCCAGCTGGGCACCGCACGCCGTGCGGCCGGCCTGACCCAACGGGCCCTCGGGGAACGGCTGATGCTCGACGAGGAGACGATCGCCTCGATCGAACAGGGGAGGCGTCCGCTGAAGCCGGACCTGGCGGTGTTGCTGGATGAACTCCTGGGGACGAAAGGGTTGTTATCGGTCGGGGTGGAGAACCTGCCGGAGATCGACCAGTTTCCTCTGTGGGCTGAGCTGTACGTAGAACACGAGCGGGAGGCCATCGCTCTCTCCCTGTACGCCAACCAAGCCCTGCCCGGACTTCTGCAGACCGAGGCGTACGCACGTGCCGTTCTGCGCGAACGTGTCCCTGCGTATGACGCGGATGAGATTGTGACCAGGACCGCGGCCCGCGTGGGCCGCCGGGACGTACTCCATCGCAAGGTTCCGCCGACGGTGAGCTTCGTCGTCTGGGAACCGGTGTTGCGCCTGGCGATCGGCGGCCCGGAGGTGCACCGCGAGCAACTTCGACACCTGCGTGAATGCGCTGAACTTCCCGGCCTGTCCATGCAGTTCCTGCCACTGGTCAGCCCATCGCATGCGGGGCTCGACGGCCCCTTCGTTCTCCTGGAAACCCCCGACCACCAGCACCTGGCCTACATCGAGGGGCAGCGCGGCAGCCAGTGGGTCTCCGACCCGGGCGAGGTGTCCATCCTGGCGCGCAAATATGCGATGCTGCGAACTCAGGCCCTCACCGTCGAGGACTCCAGAAGCCTGCTGGACCGACTGCTAGGAGAGCAATGAGCACCACGCTTCAGTGGTTCAAGTCCACCTACAGCGGCAGCGAAGGCGGCGAATGCCTTGAAGTCGCCTACACCTGGCACAAGTCCAGCTACAGCGCTGACGAAGGCGGCCAGTGCGTAGAAGTCACCGCCTGTCCGCACACCGTTCACATCCGCGACTCAAAGAACCCCACCGGGGCCGTCTTCACCGTCTCTCCGGAGGCCTGGGCCGCGTTCACCGACTACGCGGCCCGCTAGGGGCGTTGTCAGAGGCTGGCCCTACAGTCACTCGCATGGCGACACTTCCCAATCCGCTGCCCCAGCTGGCGGCCGATCCGAGCGGACGCGCGCTCGGGCTTGAACTCCCGCCCGGGAGACTGATCGACGCCACGGACGAGGGTCCGTGGCACGAGCCGCTGCTGTGGCATGCCGGACGCACCGCGTCGTCCGGCAACTGGGCCCGGCTGGGCTCACCCGGGGCGCGGGCGGGGCTCCTTCCGGTGCTCGTCGACGTCGGCGGCGCCCAGGGCGGTCCCGAGGAATGGGAGTTGATGCCGGGCGAGATGTCGTACCCCGGAGATCATGACGCCGAGGAGGTGCTGGCCGACTTCTGGGGCGACGACGACACCGACGGCGAATTCGACGAGATGCTCGCCCCCTTCGGCCCGGAGTGGCCTGGTCTCGCCGCCGCGCCCCGGCTGGAGGCCGACCCCGACGCACGCGCGGCAGAGGTCGCGGACTCCCTCCTGGACGAGGGTTCCTGGTTCAAGGAGGCGCGCCTCGCCCTGGTTCCGGCCCGTCGCTCGGCCGACATACCCGCGGCGATCGGCTGGAGCGGGCCCCTGAACCACGAGAACGACACGGCCCGCATCTGTTCCGTGCTCCGCTCCTGGGAGGACCGCTTCGGCATACGGGTCGTCGCGCTCACCTTCGACCAGCTCGTCCTGTCCGTCGCCGCCCCGCCGACCACACAGGCCGAAGCCGAGGCGGTGGCCGCCGAGCACTTCGCCTTCTGTCCGGACAACATCGCCCAGGGGCATCACGAGACGCTCCAGGAGTACGCCGCGCACGAGATCGTGGGCCGGCGGATCTGGTCCTTCTGGTGGGACTGAGCCGCCTGCCCCGCCGCATCCTCTCCGGGCTGTAGGCACGAAGCGTTCCGGTCGGGCCCGCCGGGGCCGTCGAGCACGGCGTCCCCGGCGGCCGCGGTGCGCGGCGGCGGTCCCGTCGGCGCCGAAGACTCGGAAGCCGTCAGTCCGCTCGCCCTGCCTGGGGTCCCATGGGTACGCCGCTCGAAAACAGCTCTTTCGGGCACTTCCGGGACATAACCGCCTCATACAACAACCCTGTTTCGCCCTGCGGACGACCGCCGCCGGGCCCTAGCATGCCGCCCATGCTGCCGAGCGTGGACACGATCGACGAGTTGGACGCGATGCTCTCGGGCGAGGCGGTGCTGCGCCCGGCCGCCCTGGACCTGCTCGACCGACTGGGGCTCGTCGGACTGCCGGTACGGCGTCTCCGACGAGGGCTCCCTGCCCGTGTACGCGGTCGGGGGCGACCTGGTCCTGAAGCTGTATCCGCGCTTCGAGACGACGAAAGCCGTCCGAGAGGCACGGGTGCTGTCCCACCTCTGGGGGCAACTGTCGCTTCCCACTCCCCGGTTGCACGCGACCGACGAGTACGGCAACGGCTGGCGGTTCGTGCTGATGTCCCGGCTGCCCGGACTGAGTGTCGCCGAGGCCTGGCCGAGGCTCACGGCGGCGGAGCAGGACCGGATCGTGTCGGAGTCGGCCCGGATGCCGGCTTCGCTGCACGCGATGGACTTCAAGCCGCTGACGGATGTCGTGGGACCGACGGACTGGGCCTCGTTCCTGCGCCGCCGGCGCGCCGGGACGCTCGAGCACCACCGGGCCAACGGGGTGACCGAGCCCTGGCTCGGCCGGATCCCCGAGTTCCTGGACTCCGTCCCGCTGCCCGCCACCACCGGACTCGCGCTGCTGCACACCGAGTTCATGCGCGAGCACCTGACCATCGACATGCGCGACGGCCGCAGGCTGACCGGGCTGTTCGACTTCGAGCCGGCGATGATCGGCGATCCGGCCTACGACTTCGCGAGCGTGGGCCTGTTCGTCACCCGTGCCGACCCGCGCCAGTTCCGCCGTTTCTACGCGGCCTACGGACGCGCCCCGTACGACCCCCGGCAGCTGCTCGCGTACACGCTGCTGCACGTGTACAGCGACCTGCCGCTGTACCTGCACGAACTGCCCTCTCCGGCCGAACCACACCTGGACGCACTCGCCGAGAGGTGGTTCGGCACGGAGGGGTGAGCGGGACCCGGCCCGGCTAGGCCTTCCGGGCGGTGGCCGCGTACACGTTGATGTCCGCGTCGGTGACGTCGTTGATGTCGCGGTAGCGGACCTTCTCGATGTCGTCGAGGGTGGCGAGCTGCGCCGGGTCGACATGCTCGGGCAGGGGTGCCGCGCCGTCCTGGTGCCAGTGGTGGACCGGGACGACGCCCGGCTCGTCCAGAGTGACGCCGGGGGTCTCGGTGAAGAACCGCGCGACCTCGTCCTTGGAGCGCAGGACGAAGGTGAAGCCGCGCTCGGTGTACGTGCGCTGGACCGCGCGGATGTTCTCCGGGTTGAGGTCCTCGGTGAGGTGGCTGAGCACGAGCCGGCTGCCGGAGGGCAGCGCCTCCACCAGTTCGCGCACGATCGGGTAGGCCTGCTCGTCCTCGACGAAGTGCAGGACCGCCACCAGCACCAGCGCGACGGGCTGGTCGAAGTCCAGGGTCTTCGCGGCCTGTTCGAGGATCTCGGCGGGCGCGGCGAGGTCGGCGTCGATGTAGTCCGTACGGCCCTCGGGCCCGCTGGTGAGCAGGGCACGGGCGTGCGCGAGGACGACCGGGTCGTTGTCCACGTAGACGACCCGGGAGTCGGGGGTGATCCGCTGGGCGATCTGGTGGACGTTCTGCGCGGTCGGCAGGCCGGTGCCGATGTCGAGGAACTGCCGGATGCCGTCCTGGTCGGCGAGCCGGGTCACCGCGCGGCGCAGGAAGTCACGGTTGTGCCGGACGTCGAGGTAGCCGCGCGGGTTGGCGGCGAGTGCGGCGGCGGCCGCCGCGCGGTCCACCGGGTAGTTGTCCTTGCCCCCGAGGAAGACGTCGTAGACGCGTGCCGGGTGGGCCTTGGTGGTGTCGATCCGCTTGCGCAGCTCGGCCGGGTCACGGCTGAGGGCATCGCCGGGCATGGACGTCTCCCTGGTGGTCGGCGTAGGACTCGGTCATTGAAGGGGCAACCAAAGGCGTGGTCAACAACCTAACTCCTGTGGCGAGTTGGAAGTGCCCGGACTGACGGGGACGGAGACTCGGGACGCCTCCCGCGTCCCGTCCCGGTTTCCCGACGGACGTCGTTTCCCCACGTCAGGACGCACATCGTCATCCGGGCGTCCCGAAAACCGCGGCAGATGTGGCGGCCGGGCTCCCGCAGCGGTCAAGCTGTCCGGTAGCGAGGCTTCCGCTCCCGGTGACCGGTCGAGCGGCCGCGCCACCCCCCAGTTCCTGACGTCGAAGGGCCGACCCATGTCTGCTCGCACCACCGGTACCGCCCGTGCCTCCCGGACTCGACTGCTCGCCGCCACGGCCGTGCTCGCCGCCCTGGGACTCACGGCCTGCCAGAACGGGGAGGGCGTACGGGACGAGGGACCGTCCTCGGAGTCGACCCTCTCCGACGGCCCGGTCCGCGGCGCCGGGGGCCCCGGCACGGCGGCCCCCTGCTCGGGCGGCCACACCAGGACGACGGCGACCCCGGTCTCCCGTCCCACGGACCATCTGCTTCTGACGGTCACCAACACGGGTGCGACGAACTGCACGCTGACCGGCTACCCGAAGGCCCGCTTCGGCGAAGCGGACTCCTCGGCGCCGCCCGCGCGGGAGACGCGACCGCGCTCCGCCGTCACGCTCTCTCCCGGCGCATCGGCCTACGCGGGCGTGCTCCTGTCGGCGGCGGACGGCACCGGCGGACACGGCCGCACGGTGAAGACCCTCACGGTCGCCTTTCACGACGGCCACACCGCGCACCCGGCGCTCCCGGGCGAGGGCGTGCACGTCGACGACAAGGTGACCGTCACGTACTGGCTCTCGAACCGGGAGGCGGCCCTGACGTACTGACCGGCGGGCGTCAGCGCAGGCTGCGGGCGACCTCGGTGGCCCAGTAGGTCAGGATGTCGCGGGCACCGGCCCGCTTGATGCCGGTCAGGGCCTCGATGATCGCCCGGTCCCGGTCGATCCAGCCCTTCTCGGCCGCGGCCTCGATCATCGCGTACTCACCGGAGATCTGGTACGCGGCCACCGGCACGTCGACCGCGTCCGCGACCCTCGCCAGGATGTCGAGGTAGGGCCCGGCCGGCTTGACCATCACCATGTCGGCGCCCTCCTCCAGGTCGAGGGCGAGTTCCCGCAGGGACTCGCGCCAGTTGGCGGGGTCCTGCTGGTACGTCTTGCGGTCGCCCTCCAGGGACGAGGCGACGGCCTCCCGGAACGGCCCGTAGAAGGCTGAGGAGTACTTGGCGGTGTAGGCGAGGATCGCGACGTCCTCGCGCCCGATCTGGTCGAGCGCGTCCCGGACGACGCCGATCTGGCCGTCCATCATGCCGCTGGGCCCGACGACATGGGCACCGGCGTCGGCCTGCACCTGCGCCATCTCGGCGTACCGCTCCAGGGTGGCGTCGTTGTCCACGCGCCCCTCGGCGTCGAGCACACCGCAGTGCCCGTGGTCGGTGAACTCGTCCAGGCACAGGTCGGACATGACGAGCAGGTCGTCGCCGACCTCGGCCCGGACATCGCGCAGGGCGACCTGCAGAATCCCGTCCGGGTCGGTGCCCGTCGTCCCGACGGCGTCCTTCTTCGACTCCTCGGGCACGCCGAAGAGCATGATCCCGGAGATCCCGGCCTCCACCGCCTCCGCGGCGGCCTTCTTCAGGCTGTCCCGGGTGTGCTGCACGACGCCGGGCATGGACCCGACCGGCACCGGCTCACTCACGCCCTCCCGCACGAACGCGGGGAGGATGAAGTCGGCCGGGTGCAGCCTCGTCTCGGCGACCATACGACGCATGGTGGGTGTGGCACGCAGCCGCCGCGGACGGGAACCGGGGAAGGATCCGTACTTCGTCATGCTCTCTACGCTACGCCCGGCCCAGGGGTCCTTTTGCCGACGTGGTGTCGACCGGTGCGGACGTATCGGAGGCACGAGCCATCGAGCGGAACTCCCGCGGTTTCCGGGTGCCCTGGCCCTCGTCGGCAGCACCGTGCAGGGCGATGACGACACGAACTGCGCCGGCCCGGCACCCGGCTGCGAGGACTGATCGCCGGTCCAGCGCGAAGAACCCCTCCGACCGCATGTCACGGTCGGAGGGGTTCTTTCGCGTCCGGTCGCTTTCGGCCCGGCAGTGGCTCAGGTCGTCGTACGACGCCGCCGTGCCCCCGGCCGCCGCTCGCTCGGCCGCGTCACCGGATCCCCGGCCTCGTGGGCGGCGGTGCGCCGCCTCAGGCCGAAGTCCGCGAGCGCCTCCGCCAGCGCGTGTACGGACGGCTCCGGAGCCATGACATCGACGCGCAGGCCGTGTTCCTCCGCCGTCTTCGCCGTGGCGGGGCCGATGCAGGCGATCACCGTCACGTTGTGCGGCTTGCCCGCGATGCCCACCAGGTTCCGAACCGTCGAGGAGGACGTGAACAGGACCGCGTCGAAGCCGCCGCCCTTGATCGCCTCGCGGGTCTCGGCCGGCGGCGGCGAGGCGCGGACCGTCCGGTACGCGGTGACGTCGTCGACCTCCCAGCCCAGCTCGATCAGCCCGGCCACCAGGGTCTCCGTGGCGATGTCGGCGCGCGGGAGGAACACGCGGTCGATCGGGTCGAACACCGGGTCGTACGGCGGCCAGTCCTCCAGCAGACCGGCCGCGGACTGCTCGCCGCTCGGGATCAGGTCCGGCTTCACGCCGAAGGCCACCAGCGCCTTCGCCGTCTGCTCGCCGACCGCGGCCACCTTGATGCCCGCGAAGGCGCGCGCGTCGAGGCCGTACTCCTCGAACTTCTCGCGGACCGCCTTCACCGCGTTGACCGACGTGAACGCGATCCACTCGTAGCGGCCCGTCACCAGACCCTTGACCGCCCGCTCCATCTGCTGGGGCGTGCGCGGCGGCTCGACGGCGATCGTCGGCACCTCGTGCGGCACGGCCCCGTACGACCGCAGCTGGTCGGAGAGCGAGACCGCCTGCTCCTTCGTACGCGGGACGAGGACCTTCCAGCCGAACAGCGGCTTGTTCTCGAACCACGACAGCTGGTCGCGCTGGGCGGCGGAGGATCGCTCACCGACCACGGCTATCACCGGACGCCCGCCCTCGGGAGACGGCAGGACCTTCGCCTGCTTGAGCGTCTGCGCGATCGAGCCGAGCGTCGCGGTCCAGGTGCGCTGCCGGGTCGTCGTACCGGCGACGGTCACCGTCAGCGGCGTGTCCGGCTTGCGGCCCGCGGCCACCAGCTCACCCGCGGCGGCGGCCACCGAGTCCAGCGTCGTGGAGACCACGACGGTGCCGTCGGAGGCGCCGATCTCGGTCCAGCAGCGGTCCGTGGCGGTCCGCGCGTCCACGAACCGTACGTCGGTGCCCTGCGCGTCCCGCAGCGGCACACCCGCGTACGCGGGCACGCCGACGGCGGTCGCGACGCCGGGCACGACCTCGAACGGGACGCCCGCGGCGGCGCACGCCAGCATCTCTCCGGTGGCGTACGCGTCCATGCCGGGGTCCCCGGTCACCGCACGGACGACCCGCCTGCCGCCCCGCGCAGCCTCCATGACAAGATGTGCCGCATCCCTGAACGCGGGGACACCAGCGGCTGTTGACTCGCCGTCAACGACCGCTAGCTGAGGCGTGCCCGTGCCCGGATACGAACCCGTGGCGGGGTCCGGGTCCGTGTTCACGACGGCGACGCCTGCTCTGGCATGCGTGCGCACGACGTCGAGCGCCTCGTGCTCGCCGACGAGCACGTCCGCGTTCGCCAGCGCCTCCACGGCGCGCAGGGTGAGAAGTCCCGGATCCCCGGGTCCGGCACCGAGGAAGGTGACGTACCCGTGTTCAAGGCCGGCGGGAAGGGTGGTGGGGCTCAATGTGCTCGCTCCCCCATCAGACCGGCCGCGCCCTTGGCGAGCATCTCGGCAGCGAGTTCGCGACCGAGCGCCATTGCCTGGTCGTGCGTCTCGGGCACGGGACCGGTGGTGGACAGCTGCACCAGCGCCCGGCCGTCGGGGGTGCCGACGACGCCGCGCAGGCGCATTTCTTGGACAATCTGCCCGTCGGCCAACAGGTCGGCCAGCGCGCCCACAGGGGCGCTGCAACCGGCCTCCAGGGCGGCGAGCAGGGACCGCTCGGCGGTCACGGCGGCCCGGGTGAACGGGTCGTCGAGCTCGGCGAGCGCCGCGATCAGGTCCGCGTTGTCCGCGGTGCACTCGATCGCCAGTGCCCCCTGGCCGGGGGCGGGCAAAACCGTGTCGACCGACAGGAAGTCGGTCGCTTCGTCGATCCGGCCGATGCGGTTCAGTCCGGCCGCGGCGAGGACCACGGCGTCCAGCTCGCCGCTGCGGACGTATCCGATCCGCGTGTCGATGTTGCCGCGGATCGGGACCGTCTCGATGTCGAGGCCGTGGCCGCGCGCGTACGCGTTGAGCTGCGCCATACGGCGCGGCGAACCGGTGCCGATGCGTGCGCCGCGGGGCAGGTCCGTGAACTTCAGGGCGTCGCGCGCCACCACCACGTCACGCGGGTCCTCGCGTACGGGCACCGCGGCCAGCGCCAGCTCCTGCGGCTGCGTGGTCGGCAGGTCCTTGAGGGAGTGCACCGCGAGGTCGACCTCGCCCCTGATCAGGGCGTCGCGCAGCGCGGTCACGAACACACCGGTGCCGCCGATCTGAGCGAGGTGCTCACGGGAGATGTCGCCGTACGTCGTGATCTCCACGAGCTCCACCGGCCGTCCGGTGACCCGGCGCACGGCGTCCGCGACCTGTCCGGACTGGGCCATGGCGAGTTTGCTGCGCCTGGTCCCGAGCCTCAGTGCCCCGTCTCGGTGTGTGGCGTGCGCCTGCGGCTCACGTGGCTCACTCATGCTCGCCCTCGGTTCTCGGCGTTCTCGGTGTTCTCGGTGCTGTCGGCGTCCTCGGCCCGGGAGACGGAGGCGACCGTCTCGGGGTCCAGGTCGAACAGGGTGCGCAGTGCGTCCGCGTATCCGGCGCCGCCGGGCTCGGCGGCCAGCTGCTTGACCCGTACGGTCGGCGCGTGCAGCAGCTTGTCGACGACGCGCCGCACGGTCTGGGTGATCTCGGCCCGGTGCTTGGCGTCCAGGCCCGGCAGCCGCCCCTCCAGGCGCGCGATCTCGTTCGCCACCACGTCGGCGGCCATCGAGCGCAGCGCGACCACGGTCGGCGTGATGTGCGCCGCGCGCTGGGCGGCGCCGAACGCGGTGACCTCGTCGGAGACGATCCGCCGCACCTGATCGACGTCGGCGGCCATCGGCGCGTCGGCGGAGGCCTCGGCCAGGGACTCGATGTCGACCAGCTGTACCCCGGGCAGCCGGTGCACGGCCGCGTCGACGTCCCGCGGCATCGCGAGGTCGAGGATGGACAGCACGGGCGCGGGGCGGGGGGCCGGCACGACGGGTTCGGGGCGGCGGCGCTCGGGGATCCGGCCGACGGTGGCCGCGGTGGCGGCCAGCGCGGTGATGACCTCGGCCTCGGTCTCCGGGTCGAGCACGGCACTGCCGGCCGGACGGCCGCTGCGCTCCTTGTCGCCCTTGTCGACCCAGGCCGCGTGCTGCTCCAGCTCGGCGGCTCGCATCCCCGCGACGGCGGCCTCGCCGAGCACCGAGAAGCCGGCCGTGCCCTGCACGGCGGACAGGTCGAGCGGGCAGCCGTCCTCGGTGCCCAGGCTGGTCGGGGCGAGTTCGTCCCGTGCGGCGGCCTGGCCGGGCATCGACGCCACGGCCGTACGCGCGACCTGGGCGCCCTGTGCCGGGGCGGCCGGGGTGGCAGGGACGAGAGGGTCTGAGGGGCCGTCCACGCGTCCCTCGAGCGCCTCAGCGACCGCCTGCGCCGTCAGGACCAGACCCGTCGCGCCGGTGCAGGAGACCACGACATCGGCACGTGTCAGCTCGTCCGGCACCGTGTCCATCGGTACCGCACGTGCCGACACGTCCGTGTCGTCGCCCTCCGTCAGGATCTTCGCCAGACGCTCGGCACGCTCCAGCGTGCGGTTGGCGATCACGATCTCGGCGACCCCGGCGCGTGCGAGGGTCGCGGCGGCCAGCGAGGACATCGAGCCCGCGCCGATCACGAGGGCGCGCTTGCCCGCGGCCCAGGTCTCGACCGGCGCACCGGACGAGAGCTGCTCCAGGCCGAAGGTCACCAGCGACTGACCGGCGCGGTCGATCCCGGTCTCGGAGTGGGCGCGCTTGCCCACCCGCAGCGACTGCTGGAACAGGTCGTTCAGCAGCCGTCCGGCGGTGTGCAGCTCCTGCGAGGTGGCCAGGGAGTCCTTGATCTGGCCGAGGATCTGGCCCTCGCCGACGACCATCGAGTCCAGCCCGCAGGCCACCGAGAACAGGTGGTGGACGGCCCGGTCCTCGTAGTGCACGTAGAGGTGGGGGGTCAGCTCGTCGAGACCGACCCCGCTGTGCTGGGCGAGCAGGGTGGACAGCTCGGCGACACCGGCGTGGAACTTGTCCACGTCGGCGTACAGCTCGATGCGGTTGCAGGTGGCGAGCACCGCGGCCTCGTCCGCCGGCTCGGCGGCGACCGTGTCCTGGAGCAGCTTGGCCTGGGCGTCCGAGGCCAGCGCGGCCCGCTCGAGGACGCTGACCGGAGCGCTGCGGTGGCTCAGCCCGACGACGAGGAGACTCATGCCGGCATCACGGCGGGAAAGTCCCCGTCGGGTCCCTGGTCGGCGGAGTCCGCGGCGGTGGCCGGCAGGCCGTCGGGAAGGGCCTCCTCGCCGGCCTTGCGCTGCTCGTGGAAGGCGAGGATCTGCAGCTCGATGGAGAGATCGACCTTGCGCACGTCGACGCCGTCCGGGACGGACAGCACGGTCGGCGCGAAGTTCAGGATGGAGGTCACACCCGCGGCCACCAGACGGTCGCAGACCTGCTGGGCGGCCCCCGCGGGGGTGGCGATGACGCCGATGGAGACGCCGTTCTCCTCGATGATCTTTTCCAGGTCGTCGGTGTGCTGCACCGGGATGCCGGCGACCGGCTTTCCGGCCATCGACGGGTCGGCGTCGATGAGCGCGGCGACCCGGAAGCCCCGGGAGGCGAACCCGCCGTAATTGGCCAGCGCCGCGCCGAGATTACCGATACCGACGATCACAACCGGCCAGTCCTGGGTCAGCCCCAGCTCACGGGAGATCTGGTACACGAGATACTCGACGTCGTACCCCACGCCCCGGGTCCCGTAGGAGCCGAGGTAGGAGAAGTCCTTGCGCAGCTTCGCGGAGTTGACCCCCGCTGCCGCGGCCAGCTCCTCGGAGGAGACCGTGGGTACCGAGCGCTCCGACAGTGCGGTCAGGGCTCGGAGGTACAGCGGAAGCCGGGCGACGGTGGCCTCGGGAATCCCTCGGCTGCGGGTCGCCGGTCGGTGAGTTCGGCCAGTTGCCACGGTGCTCCTGCGGGTAGAGCGGGGCTGCAGGCGGTCACACGTCCCTGGACCGCCCCGTCGAATGCAGGCTATGTCTTTGTGAACGCGTGCACAAAGATTGTGTCCGATTTGCCCGGCCAACGTGACCGGGGTCACGCGCCCCCGCCGCATGGATGGGGAACCGCCGCGGGGGCGCCGCTGTTCCTTTTCTTCTGGGGGCAAAACCGCCCACTCTCCTCTACGATCCACGCCCCCCGAGACCAGTCGCCGACGATCCTAAGCGACTTTCCCGGCCAGTTGGACTGGTCGGTCAGGTCACGCGGGCACCGGCGGCCCTAGGTCAGGGCCTTGCGCAGCCGCTCCTCGTTCACACGCCAGAAGGTGTGCTGCGCGCCGTCGACCAGCACCACCGGAATCTGCTCCCAGTACTGGCGGTTGAGCCCCTCGTCCTGAGTGATGTCCTTCTGCTCCCAGGTCACGCCGAGCTCGCCGCACACCTTCTCGATGACGGTCTGTGCGTCGTCGCACAGATGGCACCCCGGCTTGCGGATGAGAGTGACGAGCCGGTCACCGGGTTCCTGATCGGTCTTGCGCCGAAAGATGGGACTCATGTCGGCCATTCTCGCCCCGCCGGGACGAAGAGGGAGCCGGAGCACCACAACCCGACGCACCCGGTCGGCGCCTCGACGCCACGCCGATGCAACCGATCCTTTAACGACACGGTCGTGGAGAGTTCACAGCCTCCAAACCTCACGACTCCGGAACCACTGAACAGACTGGCTATGCTCGCGTCATGGCCGCTCTCGGATGGCTCACTCCCCGTAGGCGCTCCGCCACGGCGAGGAGTGTTTTGGCAGGCGAGGCCTCGGCGGAGGCCGCGCGCAAGTCCTCGCAGGACGTCGCCGCACAGGACAAGGACGTCTCCGACCGGGAACCGGACTTCCCGGTCCTCGGCGACGACAAGGCCGCGGCGTTCTTCGACCTGGACAACACCGTGATGCAGGGCGCCGCGTTGTTCCACTTCGGGCGGGGCCTGTACAAGCGGAAGTTCTTCGAGACGCGTGACCTGGCGAAGTTCGCCTGGCAGCAGGCGTGGTTCCGGCTGGCCGGGGTCGAGGACCCCGAGCACATGCAGGACGCCCGCGACTCCGCCCTCTCGATCGTCAAGGGCCACCGCGTCGCCGAGCTGATGTCGATCGGCGAGGAGATCTACGACGAGTACATGGCCGAGCGGATCTGGCCGGGCACGCGGGCGCTGGCGCAGGCGCACCTGGACGCGGGCCAGAAGGTGTGGCTGGTCACGGCCGCCCCGGTGGAGATCGCGACGGTGATCGCTCGCCGCCTCGGCCTGACCGGTGCTCTCGGCACGGTCGCGGAATCGGTCGACGGCGTCTACACGGGCAGGCTGGTCGGCGAGCCGCTGCACGGACCGGCGAAGGCCGAAGCGGTGCGCGCGCTCGCGGTGGCGGAGGGACTGGACCTCTCGCGCTGCGCCGCGTACAGCGACTCGCACAACGACATCCCGATGCTCTCGCTGGTGGGCCACCCGTACGCGATCAACCCCGACACCAAGCTCCGCAAGCACGCCCGCACCTACGACTGGCGCCTGCGCGACTACCGCACGGCCCGCAAGGCGGCGAAAGTCGGCCTCCCGGCGGCGGCCGGCTTCGGCGCTGTGGCGGGCGGCACGGCAGCGGCCATCGCGCTGCACCGCCGCCGCCGCTGAACGCCTCCACGACCGACGCCGGAAGGGGCACCCACGGCCACCACGGCCCGGGCCTGCCCGGCGACGGTCCCGGACGCCCACCCGGCGACCGCTGAAACCGGGGTGGCCGGGGCGCAACCGTCCTGGCGGCCCACCCCGGCCGACGCCAGGGCAGGCGGGAGGCCGACGCCAGGGCAGGCCGGATGCCACCGGCCGACGCCAGGGCAGGCCGGATGCCACCGGCCGACGCCAGGGCAGGCCGGATGCCACCGGCCGACGCCAGGGCAGGCCGGATGCCGCCGGCCCGGCCGTCCGACGGGGCGGTTGCGGCACCCGCGCCCCCGTTCGCGGCCGTGACGGGCCGGAGACCAGGGCTTCGCGCACACGTCGCACGTTTCACTGGTTGGAGTGAGCGCCGGCCGTCGGCCGATCTCACGGCGACGGGTCATGGGCGGGTACCACTACCCATGCTGGTGACTGTGCGTGATCGGCGGTCGTCCCCGCGGCCGGGCCGGCCCCACCGTCGCCCGGTCGGCGGCGTTCACCTCTGGTGGCGCTCCGAAAGCGATCGCATTCCGACCGTCTTACCCCCGCGCCGCCCCCACCACTCCCCGCATACCGACCCGGGCACAACACGCCCCGTACTGTGCCGGAAGTCGGACCGAACCGGTCAACAATCGGTCACCCTGCGGTACTTGAGCGAGCATCAATCGGTTACAGAAGCGACGTAATCGATGATTTGAGCAACTGGGTGTAGTGCTGCCTGTACTAAGCGTTATTCTCCTCAGACGCAATCCGGCACCCCTCCGTCGCTACGACGGGTGAACGGTTCCGCACTGCACGTGATGGAAGCTCTGCCTCTGGGAGTCCCGTGTACCCACACGTCGGGGTTGACGCCTCGGGCCTGGCCACGCTGCGCGCAACGGTCCTCGACCTGTTGCGCGCCTTCGTCCCCACCGCGTACGCCGTCCCCGCCTTCGCCACCGCCGCGCCGATCGGTCCGTGCTACGCACTGGCCGACGGCAGCGCCGCGGTCGGCGGCCGACGGGGCCGCTCCGGCTCGGCGGCCACCACCGCACGCCGACCGGCTGCGGACAGTGACAGCGCACGCATGATGGACCTCGTGGAGCGCGCCCAGGCCGGCGAGGCCGATGCGTTCGGGCGCCTGTACGACCAGTACAGCGACACCGTCTATCGCTACATCTACTACCGGGTGGGCGGCAGAGCGACCGCCGAGGACCTCACCAGTGAGACCTTTCTGCGCGCCCTGCGCCGGATCGGCACCTTCACCTGGCAGGGGCGCGACTTCGGTGCCTGGCTCGTCACCATCGCCCGCAACCTGGTGGCGGACCACTTCAAGTCGAGCCGGTTCCGCCTCGAGGTCACCACCGGGGAGATGCTCGACGCCAACGAGGTCGAGCGGTCACCCGAGGACTCCGTCCTCGAATCCCTCTCGAACGCCGCCCTGCTCGACGCCGTGCGGCGACTCAACCCCCAGCAGCAGGAGTGCGTGACACTCCGCTTCCTCCAGGGCCTCTCCGTCGCCGAGACCGCCCGCGTGATGGGCAAGAACGAGGGCGCGATCAAGACCCTCCAGTACCGGGCCGTCCGCACCCTCGCCCGGCTTCTGCCCGAAGACGCC
This sequence comes from Streptomyces sp. NPDC046900, assembly GCF_040644975.1. NCBI lineage: Bacteria > Bacillati > Actinomycetota > Actinomycetes > Kitasatosporales > Streptomycetaceae > Streptomyces > Streptomyces sp. NPDC046900. The sequence goes on along the minus strand of NZ_JBEYXD010000014.1, from coordinate 9,663 downwards.
CGCTGAACCCCGCCGACCACATCGAGCCGCTCCTCCGTCCCCGCCGGGCACAGGCGCCACCCATGTCCACCGTGCCCGGCCGCACACGTTCCGCCACCTTCAACTCACGTTCCGTGCGGGCACGTTGGATTCGCGGTCCGATCATCTATCGTCCGTAACCCAAGTGCCGAGCCGCTCGTTGTGCGGGATACAGGCTCCCTGTGGTCACCCCCTGACCGTCCCCCTCCACTCGTTCGTGTGGATGCGGACAGGGCGTGCAACCCTCAGGATCCCCTGGGGAGTCGACCGTCATGACGAGAGGAGGTGCCGCCAGTGATCGCGAACGTATCGGCGCACCGGCGGGCGAACGCCTTCGCCCAGGCCCTGGAGTTCCAGTCCGACGACCGGGGCACGGCGGCCGAGCAGTCCGGAGGATCGGCTCCGGCCCCGGCTGATGCGGAACGGACGGAGCAGGCCCACCTGTTGGGCCTCGCGATCCGTCTCGACGAGCTGCCGAGGCCGACGCTCGATCCCGAGGTGAAGGTCGTCCACCGCGCGCGGCTCGTGGCCGCGATGGAGGCCATGCTGCGGGAGGGCACGGCTCCCGGAGGCGAGGCGGCGGACCCTTCGGTGCCCGGTCGGAAGAGGGGCGCGGCTTCCGCGGAAGGACGGCGGGAGACAGGAGCGCACTCTCACCGGGCCCGGGGGGCGCACCGGGCAAGCCCGCTGGGTAAGTTGCGTCCTCGGACGCGGCTCACCAAGGGCCTCGCCGCGGGCGGACTCAGCGTCGGCGTGGCGGCGGCCTCCTTCGGTGGAGTGGCCGCTGCCAGTAACGACGCGCTGCCCGGTGACTCGCTCTACGGCCTCAAACGCGGCATCGAGGACGTCAAACTCGGCATGACCGAGGGGGACAACGACCGCGGGCGGCTCTACCTCGACCAGGCCTCCACCCGGCTGAACGAGGCCCGCCGACTGATGGAGCGCGGCCGTGGCGGCCAGCTCGACCACGAGTCCCTGGGCGAGGTCCGCCGCACGCTGTCCGGCATGCAGCACGACGCGTCCGAAGGCCACCGCCTGCTGCACGAGGTGTACGAGCGCAACGGCTCACTCGCCCCCATCCAGGCACTCTCCGCCTTCACCCAGTCCCACCGCGAGGCCTGGGGCGCCCTGCGCGACCGGCTGCCCGTCCAGCTCGGCGACGTCAGTCAGCAGGTGTCGTCGGTCTTCGAAGCCATAGACCAGGAGGTCGCCCCGCTGCAGTCGCTCCTGCCGAATCCCCCGTCCTCGGACGGCACCGGCCGGCACCGGAGCTCCGCTCCGAGCGCCACCGACTCGACCGGCTCGGACGGACCCGCCCCCAGCACCACCGGCGGCTCCGCGAGCAGCAGCGACGACAGCGGCAAGCCCCAGCCGTCCTCGTCCAAGAGCAGCAGCGGCGGGCTGCTCGGCGGTAACACGGGCGGTCTGCTGGATCCGCCGAAGGACAGCGGCAGCGATTCGCCGTCGTCGAGCAAGAGCCCGTCGTCCGGACCGCATGTGACACTGCCGCCGCTGCTTCCCGGGTTGCTGCCGGGACTGGGGCTCAACAGCGAGGAGAACAAGTAGGGCCACCGCGGCTCCGACGAGAGCGGGGGCGCCCCTGGTCGCAGGGGCGCCCCCGTCGTCGTATCCGAAGCAGCGGGAAGGTGCTGGGCGCGGGAGAATCCCGCGGTCAGAAGAACACCGAACGCCGCTGCACCAGCAGCTTGTACAGCGTGTGCTGGATCTGCTCCCTGACCTGGTCCGTCAGGTTGAACATCAGCATCGGGTCCTCCGCGGCCTCCGTCGGATAGCCGTCCGTGGGGATCGGCTCGCCGAACTGGATCGTCCACTTCGTCGGCAGCGGGATCGCCCCCAGGGGACCGAGCCACGGGAACGTCGGAGTGATCGGGAAGTACGGGAAGCCCAGCACCCGGGCCAGGGTCTTCGCGTTGCCGATCATCGGGTAGATCTCCTCCGCCCCGACGATCGAGCACGGAACGATCGGCGTCCCGGTGCGCAGCGCCGTGGAGACGAAGCCGCCACGGCCGAAGCGCTGCAGCTTGTAGCGCTCGCTGAACGGCTTGCCGATGCCCTTGAAGCCCTCTGGCATCACACCGACCACCTCGCCGCGCTCGAGCAGTCGCTCGGCGTCCTCGGCACAGGCCAGGGTGTGACCGGCCTTGCGGGCCAGTTCGTTGATCACCGGCAGCACGAAGACCAAGTCCGCCGCGAGAAGCCGCAGATGCCGGCCCGCCGGGTGGTTGTCGTGCACGGCGACCTGCAGCATCAGGCCGTCCAGCGGCAGGGTGCCCGAGTGGTTGGCGACGATCAGCGCACCGCCCTTGTCCGGGATGTTCTCGACGCCCTTCACCTCGACCCGGAAGTACTTCTCGTACATCGGCCGCAGCAGCGACATCAGGACCTGGTCGGTGAGCTCCTCGTCGTAGCCGAAGGCGTCCACCTCGTAGTCGCCGGTCAGGCGGCGGCGCAGAAAGGCCAGACCCCCGGCGATGCGTCGCTCCAGGCTCCCTTCCTGGGCGACGGTGGGCTGCTCTTCCTCGCGCGTCACGGGAACATCATCCTGCGGGATCGCCGTGCCCGGCAGGGGCTGCACCTCACGGACCACCGCGGGCTCGCTCCCCCTCCGGCTCCCCGCCCCCCGGCGCCGCTGCGGCCGCTGCGCGGCAGCCCCGCGGGACCGGTCGTCGTCGAACGGAATGACCTTGGCATCCGCCATTGTTGATGCGCTCCTCAGTTGGCGCTCTGCGTCGGGGGGTGCCCACCGCCCAGGACGGGCAGCGCGGCGATCCTGTCGATGGCCCCCGCAAGGGCCTCCGGCGGCAGGAGTCCGGGGCCGCGGCTGCGCGCGAAGTCCGCGAACGTCTCCGCGGTCGTGTACTTCGGCTCGTATCCGAGCGTCACACGCATCTGTTCCGTCTCCACCACCCGCCCGTGGGTGAGCAGCCGGATCTGCTCGGGAGAAAAGTCCGTCATACCCAGGGTACGCATCGCGGAGCCGACCCAGGTGACCGCAGGCAGCAGCAGCGGCGCGGTGGGCCGTCCCAGGCGACGCGCACACTGCGACAGCAGCAGCACCCCGTCCCCGGCCACATTGAACGTGCCGCTGTTGAGGGTGCCCCGCTGCGGCTCGTGCGAGCCGATCCTCAGCACCTCGATCACATCGTCCTCGTGCACGAACTGCAGCCGCGGGTCGTAGCCGAGGACGGTCGGCAGCACGGGCAGCGAGAAGTACGACGCGAGGGGCGAGTCGGCGTTCGGGCCCAGGATGTTGGCGAAGCGCAGCACACAGACCGCGACATCGGGCCTGCGCCGGGCGAAGCCCCGTACATACCCCTCGACCTCGACGGTGTCCTTGGCGAAGCCACCGCTCGGCAGCGACTTGGGCGGGGTTGTCTCGGTGAAGACGGCCGGGTCGCGGGGCGCGGATCCGTACACGTTCGTGCTGGACTTCACGACCAGCCGCTTGACCGTGGGGGACTTCTGGCAGGCCCCGAGCAGCTGCATGGTGCCGATGACGTTGGTCTCCTTGACCGTGGCGCGGCTGCCGCTGCCCAGCGGGGTGCCGGTCACGTCCATGTGGACGACCGTGTCGACGGAGTACTCGGCGAGCACCCGGGCGATGGTGGGCTGGCGGATATCGGCCCGGATGAAGTCGGCACTGCCCAGATGGTGCTCGGGCGGGACCGCGTCCACCGCGATGACGCGGTCGACCTCCGGGTCACGCTGGATCCGTCGTACGAACCGGCCACCGAGTCGGCGGGCCACCCCGGTCACAAGCACGACCTTGCCCAAGTTCAGCGCCTCTCTTCCCGTCGCGTCCACTGGGGCACGCTTCTGCCCGACAGCCTGCCGCGTTCCCCGTATGCCGCCAACTTAGCCGGTTGATGTTGCGCTGTGATGACCACCCGATGCACGAAGTGACGACACGCACGAACGTGCGATCAGAACAAGTCATATGACTGACGGACGTCCGCACGGATCGCTTCGGCCGGGGCTGACCGCAGACGACCCCCACCGCGCTCCGGCGGAAGCCGCCCCCAGGCAAGACAAAGGCCCCCCACCAGCAGTGGGGGGCCGACGCGCGCACCGGCGCACAGCAGCAAGGGTGCCCTCGCGGGGGCCGCTCCTTACTTCTTGTTGCGACGCTGAACGCGGGTGCGCTTGAGCAGCTTGCGGTGCTTCTTCTTGGCCATCCGCTTACGCCGCTTCTTGATAACAGAGCCCACGACTACCCTCGCTCACTTCTTCACTCGGTGCTGGGCGCCATGGGCCCACACGACCTACGAGGGGCCTAGCCTACCCGCCCGAGCGCTGAGCTCGTAATCGAGGTGACCCGGGAGGCTGTACGGAGCCCTCGCCGGGCCGACCCCATCGGGCAGCCGTCAGGCCGTCTCCACCCCCACATAGCTCTCGCGGAGGTACTCGTGGACCGCTTGCTCCGGTACCCGGAAGGACCTCCCCACCCGGATCGCCGGCAGATGACCGCTGTGCACCAGCCGGTACACGGTCATCTTCGACACTCGCATCACCGAGGCGACTTCCGCCACGGTCAGGAACTGAACCTCGTTCAGAGGCCTCTCGTCAGCTGCAGCCATGACACACCTGAACCTTCCGCACTCGACGGCCACCGGCTTCCCCTTCCGGTGACTCTTCGTCGCTGCGTGCTCACTCCCCAATGTAGGTGCGGATGATGCAAGTGGGGAAGAGGGGATGCCATCGGCGGCCTACTGTGACAGACACGCTCGATTGAGTACATAGCGAGTAAGCGGTCGGTAGTAATGAGACCGCACGGCGTCATCGAGGGGAACGACGACTGACACGCGCCCCTCGGCCTCACCAACGAAGAGAGCGGGATCGTCGGTGTCGGCCAGGCCGATCGCGTCGAAGCCCAGTTGACCTGCTCCGCAGACCCAGCCATGATCCCCGATGACGAGTTGCGGCAGCGGCCCGCCGGACTCGGCGGCCGCGGCCAGCACGGTGCGCACCGGCAGCGGCGAATGCGTGTGTGCGCCGGGCTCACAACCGGCCCCTCCGGGCTCCGGGTTCCTTACGAAAGCCACTCCCCGTACGTAATCAAGGTCGTACGTGCGTAGACCGAACCGGGTCGTTATGTCGACACGACGACCCTGCGCCGGGGTGAGGACAGTACATCCCGCCGTCGACAAGGCGTCCGCGAGTTCGGCGTAGAAGCCGAGCAACCGGTGCGGGTGACCAGTGCCGAGAAGGACCGTCGCCCCGTCCTGCGCAGCCTGGCCGATCCGCTGGGCGAAGGCCTCGAGACCCTCCAGCGTGCGCTGCGGGTCGATCACATCGTGCCCGGAGATCCGCTGGGGATCGGCCGAGCCCCCGCACTTGTCCGCCATCAGCTCGATCAGATCCCGATGACCCCATGTCCATTCGGGATCGAGGCCGATCAGCACGCGGGGGTCGCGGGCGGCGAACAGCCGATAGCTGCGCAGGCTCTCCTCGCGCGAGGTGGCCACAGGCCCGGCCAGCCGGGCGGCCAGCAGATGTGCACGCAGTGCACCGGTGCTCAACACGACAGCGATGCTGGCCCAATCGCCCCCGCCCTGCGCACGGAATACGGGAAACACCCCACAGTCGGCGTAACCGTGCGTCCAGGTACGCCACTTCGTCGCACATGCCGGGCACCCGGCGGCCGGCTACGCCAGCAGCCCGCGCAGCGGGAACACCGCCTTCCGCGCCGCCAGCACCGCCTGGTCGAGCCGGTCGGCCGGGTCGTATCCCGCGTCCCAGTCCGCATACGACACGGGCCACCGGCCGTCCGTCATCCGTCCCGGCGCCAACTGCCGGGTCCGCGCGAACACTTCCTGCCGCCAGCTCTCGGGGATCACGGTCACCGGCTCGATCGGCCGTCCCGCCGCGATCGCGACCAGGTGCGTCCACGACCGCGGTACCACGTCCACGACCGCGTATCCGCCGCCGCCCAGCGCCACCCAGCGGCCGTCGGCGTACTCGTGCGCCAGGTCGTGACACGCGACCTGCACGGCACGCTGCGCGTCCAGCGACACGGCGAGATGGGCGAGCGGGTCCTCGAAGTGGGTGTCGGCACCGTGCTGGGAGACCAGCACCTGCGGACGGAAGTCGGCGACCAGCTCCGGCACCACGGCGTGGAAGGCACGCACCCAGCCCGCGTCCCCGGTGCCGGCGGGCAGCGCCACGTTCACCGCGCTGCCCGCCGCGTCCGGCGCGCCCGTCTCCTCCGGCCACCCGGTCTGCGGGAACAGAGTGCGCGGATGCTCGTGCAGCGAGATGGTCAGGACCCGCGGATCGTCCCAGAACGCCGCCTGCACGCCGTCCCCGTGGTGCACGTCCACGTCCACATAGGCGATCCGCTCGGCGCCCAGCTCCAGCAGCCGGGCGATGGCGAGGGAGGCGTCGTTGTAGATGCAGAACCCGGAGGCACCGCCCGGCATCGCATGGTGCAGCCCGCCGGCGAAGTTCACGGCGTGCAGGACGTCCCCGCGCCACACGGCCTCCGCCGCCCCGACCGACTGCCCGGCGATCAGCGCGGACACCTCGTGCATCCCGGCGAAGGCCGGATCGTCCACGGTCCCGAGTCCGTACGATCCGTCCGCCGACGCCGGGTGCGCGGACGCGGCCTTGACGGCCTCCACGTAGTCCTCCCGGTGCACGAGCCGCAGCGTCGAGTCGCCCGCGGGCTTCGCCGCGACCACCTCGACCGCCCGGTCGAGCCCGAAGGCGTCGACGAGTTTCCTGGTCAGCGCGAGGCGGACCGGGTCCATCGGATGGTCCGGACCGAAGTCATAGCCCGTTACTGCCTCGTCCCACATCAGCTGTGCGCGGCCGCTCATGCCCGTCACCGTATCGGTCCGCTCCCGGCGCGAACGAGCGGGCGTACACCAGTGTCACCAGCACCAACGCCATCGGCACCAGCATGGCCCCCCGGTAGCTCCAGGCGTCCCCGAGCGCACCCACCAGGGGCGAGCCGATCAGAAAGCCCACGTAGTTGAAGATATTGAGGCGGGCGACGGCCGTGTCCGAAGCCCCGGGGAACAGCCGCCCTGCGGCCGCGAAGGTCTGCGGTACGAGAACGCACAACCCCAGGCCCAGCAGGGTGAATCCCAGCATCCCGACCCACGCCCCGGGCGCCCCCGCCACCACCGCGAACCCGAGCGCCGCCACCAGCGCGCCGAGCCGTACGACCGCCACGGCCCCGAACCGCCGCACCCCGAAGTCACCGATGGACCGCCCGAGCAGCGTGGTGACCATGTAGACGTTGTACGGGACCGTCGCCAGCTGCTCCGAGCTGCCCAGCGTGTCCTGCAGATACTTGGCGCTCCAGTTGGAGACGGTCGAGTCCCCGATGTACGCGAACGTCATCACCAGGCAGAGCGGCAGCAGCAGCCGGAAGACCAGCGGGCCGGACTCGGCGCCCTTCGCGTCCGGCTCCGGACCGCTCCCGTCGACGTACCACCGGCTGCCGATGAGCGTGGCCGGCAGCAGCACCGCGACCACCGGCAGGTACGAAACCCACAGCGCCAGATGTCCGTGCGCGCCCACCCAGGCGAGCGAGGCGCCCACGATCCCGCCGAGGCTGTACGCGGCATGGAAACCGAGCATGATGCTGCGCCCGTACGTCCGTTGGAGGCTCACCCCGAGCATGTTCATCGAGGCGTCCAGGGCGCCCACGGAAAGCCCGAACGCGGCCAGGGCCACGGCCAGTTCGGCCATGTTCCCGCCGAGGCCCACGCCGAGGAGGGCGAGCAGCACGACGGGCTGCGACCAGCGCAGCAGCCTGCTGGGCCGCACGCGCTTGACCAGCTGCTCGGTCGTCACGCTGCCGACGCCGGCGAGGATCGGCACGGCGGCGAGGAAGACGGGGAGCAGCGCGTCGGAGACGCCGTACCGGTCCTGGATGGCCGGGATACGGGTCACCAGCAGGGCGAAGGTGGCGCCCTGGGCGAAGAAGCCGAACGCCAGCGAGGCCCTACCGCGCCGCAGCACATCTGTCATGGCGGCGAGAGTAGGACCCCGGGCTACCGGTGGGTAGATCCCGTCGAAGACGAATTTTGTTCAGCTTTACCGGGCGGAAGCCGGCGCCAGGGCGGGCTCGTCGGCGCTCTGAGCCTTCACCTCGGCGATCAGCAGCTGCGCCATCGGACGGGCGGCCAGGGCACCGCTGAGGACGAACCCGAGCGTCATCGCGACCGCGACGACGACCGAGCCCATCCAGACCATCGTGTCGACCGGCAGCGTGTAGGCGCCCACGACCCGCACCACGCACTCCGCGAGCAGCACCACACCCCAGACGACCGAGAACACCCGCTCCGCCCGCCGGAAGGCGGAGGACCGGTCCTGCAGCCGCGTCCAGGCGGCCTCCCTGGCCGCAACGCCCTTCACCAGCCAGGGCTTCATGCCCGCCGTCATCATCGGCTTCCCCATGACCACGGAGGCCAGGATCCCGATTCCGATCACGCTGCTGATCCCGCTGTCCTTGGCGAGCATCAGCCGCGGGTCACCGGCGACGAAGCTGAGAAGCAGCCCGGCGACGTTCACGAAGAGGATGAGCGCGGCGAAGGCGTTGAGCGTCCGCTCCTTGACCACGCCCCATACGGTCCGCACGGCCGGCACAACGCTGCTGAGGCCGAGGGCCATCAGCGTGCTCGTCCCGAACCCGTCCTTGAACAGGTAGTAGGAACCGATCGGCACCGCGACGTCGATGACCAGCGGCATGAGGTTCTGCTTCTTGCTGTGACCCTGGGAAACCGTGTTCGTCGTCATGCCCTCAGCTTCGCCGCCGGGGCGGGTCCGCCGGTAGGAACGATCGTCCGCAGCTCGGCATGACAAATGTCAGCGCCGGACCGGTGGCCCCGGTCACGGCCCGGGTCATACCAGCAGGTCGGACAACTCCCCCATGATGGAGAAGAGTTGTGTGGCACCCGCGAGCCTGGCCGCGGGCGTCATCGCGGTGAACCCGAACACGTCCATCCCGGCGGAGACGGCGGCCTGCACACCCAGTGGACTGTCCTCCACGACAACGCAGTTGCCCGGCGCGACCCCCATCCGCTCGGCGGCGTGGAGAAACAGATCCGGCGCCGGCTTCCCTCGTCCGACGTCCTGGGAACTGAAGATCCGCCCGTCGTCGAACCACCGGGTCAGCCCCGTCGTACGGTGACCCACCCGGATGCGCTCATGACTCCCGGACGACGCCACGCAGTACGGGGTCCCGTCGGCGGACAGTTTCTCCAGTACGTCCACGACCCCCGTCACGGGCTTCAACTCCCGTTCGAACGCGGCGAAGACACGTCCGTGGAAGACGTCGTCGAAGTCGGCCGGCAGGAGCCGCCCCGTGCGCTCCTGGACGAGGTCGTGGACTCGATGCATCGCGGACCCCATGTAGTCGCGGATGGAGTCCTCGTACGTCGTCGGGTGTCCGAGCTCGGTGAGGTAGGCGGCCAGCAGCCGGTTGGAGATGGGCTCGCTGTCGACGAGGACGCCGTCGTTGTCGAAGATGACGAGGTCATAGCGCATGGGTACGAGCGTAGACGAGCCCGAAAAACGAAAAACCCCGCACCATAGGTGCGGGGTTTTCCCAAGATTTGTTCGGCGGCGTCCTACTCTCCCACAGGGTCCCCCCTGCAGTACCATCGGCGCTGT